>DASRJO010000149.1:0-27707 GCA_035649435.1 Candidatus Krumholzibacteriia bacterium | reverse complement strand
CAGGGAAGAATCCCCTCGAATGTTCCCGGGCTCAAGGTCTGTCGCGCATCGGGGCGGGCGGCGGCGCGTACCAGCAGCTCCACGCCTTTGTCGGCGTCTGTGCCGAAGGGATCGACGAACTCGGTCGTTGTGAAAAGCAATTGACCTTGGTTGTCGATGCGGGCGCGAACTGCGTAGCGCGCACCCGCCGTGATCCGCGCCGGGTCATACTCCAAGCTGAACGGGAACGGGGGGCCGCCCTGCGGTTGAAAAACAGTCTGGGCCAATTGGACCGCCGGAGCGTCGGCGCGTGAGACATCTTCGAGCGTGACCGTGACCGTGGCACCGGGAGGCAGCATCATGCGTTCGCGATAGAGAACGTTGCCCGTGAGCTTCTCAGGGCGCTTCGAATCGGACGTGCATCCGCAGAGGGCGAGCGCGACCAGCAGCACGGAGTGCGTGTTGCGAAGCGCGGGGTGGAATGATTGATTGCCTCTTGAAACGAGCGCGGGGCGTGCGAAACGCATGATGCCCTCCTCGTCGAGACTGCACCGTGGAGGTGGCGGTCGAGGCTCGAACCTTTCCCAAGCCGACATTCGGCGCGCAGAGGCTAAACCCCCGCGCCATCCTACTCCCAGCGGAAGATGCGGAGTGCCACCACGAAGCTCACCAAGCCCCAGGCGGCGAGCAGAGCCAGTGAGGGGGTCACCGCAGCAAACCCCAAGCCGTCGTTCATCAGCGCCCGCAACGAGTTGTTGACGGCAGTGAGAGGCAAGGCTTGCACGAAGGGCTGCACGACTTGGGGGAAGCGACTCGACGCGAAGAACGTGCCGGACAGCAACCACATCGGCAACATGGCGACGTTCATCAGACCCGAGACGGCTTCGATGGTCTTGGCGCGGCTCACGACCAGCAGCCCCAAGGCGGAAAAGCTCAGCGCGCCGGCGAGCACGACGGAAATGAAAGCGGGCCACGATCCGTTCATTCCGATCCCGAACACCAGCCTGCCGAAGAGGCAGAGTGCTGCGACTTCGAGCAGCAACCACAAGAGCCGCGCGAACAGGAAAGAGAGCAGGTACTCGCCGCGACGCATGGGAGTGGCCATGTAGCGCTTGAGCAGCTTCTGCTGCCGTGCGGTCGCGATCGGAAAGCCCACGCCCCACATTCCGGTGCCGAGCAGGTTCATGCCGATGAGACCGGGCAAGAGGAAATCGATGTAGCGCGTGCCGCGTTGCGTGCGCGTGATGGCCTCGATGCGCGCCGGATCCTCGCGTCCTGCGGCGCGTTGGAGCGTGTCCTCGATCAGCATGCGCGCCAGCTGGTTTTCCTGGCGTGTCGGGTCGTAGACGACGCGGGATGCTCCGGCCTCGCCGTGCACGAGCGCCACGATCGTGCCGTTGCGCAGTGCGCGCTCGGCCTCCGCATCCGAAGCGAGCGGCACCACACGCAATTCGGCCGCGGTGGCCAATGCTTCGCGCACGGCGGCGGTTGTTCCTGCGGCCACGCCGACGGGCAGCGGCTGCGGCTTCTGGGTGCGGAAGGCGATGCCGAGCGCCAGCGCCAGCAAGATCGGAAACACGAAGACCCAGAACACGGCTTCCGGCTCACGCAGGAAACCCATCGTGCGGGCGCGAGTCAGCTGCCAGAGAGCGTTGTGTTCGAGAGCGCGTGCGATTTCCATGTCTTCAATCCCGCAAGGTGCGACCCGTGAGGTGCACGAACAGATCCTCGAGCGTCGCATGGTGGGTGGTGAGACTCGCCAATCCGGTGCCGCCGCTTTCGACCGCCGCCAGGAGTGCCGGCACGGCGACGTGCGCGGCCTCGACGTGCAGTGCCCAGCCCGTCGTTTCGCGGCGCACGCGGCGTACGCTCGGCAGCGCCTCCAGGGCCGGCTGCTCGAGAGATCCGCCTCCATCGAGCGAGAATTCCACAACGTGCTCGATGCCGAGGGTTGCGATCAGCTCGGCGGGGGTGCCGAGCGCGATGACACGTCCGTGATCGACGATCGCCACGCGGTCGCACAAGCGCTCGGCTTCGTCCATGTAATGGGTGGTGAGCAGGATCGTGCCGCCGCCGGATCGGTAGTCGTCGATCAGCTCCCACAGCTGGCGTCGCGATTGCGGGTCGAGCCCGGTGGTGGGCTCATCGAGGAACAGGAGATCTGGATCGTTGACCAGCGCGCAAGCGACGGAGAGTCGCTGCTTCTGACCACCCGAGAGCTTCACGACCCAGGCATCGCGTTTCTCTTCCAATTGCACGCGCCGGATCACCTCGTCGGGCGTCGGGCCACGGCGATAGAAGCTGCGGAAGAGCTGGATCGTCTCGCGCACCGAATACTTGTCGTAGAAGCGCGTCTCTTGCAGCTGGATGCCGAGCCGGTCCCGCAGCGCCCGATCGTCGCCCTGGCCCCAACGCTCGCCGAGCACCTCGACGACTCCTGCGTCCGGCTTGGTCAGCCCTTCGAGGATCTCGACCGTCGTCGTTTTTCCCGCCCCGTTCGGGCCGAGGAGTCCGAAGCACTCGCCGCGCCGGACCTCGAGATCGAGCCCGTTGACGGCAATCACAGAACCGTAACGTTTCGCGAGCCCGTGGCAGGCGACGGCAGCTGTTTGTCCCGGTTGCGTCGTCATGGTGCCGGAAACCATAGCGGCGAGGCCAGGATCTGGCAACGAGGTGGCTCCGGCGTAGCCGGCTGCAGCGCCCCGCGCTGCTGTCTCGTCGCCAGCGTTCCGCGCCGTCGTTCGGGCATGTCCGGGCTCCTAGCATGGGCCCCGCGGTGCGTGCTACCCTTGCACGCGGCCCCGCTAGGAGTAGAGCGCAGACGAGCGGCGGCGCTTGTCGCCCCTCCGCCCCATCCGATACACCCGAGGTCTCATTCATGGCCACGGTCCCGCGATCCGTGCCGAGTCCCAGCGCCGCGACGCAACAAGCGCAGGCGGTCGAGCTGTCGATCGTCATCCCGCTGTTCAACGAAGAGGAAAGCGTGCCGCATCTCTACGCTCAGCTGGTGGCGGCGATGGATGCGATCGGGCGCACGTACGAGCTGATCCTCGTCGACGATGGCTCGACCGATGGGACCTTCGGCAAGCTGGCCGCGATCGCCGAACGCGATCCACACCTGCGCCTGCTGCGCCTGCGCCGCAACTTCGGCCAGACCGCCGCCATGGTTGCCGGCTTCGATCACGCGCGGGGCGGCGTCGTCATCCCCATGGACGGCGATTTGCAGAACGATCCCGGCGATATCCCACTTTTGCTGCAGAAGATCGACGAAGGATTCGACGTCGTGAGCGGCTGGCGCAAGAACCGCCAGGACAAGACACTGTTGCGCAAGGTGCCGTCCCGCATCGCCAACTGGATCATCGGGCGGGTCACGGGCGTCAAGCTGCACGACTACGGCTGTTCGCTCAAGGCGTACCGGGTCGAGGTGCTGCGTGGCACGCGTCTCTACGGCGAGATGCACCGGTTCATCCCGGCGCTGGCCAACTTGATGGGTGCCAAGATCTGCGAGGTGCCTCTGCGGCACCATCCACGACGTTACGGGAGCAGCAAGTACGGCATCAAGCGCACCGTGAAGGTGGTGCTCGATCTGTTGACGGTGAAGTTCCTCACCGACTATTCGACGAAGCCCATCTATTTCTTCGGCGGTATCGGCCTGTTCCTGTGCACGGGAGGCGTCGCGGCCGGGATCGAGACCATCTGGGAGAAGGTTGCGCACGGCACGTTCGTGCACCGCAACCCGTTCATTCTGATGGCTGTGTTCTTGTTCTCCTTGGGTGTCGCGTTCATCTTCATCGGTCTGCTGGCGGAGATCATCATCCGCACCTACCACGAGTCGCAGGCAAAGCCGATCTACTGGATCGGCGAGTCGCGCAACGTCGGAAAAGACGAGTAGAGCATGTGCGGCATCGCCGGCATCTTGAGCTATGACAGCCCCGTGGATGCCGTGGCGCTGCGGCGCATGACCGACGCGCTCCACCACCGTGGTCCGGACGACGAAGGATTCCACATCGAAGAGGCGATCGAGCGCGGACCACGTATCGGCCTCGGCTTCCGCCGGCTCTCGATCATCGACCTGGCCGGCGGCCACCAGCCCATGTGCAATGAAGACGGCTCCGTGTGGGTCATTCTGAACGGCGAGATCTACAACTTCGCGCCGCTCCGCGCCGAACTGGAAGCGCGCGGTCACACGTTCCGCACGCGCTCCGACACCGAGACGCTGGTCCATCTCTGGGAAGAACATGGCACCGCCTGCGTCGACAAGCTGAATGGCATGTTCGCCTTCGCCATCTGGGACGCGCGCCGGCGCTCCCTGTTCCTGGCGCGCGACCGCATGGGGAAAAAGCCGCTGTACTGGATCGACACAGGGCGGAGTTTGCTCTTCGCTTCGGAGCTCAAGGGATTGCTGCAACATCCGGATTGCCCGCGCGACATCGACCGACGCGCGCTCGCCAAGTATTTGGCCTATGAATACGTGCCGTCTCCTTGGTGCATCTTCGAGTCGGTGCACAAGCTCCCGGCCGCGCACACCTTGTTGTGGGAGGGTGGCCGAACCGACGTGCGGCGCTATTGGGACATGCGCTTCGCGAGCTCGCGCAATGGGGCGGGCAACGGAGCGCGGCGGGACGCGGCGGATTACGCCGCCGAGCTGCGCGACCGGTTGCGCGAAGCGGTGCGCCTGCGCCTGGTGAGCGACGTGCCGCTCGGTGTATTTCTCTCCGGTGGCATCGACTCCAGCTCGATCGTGGCAATGATGGCGGAGCTGATGCCGCCGGCGTCGATCAAGACTTTCTCCATCGGCTTCGACGATCGGTCTTTCGACGAGTCGTCGCACGCGCGCCGCGTGGCGCAGTTCTTCGGCACCGATCATCGCGAGGATGTCCTGCGACCGGAGACGATGGTCGACATCCTGCCGGAAGTGGCCGGTTTCCTCGACGAACCGTTCGCGGATGCCTCGATCGTGCCGACCTATCTCTTGTCGCGCTTCACCCGCCAGCACGTGACGGTGGCTCTCGGCGGCGATGGCGGCGACGAGCTCCTCGCCGGCTATCCAACCTTCCAGGCCGAGCGCGCGGCGCGTCTGTATCGCGTGCCGCGTGTGTTGCACGAGCGCGTCTTGCAACCGCTCGCCGCCCGCCTGCCGGTGTCACACGACAACTTCAGTTTCGATTTCAAGCTCAAGCGCTTTCTCCAAGGCGTCATGCACCGTCCCGGTGTGCGCAATCAAGTCTGGCTCGGTGCCTTCGACCCGATCGGCCAGGCCGAGATCCTGGGCGGAGCTGAGTACGATGTCTACGACGACATCGCCCGCGCCGAAGCCGAATGCCCGAGCTCGAATCCACTCGAGCGGCTGATCTACCTGTATTGCCGTTTCTATTTGCAGGATGACATCTTGGTGAAGGTCGATCGCGCCAGCATGGCGTGCTCGCTCGAAGTTCGGGCGCCGTTTCTGGACTACACTCTGGTGGAGTTCTTGAACGGCATTCCCCCCGACCTCAAGCTGCGCGGGATGCAGACGAAGTACATTCTGAAGCGCGCGATGGGCAGCCGGCTGCCCCCCGGCATCGCCGGTCGTGGCAAGAAGGGGTTCGGCATTCCGGTGGCGAAGTGGTTCAGAAGCGAGCTGCGCGAGCTCGCAGGCGACGTGCTGTCGGAAAGCCGCATTCGGCGGCAGGGCATCCTCGACTGGCCGGTGGTGGCGCGCCTCCTGGACGAGCATTGGAACGGCGTGCGCGACAATCGCAAGCAGCTGTGGACCCTGTTCGTATTCCAATTGTGGTTCGATCGCTTCACCGGGCGGCCGGCGACATCGCCGGCACGCGCCGGGGCTTGACGGCAGCGAGGGCGAAATCGACGGGTTGCAACGCTCGACGCGTGATGGAAGCGGGAGACAACGAAGCATGAACGTCACCAAACCGATGCAGGAGCAGCTCAACTTGGGCTGCGGGCGTTTCAAGAAGCCGGGATTCCTCAACGTCGACTGTGATCCCGCCCTCGAGCCCGACGTCGTGCAAGATCTGGATCGGCTGCCATATCCATTTCCTGCGCAGCACTTCCGCTTGATCGAAGCCGATCACGTTCTCGAGCACCTGACCGAGCCCTTTCATGTCATGGCGGAAATGCACCGCATCCTGCAGCCGGGCGGCCGCCTCGTCGTGCGCGTGCCGCACTTCAGCCGCGGCTTCACTCACGCCGACCACAAGCGTGGCTTCGACGTCACCTTTCCATACTACTTCGACCCTGCGTTCCAAGGCGGTTACACGGGCACGGAGTTCGTGCTCGAGCGCATGCGCCTGCGCTGGTCGGCGCAGCCGTATCTCAAGAAGACCGTCATCTCCCCAGGTCTCTTCTATTTGTCCGAAGGGATCGGCAAAGTCATCGATTTCTTCGCCGGTCTGTCGCCGCTCGCAGCCTCGCGCGGCTGGTGCTTTCTCGTCGGCGGCTTCGAGGAAATCGAATTCCGCTTCCGCAAGAAGTGAACGATGACATCTGAGTCCTATTGGAAGGTCGCGTCCAAGGGCCGAGGGCTCGACCGACGCTTGCTCGTTGGGGCGTTCGGGGCGCTGGCGTTGGCCTTGGCGCTGGCGTTGCGCCCGGCCTCGCAGTGGCTGAGCTCGTTCACGCCCGACGGTGCGCTCACGCCAGGCACGGCGCGCTTCCTCGATTCGGGCGCGTGGCTTTGGGGGCTGGCGGGAATCGTGACATTGATCGCGGGTCTCAGTGCCGTGGTGCGGCAGGCGCTGGCAGCGGGTTGGCGCGAACCCGCTCCATTCCGGCCAGTGAGCAGCGCGATCATCCCTCGAGTCGGATCCTCATTCCCTTGGCTCGCGCCAGGTTTTGGGCTGCTCGCGTTTGGCTTGCGAATTGCGGTTGCGGCGTTCTCCGACATCGGCTTGGGTGACGATGGGGCGCGCGTGGCTTGGCTGCAGCAATGGCTCGAGGACCCGCACTGGGTGTGGTCGGGCCTCTGGCTACCCGCACATCTGTACCTGCATGCTCTCTTCAACGCGGTCATCCACGATCTTGTGTGGTCGGGGGTCTTGCTGTCGGCCTGCGCAGCGGGTGGCACGGTGTGGATCCTCACGTGTGGCGTTCAAGCGCATTGGGGCAGCTTCGCCGCAGTCGTGGCGGCGGCACTGGCGACGGTCCTGCCCGTATCGCTCGCATACGGGGCGAATCCCGACGTCAATCCGGTCTTCGCGTTCTTCGTCGTGTCGTCGACGGCTGCCGTGCTGCGGGCCCGCAGCGAGTACGAGGCGCAACGGCGCACAGCCTTCCGCTGGCTGTTCCTGAGCTGGTTCTGCCTGGCCGCGGCGTCGTGGATGCGCTTCGACTGCATCGTACTCGTGCCGGCGATCGCGGTGCTGCTCTGGCCACGCCGGTGGACGGCGATCGCTTTTGCCGTTGCAGCAGCCGTGCCTCTCGTCTTGTGGAATGTCGCAGACTCGGTGATCACGCAGCAGCCGGGTCGCGTCATGAACGTGGTGCAGCAGGATCCGACGTTGGGAGGATCGATCATTTCCCAGGCCTTCACCTTCGGTGGAGGCATTTGGCAAGCGGTGACATTGCCAGTCGTTTTTCTCGGAACGATGGGGGTCGTGCGTGCGTTGCGCGCGTGCCGGGGACGCGGATGGATCGTGCCGGCGCTCGCACATCTCGCCGCACTCGCAGGCACGACGCTCGTCTTTCACGCCGGGACACAGCCGCGTTACTTTCTCGTCGTTGCCAGTATCTGGGCGGCGTATGCCGGCGTTGGTCTGGCGGGAATCGCGGCACGATCGCGCCGGGTCGCTGGTGCCGTGGGCCTCTTGGGTCTGGCCCTTCTCGCATCCACGCCGCAGCTCTATCCGGGCGAGAGCGATCTGTGGATGCGCAGGTCGCCGGAGCTGCGCTCCCTGGTGGACGAAGTGTCGCGCCTCGCAGACGGTGGACACGTCGTGTGGGTCTCAGAAGAGTCCGGCTACTTCTATTCCTGTCGCGTACAGCCGCCTCGGCGCTTTTATCATGCCCTGCCGCGGCCGGACAGCGATCCGCGAACGGTCATCGAGGGTCTGCGGGAAGCTGACAGCGCCATCGCTTGCGTGCAGCAACTGCCGCTGCCGCGCCAGCGCTGGGAGAGTCTGTCGACGCTGCTCGCCGGTGATTGGATCGTCGAGCCACTGGCCACGCGAGGCAATTACCAACTCTTGGCGCTGCGCCGCACAGGTTTGGCGCAGTATTCCGCGGTGCCTACACTGGGAGCTTCGGCGAATGTGCCGGAAGCCTGCTCCAGATCATTTCCGTGACGTCCAACTTCAAGCTCGCTTCGTCGACATCGATCCCCACCCCGGCGCCGTCGGCAGCGTAATCGATGACGACACCCGGCGAAACTTCGCGGCTCTCCACACTTGGCTTCGCTGCGAATTCGATATAAAGGGTGTCGGTCGCCATGACACAGACAGAATGAGAGTCGATGACTCTTGAAGTAGTGCTCCTGCCGCGGTAAAATTGGTGAATCCCCAGGTGTCCTATTCAACAGGCCGAGCGCCGGCGTGCGGTGCTGGGCTGGAGAACGAATGCTCCTGGGGAAAATGCCGCGTTTGTCCGGATCTTTCGGGATCCAGGTTTTTCTCGCTCTCGCGTTCTTGATCGCAGGCTGTGCCGATGGCCCCCCGACCGAACCCGCCCCCGCCAATGCCCCGACGAATGCTGGCAAACCAATCCTCGGTGACGAGTCTCGAGGCCCAGGAGCGGATCGCCCGTGGCATGCCGCGGACGTGAATGCCTACGATTCCCAAGTCCCACTCGAGTGGTACGACTTGGCGTACCGGTTGGTGCAGTCAGAGCGGCTCAGCCCGCCCATGGCCTCGCGCGTTTTCGGCTACGCGGGGGTCACCCTGTACGAGGCGCTGGTCCCGGGGATGCGAGGGGCGGCCTCGCTGCAGGGCCAGCTGAACGGACTGCACGATCTCCCGCGTGCCGGCGGCCGTGCGTACCACTGGCCGGTGGTCGCGAATGCGGCGCTCGCGGCGGCGTTGCGCGGCATGTTCGTCGGCGGCAGCGAGGCGACGCTCGCCGCCATCGACGCGCTGGAGCTGGAGACTGCCGAATCATTCACTGCCACGCTTCCCGCCGGGATCAAGAAGCGCTCGGTCGATCGCGGCGTGGAAATCGCCAATGCCATCCTGGCGTGGGCCGCAACGGACGGCCTTGCGGAGTTGCGCAATTGCGCCTACACGGCCCCCCTTGGGGCAGGCAGCTGGGAGCCAACCCCACCGGCCTTCGCCCCTGCGCTCGAACCGTGCTGGGGAGAGCTGCGGCCGTTCGCGCTGGAGAAAAACAATTCCTGCGACCCGGGCCCGCCGCCTGAGTTCTCCGATGTCGAGAGCAGCCAGTTCATGGCGGAGGCGCAGGAGGTTTTCGAAACGAGCCGGGGGCTCACGGCGGAGCAGGCCACGATCGCGCGTTTCTGGGCGGATGGGGCGGGTCAGACCGGAACGCCTCCGGGACACTCCATCTCCATTGCCAGCCAGATCCTTGCTGGGGGCGGTCATCCGCTCGACACCGCGGCGGAAACCTATGCGAAGGTGGGGATCGCGGTCGCGGACGGGTTCATCAGTTGCTGGTGGTCCAAGTACGAATACAACCTCATGCGGCCCATCACCTGCATTCGGAAAACACTGGATGCGAATTGGACGCCTCTCATTCCAACTCCGCCATTTCCGGAGTACACCTCTGGGCATTCGGTGCAGTCGGGTGCGGCCGCTCAGGTCCTGACCGATCTTTTCGGCGCGATCTCGTTCACCGATCACACGCACGATGTGCGCGGCTTCGCGCCTCGCACGTTCTTCGATTTCTTCGCAGCCGCGGAAGAGGCAGCCGTTTCGCGACTCTACGGCGGGATTCACTTCCGGGCCGCAATCGACCGCGGCGTGGAGCAGGGCCGCTGCGTCGGGCGCCAAGTCAGCGCGCTGCGCATGCGCACGCCATCGTGAGAGGATGGGTCAGCGGGCGCAGTCTTATCCGGACCACGCCCCCAGGAGTCTTCGGACGGTCACGATCTGACCGACATGGTAGGCATTGTGATCCGCGACCAGCAGCAACTCGCGCAAGTAGGTCGCTTGTGGCGCGTAGGGCAACTTGCCGAGGAGATCGATCTTCCCGTCTCGGGCGATGCGTTTGAGCTTGGCTAGATCACGCTTGAAATCGGCAATGCTCTCGTCCCAAGCCGTTGGCGTCGGCGGTGTTCGGGAATTCGGCCAGTAGTCCTCCGGCCACTTGCCTTCCTTGTAGTCTGGATTGATACAGAAGTCCAAGATATCGCGCTGCGCGAGGCGCAAGTGCTCGACGAGCTGCCACAGCGAGTGGGGAAGACCGCTCGGTTGCTTGCCGCGAAGATCGGCCGGCACATTCGCCACGGCATCGTCGAACGCGACGTGCGCATTGTGCCAGTCGAGGGTTGCGACGACATGCTGGCGAAGCGGATCGGCGCGCGGGGCGCTCGGCTGGGCCGAACGGGATCGCGCCGGCTTCTTCCTTGCTGGTGCCATGTGAGAAGCATCCCCAGATCGGACGAACGACGCCAAAAGGCTGCTCCGTGGCCGTCGCCGTGTCAAGGTGGCGGCTCGTCTTGTCGTCGCCGAGCCGCGTCGCAACCCTTACCGGTTACATCCCGTCATACAAATGGTCTCTCGTGCCGGCGGGAACAGCCGCCGAGTCGTTGTCCGGCCGCGGGCACGACTGCGAGTGCGATCTGTCGAGTCTGGAGCTGCGATGAGCTGTGCCGCGTTCACGATTCCGCCGCAGACGCGTTTTCGCCGCCACGAGCATCCGGCAGTCCATGTGTGCATCGTTCTTCGCGGTGGATTCGTCGAGCGCGAGGGCCGGGGCTGGCGGGACGTTGGAGCCGGGACCGTGCGCGTGTCCGGGCCTGCGCGACACGACATCGACTTCGGCGGCTCCGGGGCGCGGTGCCTGGTTCTGGAACCGGAGTCTGACGCACTCGGCGATGTGCAAACGCCCCGATTCATGGGGCCCGACCGGACGTTCGCGCAGTTGGTCGCGCGATTCGAAACCATGCCCGGCGAAAATGGCGTCGATCGCAACCTGAATCTCGACGGCTGGACGATGGAACTGCTGGCGCAGATTCGCCGGCGACTCGAAGGGCGACGAACGGCGCCACCGTCTTGGCTCGATCATGTCCGTGAGCGGCTGCACGACGAGCACGGCCGCGTCTCCGTGTCTGCGCTCGCCGAGGACGCCGGCATCCACCGTGTGCATCTTGCACGCGCATTCCACGATCACATGGGCTCCTGTGTCTCGGACTATGCGCGCCGCTTACGCCTGGCCCACGCACAGCGATTGATCGCCGACACGAGGCTGCCGCTCTCCGCGGTTGCAGTGGCAGCTGGGTTCGCCGACCAGAGCCATCTCACGCGCTCGATGCAATCGGCCCTCGGCATCACTCCAGGAGCGGCGCGGCGCGCCAGGTTACACGGATTCAAGACCGGTCGAGTCGGCGCACGTTAAGGTTCCATGCCAACCCTCGCAGCAGGAGTTGAAATGCGCCGAACCATCGCTCTCATCGTTTTCGCCATCCTCATCGCCAACCATGTGTCGGCCGGAATCGCTCACGCACAGGAGGCTGCGCGCATCGATGCGACCGCCTGGCGCGCAGATCTCCGGTACGTCGCCGAGGAGCTGCCACGGCGCCATCCGAACCTGTTCTATCGCATGACCGAAGCGTCGTGGGATTCGGCGGTGGCCGCTGTCGACCGTGGGATCGACACGATGAGCCTCAATCAAGCACTGGTGGCATTCATGCAGCTCGTGGCGCTACCTCGCGATGGGCACACGACGATCAATCCAATGTTCGATCGCGCTATCGGCGCCCGCTACTATCCGGTCCAGCTCGAGTGGTTCGAAGATGGTGTCTTTGTCCGCTCCGCCGCGCCCCAGCTGGCGGCGATCGTCGGCGCGAGAGTCGTGCGAGTCGGACGCGTCACGACGGAGCAGGCACTCGCCGCGGTGGCCAGCACACTTCCGCATGAGAATGAATGGTGGCTCCGAGCCTGGGGACCGGGACGGCTCATGATCCCGGAGATCATGGACGGATTGGGTTTGGTCGAGGATCCCGAGCGCATGGTCCTGGTGGTCGAACGGGATGGACGGCAAGAGAACGTCGAGCTGCACCCCGCCGGACGTTTCGAGCCACAGGGACACAACCCCATGGACGCGATCGACCGCTCTGGGTGGCTGGACATGCGCGGCGCGGCCGAACCCGCCTTGTGGCTGCGTCAGCCTGGATGGCCTTACTGGATGGAATACGTGAACGCGGACAGCACGCTCTACGTGTCGTACCGTGCTGTCGTCAGCATTGACAATCATCCTCGTTCCAACACGGAGTTCTGGCGTGGCGTGTTCGCGGCAACCGACTCGCTGCCGCTCGCACGGCTGGTGCTCGATCTGCGCGAGAACATCGGTGGCAATTCGTTCTTCAACCGCCAGGTGATTCGCGGCATCGTGGCGCGGCCGGCACTCGATCGGGCCGATCGCCTGTTCGTGATCATCGGCAGCCGCACCTTCTCTGCCGCGATGAACCTGGTGCTGGACTTGGAACGCTGGACGAACGCGACCTTCGTGGGCGAGCCCACTGGGAATGCCACCGTGTTCTTCGGCGACCATCTGTCCCTGGTGCTTCAGGGAAGCGGGATCACGGTGAATGTGTCTTCCCTCCCGTGGTATCCCGATGACCCGCGCGATCACAGGGATTCCATCGTTCCGAGGATCTACGCGCCGCTCGCATCGGGCGATTATCGTGACAACAAGGACCCGGCGATGCGCGCAATCCTGCGCGCGCGTTCCGAGCCATCCTTCGCCGCGCGGATGGAAGAAGCGCTCCAACGTGGCGATGAAGCCGCCGCCGCCGGCGCCCTCGAAGACGCTCGTCTCGACGTGGCGAACCGGTTTCGCAACCTCGAGTCGGAAGTCAACGCGCTCGGCTACGAGTTGCTGCGCACCCACCGCGCCGAGGCAGCGATCGCAGCGTTCACGATCAACACGCGCGCCTACCCGAAGTCCGCCAACACATGGGACAGCCTCGGGGAAGCCCTGCTCGCCTCAGGACACCGAGAGGATGGCCTCGCCGCCTACCGCAAGGCTCTCGCCATCGATCCGCAGTTCGCCTCCGCGCAACAAGTACTGGAAAGGCTGGGGGAGAAGGGAAACGCGGCGAACGGGAAGCCGTAGGCTTTGGGTGCCATTTGGTCAAAGCCCACTCCCATGCTTGGACCTGTTATTGTGTCGGCAAGTCGCCCTTCATGTGAGGGGCTTGCGGTCAAGCATGGAGGTCTAGCTGTCGTGTCCCGACCCTTTTTGCCCTCAGCCTCGAACGCTTCACGGCGTTATTACGCGATCTCCACGGTTGTTCTCGCGGCGTTGTTGACATTAGATCTCGCCGGGGTTGCTTTCGCACAAACGAGCAAACCCACAGCCGACGAAGCCACGCGCTTCGTGGCTGAAGCAGAGGCCCGGCTTCTGGATCTCGCCGTGGAGCAGGGACGCGCCGAATGGGTGAAGTCCACCTACATCACCGACGACACGGAGAAGCTGGCTGCCGTCGCGAACCAGCGCCTCATCGATGCCACGGTGAAGTACGCCAACGCCGCCGTGCGCTACGACGGGCTCGAGCTGCCGGCCGATGTGAAGCGCAAGCTCAAGCTCATGAAGCTGTCGATCACGCTGCCGGCGCCGTCGGATCCCAAGGAGAGCCAGGAGCTGACCGAGATCGTGGCGCGGATGGAGGGCGTGTATGGCAAGGGCAAGTGGTGCCACAAGGCGGCGAACGGTGAAGAGGAATGTCTCGACATCGGCAAGCTGACGCAGCTCTTCGCTTCGAGCCGCAACGAGAAGGAGCTGCGCGACGCCTGGGCGGGCTGGCATGCGATCTCGACGCCGGCCATGCGCAAGGACTACCTGCGCTACGTCGAGCTCGGCAACAAGGGCGCACGCGAGCTCGGGTTCCCGAACATGGGTGCCATGTGGCGGTCGAAGTACGATATGCCGCCCGATGCCTTCGCTGCCGAGGTGGACCGGCTGTGGCAACAAGTCGAGCCGCTCTACCTCGCGCTGCATGCCTACGTGCGCAAGCAGCTGCGGGCGACCTACGGCGACGCGGTCCCCGCCAGCGGGCCGATCCCGGCGCACCTGCTCGGCAACATATGGGCGCAGGACTGGAGCAACATCTATCCGTTGGTCGCGCCCAAGAACGCCGATGCCGGCATCGACCTCACGGCACGGATCAAGGCCAAGATCCCGAACGAGATCGAGATGGTGCGGACGGGCGAACGCTTCTTCACCTCGCTTGGCTTCGCACCGCTGCCGCAGACATTCTGGGAGCGGTCGCAGTTCACCAAGCCGCGCGACCGCGAGGTCGTCTGCCACGCGAGCGCCTGGGACGTCGACACCGTTCACGATCTCCGCATCAAGATGTGCATCGAGCTCAACGAAGAAGACTTCAACACCATCCACCATGAGCTCGGGCACAACTTCTATCAGCGGGCCTACAACGAGCGGTCTTATCTCTTCCGCGACAGCGCCAACGACGGCTTCCACGAGGCCATCGGCGACGCCATCGCGCTCTCGATCACGCCGAGCTACCTGCACAAGGTGGGCCTGATCGACAGCGAGCCCGATCCATCGCGCGACATCGGGCTGCTCATGCAACGCGCGTTGGACAAAGTGGCGTTCCTGCCCTTCGGTCTCATCATCGATCAATGGCGCTGGAAGCTCTTCTCTGGCGAGATCACGCCCGAGAACGCCAACGCCGAGTGGTGGAAGCTGCGCCTCAAGTACCAGGGTGTTTCGCCGCCCGTGGCGCGCACCGAAGCCGACTTCGATCCCGGCGCCAAGTACCATGTGCCTGCCAACGTGCCGTACACGCGCTATTTCCTCGCCGACATCCTGCAGTTCCAATTCCACCGCGCGATGACCGAGCTCGCGGGCGACAAGGCTCCGATCCACCGGCGCTCGATCTACGGCAACAAGGTGGCCGGCGAGCGCTTGGCGAAGATGCTGGAGATGGGCCTTTCGGAGCCGTGGCCGGTGGCGCTCGCCGCCCTCACGGGGCAGCAACAGATGGATGCGACCGCGATCCTCGACTACTTCGCCCCGCTCATGAAGTGGCTCGACGAGCAAAACGCCGGCGTGCCCGTGGGCTGGTGAACCGGCGGCGGCGCGCCGGATTGCTGTCGGTTCCACAACCATTCGGTGCGCAGCGGGCCCCGCCGGTGCCCGTGTGGGTATGAGGATGTCCGGGAGACTCGCATTCTGGCATCGCTCTTGCGGCGATCCGTGTTAGACTTTGAATATGGAACGAGTCGCACGAGTATTTCACGGCTTTGCGGAAGCCGAACGGGCCGATGAGCAATACTATGCATCCTTGACGCCGAACGAGCGGGTCGAGATCCTTTTGGATCTCGTCGCGAGATATCGGGAGTCCCTCGGTGAAGCTGCAAAAGGATTTGAGAGAATTCATCGAGTCGTTCAACTCGCGGGCAGTTGAGTACTTGGTCGTTGGGGCCCACGCGGTGGCGTTCCACGGCCATCCGCGTTTTACCGGCGATCTCGACTTCCTCGTGCGGCCCACCCGCGAGAATGCGGCGCGCATCATGGAATCATTACATTCGTTCGGCTTCAGCGATCTCGATCTCACGATGGATGATTTCTTGCGTCCCGATCTCGTGTTGCAGCTCGGAAGGCCGCCCAATCGCATCGACCTCTTGACCTCGATTACGGGTGTAAGCATCGATGAGGCCTGGAATGAAAGGGTCGCTGGCGAGCTGGATGGATTGCCGGTGTTTTTTCTTGGTCGCGACACACTGCTTCGGAACAAGGAGGCAACGGGGCGCGATCAGGACATCGCCGATGCACGCAAACTCCGGGCAACCGCGGCACGAAAAGATCCGCAGTAGGCCGTGCGTCAGAAATAGATGCTGAAATCGAGGAGCACGGCGCCGAAGAATCCCGTGCCGACGATTTGTTCGCCGATGTCGAGGTAGTCGAAGCTCAAGCCGGCGCCGAGCGTGGCGTTGCCGCTGATCCAGAACTCGTACCCGGCGTCGCCGAACAGAGCGACACCCCATTCATCCACCCGGTCGCCGTGCGTTTGCGCTTCCTCTTCTTCGACCGGGACGGTCGCGGTGCCGGCCCAGCCGAGGCCGCCGCCGGCGCGCAAGTAGATGCCGCCCGATGCGTTCTCGGGGTTGCCAGGATACCAGGTCAGACCGGCGGATAGATTCTGCAGGCTGCGGCGGAACTTCGTCGGCGGATTGCCGAACTCCAGCATCCAGGCCTCGTAATGCACACCGAGCAGGAAGGGACTGGACGGCTTCCAACCGACGTGGATCTGCGGCGCGGAGCCGCCCTTGTACAAATCCTCACCCGTGGTGGAGTTTTCGAACACGCCGCGCCCGAAGCCCCAGCCGATTCCGACCATCCAGTTGGGTCGTTCCTGGAAGCGCATCGCGTCCGACGCCGGCGCCCACAGCAAGACCCACAGCGCGAGCCCGAGGAAGCTGAAAATCGAACGCTGGCGCATGCTCGGCTCCTCGCCATCGGAAAGGCGGCACCGATCCCACTGGCACGCCGACTGTACATTCAGCCGAGGAGCGCATGCAAGTGGTCTACACCATTTCGAGAACTCGGCGGACGGGAGGAGACTAGAAAGCACAAGAGCTGCTTGTACCTGCATCCATCGATCGCATAAACTGCCCGCTGGCTGTCGGCCATCGGTGCGATTGTCCTCGCCTCGCACCGACTCGCAGAAGCACAGGCAAGGAGCCGCGAGCAGGATGCGCGCTGTCGGACAAGTTCGGAGACTCGTCGCAATCCTGGGTGTCTTTCTCGCTGCCGGTAGCAGCGAGAGTCGAGCCGAGGCGCCGCATCATCCGGTCAACTTCTCCTTCTTCTACCCGCTGAGCATCAGCAGCGATCCCATGGTGTCGACGAACTTTCGTCTCAACCTGCTGTACGGCCGCGTGGGAGCGATTCGAGGCGTCGATCTGAGCGGCGTCGTGGCGCGCGTGCACGGCGAAGTGCGCGGACTGCAGCTCACGGGTGCCGTGTCGGTGACCGGCGGAGAGGTTCGCGGTCTCGCCGTCACCGGAGGATTCGGGTATGTGGCCGGTGACGGTCGCGGCCTGCAAGCATCCGGGCTGATCAGCTACGCACACGGTGCATGGCGTGGTGTGCAATACGCCAGCCTGTTCAATTACGCGGAACAAGAGATCGTCGGCGCCCAAGTCTCGACGGTGTACAACCTCGCGAATGCCGATGTGCGCTACGTCCAATTCGCCTCCATCGTCAACGCGGTTTCTGGGTCGTTGCGGGGGATCCAGGCATCGGGCGGCATCAACTACGTGCAAGAGCAGGTGACGGGAATCCAAGCCGGACTGTTCGACTACGCTCGGCGGTTCCACGGCGCACAGGTCGGCCTCTTGAACTGGACGGACACGGCACACGGGGCGCAGATCGGGCTCGTCAACATCGCGAAGGGAAGCGGTGACTTCGCCCTCGGTCTGGTGAACGTGGCACCGAACGGTGGCGCCGACTGGGTGACTTTCGCCAGCAGCTACGCCGCGATCAACACCGGCGTCCGCACGTCGTTGCGCGGGTTCTACTCCATGCTCACGCTCGGGTCCATCGACCTGGTCGCCGAACGTGAGGATACGGCATTTCTCACCTGGAACTATGGTTACGCATTCGGCATCGCACGCCGCTGGCAGCTGGATACGGATCTCGGGTTCGTCCACGTCGTGCCGGGGTCGGGCGACGACCCGGCGGAGAACGACCGATTGCACTTCGCCTTGCAGGCACGCGCCCTGGGTGAGCTGCGCCTCGGCGACCGCACCACGATCTTCGGTGGCGCCGGCATGAGCACGGTGTTCTCGGAGTACTCGACCGATGCGACCACCGAGATCGAACCGCTCGTGGTCCTGGGGATCTCGATGTACTGAGTCACGCAGAGCGTGGATCGGCATGAAGAAGCAGGAGACGCCGGTGAGTACAGGCAGCGAGCAAAGGGTCTGGATGGCGCGCCGGCTATCCCGGGTCGTCGCCGGTCTGTTGTTCGCGCTGCTCGCCGCAGGATCCGGCGCCGCCCGCGCGCAGACCGCGGCTCTGGACCTGTTGCAGCCCGCGCCGGGGCGAGGGATTCTGCAGCCGTTCGCTCTTCAGGACACGAGTGCAGCTGGTGCGGCCACGCTGCGCACACCCGAGTCTTTCGTACAGAACTGGTGTATCGCGCGCACAATGGGAGAGATCGTCGGCTTCAATCTGATCATGACGATGTTCGGCCGCGCGTTCTTCGAAAGTAGCGAGGGCTTCGTGGTCACCTTCGAGTCCATTCACGAGAACTTGAAGGCCGGCTTCGAATGGGACGACAACACCTTCTCCGCCAACAACTTCAGGCACCCGTGGCAGGGTGGGATGTACTTCGAAGCCGCGCGCTCCAACAACTACGATTTCTACGAGTCGAGCATGTACTCGTTCGCGGGCGCCTGGCTGTGGGAGTACACCGGTGAGAACCACCATCCATCCGTCAACGATTGGCTCAACACGGCCGTGGGTGGCATCGCGTTCGGCGAAGCTCTGCACCGGCTGTCGAGCATGGTTCTCGACAACACCGCGACGGAGAATCGAGCCTGGCGCGAAACCGCCGGCCTGCTGGTGAGCCCGATCCGCGGCGTCAATCGGCTGCTCACGGGCGAGGCGTTCGAGGTGCACGCGAATCCGCCGGATCGATTCCCCGAGCATCGGGATGGGAGCATGCGCTTCGGTGTGCGGACGATCGGCGACGAGAGGCTCTGGGAGCGCTCGACGTCCAAGCTCTTCGTCGCGTTCGACACTGAGTACGGCAGTCCATTCACACCCGGTCCCCGCAAGCCCTACGATGCGTTCACCTTCGGCATGCAGCTCAACTTCGACAACAAGCCGCATGGCATCGGCCGCATCGAGATCGATGGGTTGCTCGGGGCCATGACGTTGAGCAAGTCTGCACGGGCTCAGCACTTGGTGGGAGCCTATCAGCACTTCGATTACATCGACAACGAAGCCTACGTGTTCGGCGGCCAGAGCGTCGGCGCCTGCTATTTGACCCGCTTCACGGGACACGAGGGCATCGATGTGCGTGCATCTCTGCACGTCAATGCTATCTTGCTCGGAGCTTCGAAGTCGGATCATTTCAACATCTCGGGGCGAGAGTACGACTATGGCCCCGGCGCGGGCTTCGAGTTCGCCGCCGTGTTCGCACACAAAGGCCGCGACATCCTGAGGCTCGCCCACGAGTCGACCTACATCCACTCGGTCAATGGCAACGAGGTCGAGAGCTACAGCAACTTCACGCACCTGCGCTTCAACGTGCCGATCCGCAGCTTCTTCGGCACCGGCCTCGAGTACCTGCTCTACCACAGCCGCCGCGACTACGCCGCGTTTCCCGACGTCGACCAGCGCAGCCCCGAGATGCGGGTTTTCGTCAAATGGGGCGGCTGAAAGGGTCCAACCGCATCGGTTGGTGTGGTGGGGGTTCGCGACAGGACCTTCTGCAGAGGAACTCTCGCGCCCTGCGGTGCCGGTCGCTAGCCGGACGAGATCCTGTCGGCCTCATTTGATCTCGCAGAGAACCGATTCGAAATCGTGGAACACAACAGCTTTTGGCTTCTCTGGCAGCTCCGGCAGGTCGAACTCGGAAAGCGGTCCCTTCAGGAAGACACGGAACCTGACATATCGATCGTTGTCGAAATCGATCCGGATGGGAACGTACATCTGAAAATCCTCGGGCACCCCGGTTTGGCGCACGCGGCAATGAACGAGCCAGTTGCCGCTCTCCAGTTTCTCCATGCGTTGGTCGAATTCGTAGGTTGGGATGGCGGTTCCGTAGACCCATTGATCGAAGAACCAGCCCATGTCCTGGCCAGCGTACTTTTCGACCACCCGACGAAAGTCCTGTGTCGAGGGTGACTTTCCATTGTAGCTGGCGAAAAAGTCCATCATGAGCGCGAGGAACCGCTTTTCGTCCATGTTCTTTATGTCCATCAACATGCAACGCAGCATGTGAAGCACCCAGGCACCCTTGCTGTAAACGATCACACTGTAGTCATTCCACGTCTGACTGCCTTCCACCCGGGATCCCAACCAAATGGGTCCGGCTTCCTGGCCCTTGCCGAAGAGAAAATCACGATTGTCCACGATCCGTCGCCGCAGTTGTCTCAGGGCGTCGAAGAACGTTTCGTTGCCCCGCTTGAGCTGCATGTACCACAGGCCCGCGTACTCGGCGAAGGCCTCGCTGATCCATTGATCGTGATACGTCTCGAACCCGACGGCCGTCCCCCACCACTGATGCGCGACCTCGTGTGCGCGGAGGACCTCCTCCACCGGCGTCGGACGCGAGTCCACGAAGGTGAAGGCGGAAAGCTGCACGAGCCCGGGATATGCCCGGCCGCCGTGTGTGGGGATCTCCATGACCCGGAGCGCGTCGATGGGGCAAGCCCCGAACAGCTGCTGGAACACGGCGATGCTCTCCGTCACGTCTTTGTCGACGGCGCCTCCTTTCCGCAGCAATCCTTCGGTGGTATAGACCGTCAGTGGAGGGATCCGTGCATCTTCGACAGGCAGCTCTTCGAAGAAGCCGATGCCGAATCCGGCGGCAAGGACGGGCGTCTCCACGGACCAGCGCGACGGGACGATTCCGTTCGCTGACGACGTGGATATCTGCCGCCCCACGCTGATCAAGTCGAACTGCTCGGGGACATGGTAGGTGAGATCGAAGCGCGATCGGCTTTCGGGATGATACCTGCCAGTCGAGTAAATCGGAGTGGGGTACCAATCCCAGTACGAATCGACGTAGAAGAGATCGCCGACTCGTTGGATGAGCTTGCCATGGTACGTCACCCGCAGAACTCTCGACTCGCCCGCTCGCAAGGGCGGGTCGCATTGGATCCACAGATTCGGGTTGTGTTTGCCCTTGAAGTGCTCGACGCTCGGCCCGCCTTCCCAGCGCAGCGAATCGACCACCAGTTCCTCGTACAGTGCGAGGTGAATCCAGCTCACCTCGCGATCGGAGCGAATCTCGACCTCCGCTGTGGCCGTGAGCTCCAAATCCTCCGCGAAAGTGCACTCGATGCGATACGACGGTGCATGCAGCGTGTTCACCGCATAGACGCGCTCGCGGCTCACGTTCGCATGTCTCCTAGGGAACTGACACACGATTTCGTGCCGGTGCCGCATCCCGGTATCCGCGGGGCGTCTGAGAAAGGCAACCTCTTCGAACCGGCTGGGGTCGATCTGAAAGAACAACGGCTCGGTTCTTGATTCGCTGCAGTGGCTGTAGAAGAAACCAGGCAGGCTGCCTTCCAGAAACATTTCAGCCATCGGGGTGTACAGGTACTGTGCCTCTGTGTCGGTGATGTACTTGAGACAGTAGGTCAGCTCCTCGCGTGCCCTGCTAGGTACTTCCGCCGGTTCGAACAACAGGCGTCGTTCGAACTCTTGTAGCGTGCTGTCCGAGAAGACCAGGAAGAGGACGTTGAAATCTCTCGAGAGCGAAGAACCTCGGTAGAATCTCCTCAGCTGGGCCGCTTCGATCTCGTTCGTGGGTGTGAATGAAAAGGTACCCTGTCCGATGAAGAGCGCCGCGCAGACACGCCCAGAAACGGGAGCACCCACATAGAGCCTGCCGTCTTCGAGGTCGTAGCGTGCGGCTTCCCGCTCGAAAGTGAGTTTTCGCACCGTGGCCACACGAGATGCATCGAGTCGAAGCCGAGTGAAGCCCTCGTAGGCATCCAGGTAGGTCAGGGGCTCCCCATGGCAGAGAGCGATCCAACCAAGCAACGCCAAGAACCAGGCCTGAAAGAAGACGCGCCACATGATGCGCTCCATGGGGGATCGCAACCAGCCCAACTTGCGCAGATCTTGCACACACACGACGCCACTGCGCCAGAGGTATTCGGGGGCCTGGATGAGGGATCAGGCTACGCGGCGTTGCCTCGAGCCCGGTTTGGAGCTTCACGACGGGCAACCCGATTGCCGTGGAGTCGACGACCTGGGCCACGGTGAAGACACTCTTCCGCGAGTAGATAGCCCGTAGAGCGGCCTGGGTGCCGAACGGCCTCCCTCCACATGGAGAGAGGCCGTTGGCATCGAGGGGAGGGCTGCGAAACTCAGCGATAAAAGCCTTTGACCTGGCTCCAAGTCTTGGTCGACACAGCGACGGGGGAAGCACAGGTGGTGGCTCCGGTGGCGTTGACGAAACAGGGCGAGCTCTCGACGCAGTACTTGGTGAACACCGGGAAATCGCACGCCAGCATCATCGGGCATGGGAAGCTGATCGGCGGATCGCGTGGCAAGATCGCGAACTGCACGTCGTTGATGTCTTCGTGCGCGAAGACGATCACGGTGTAGAGCAGGACGGTTCCCTCCGAAGGCGGCTGGCACACGAACCCGGTCACGACGCCGTCGGCGAAGGGATCCCCGACGGCCACGATGGCGGGATTGGGGACGGAGTAGACTTCCCAACCATTCGGCACGCCGGCGAAACGGAATTCGGCGCCTGCGATCCCGTCCTCCGTGCCGCCTCCCGTGTGCGCGACGATGTAGACCTTACCGACCGTTCCAGCAGGAATCACTCCCTGGCACGTATTCCCTTGCGGGTCGAAGAAGACACCGAGTGTTCCGTGCTCGGGCGCTTTGATGCAATGAAACGTGTCCTTCGGCAAACTCAGGGCATAGTCGTGGCCGTCCTGGTCGAGAATGCGGAGGCCGAAGGATTCCTTGGAAGAGGCCGCGACGTAACGTCCTTCGACCTGGACGCCGTTGTGAAGATTGCCGCGTGCCGGGTGGAGGTAGCTGATGCTCGCCTCCCCGACACCGATGTCGACGCGGTCCCTGTAGGAGTCACAACTCATGCTGAAGTTGATCTCGAAACGGGCCGAGGTTCCGGCGGGCAGTCCCGCGGGAAGCGGTCCGACTGTGTAGCGCGCCAACATCTCGGGAACTCCCCGAGGGCGGGTCAGGTTGATCGAGAACGAGGTGATCGCGTACTTCGTTTCGAGCGCTGTGAGATCCGCATCGAAGCGGAGTGTCGTGGCCGACTGACCTGGAGACCACTCGATTTCCTCGGCCGCGTTCCAAACGACGTTGCGAACTTTTTCCACCGCGCTCGCGGACGCGGACGATAGGACCAACATGGCCGCGCAGGCGAGCCCGCGCCGGGCTGGTCCGGATTTCCAATAGCAGTGAGTCTGCATGGCGCCTCCCTCAGGGGCCTGGCTGACGACCGGCGGAGCGGCTGAGCAGTCGCGGCGGGATCGGGGGAGGTGGGGGAACGTTCCGGTCCCGCTGCAGGGGTCGTTCGACGTTGTACCTCTGGCCACAAGATAAGCCACGTCCGCCCGGCGTCAAGTGTCGGGAAAGTCGCCGGTGGCGTAGAGTTCCCAGGTCCACAGGCTCGTTCACAGACTCGGAGGTCGCCATGTCCTGGGGTCTCTTCGGCACTGTGTTCGCCACGATTTTCGTCGCCGAGCTCGGCGACAAGACACAGCTCGCAACCCTCCTCTATGCCGCCAAGGGCGAGCACCCGAAGCTCGTCGTGTTCGCGGCATCGGCCTGCGCACTGGTCGCCACTTCGGCGCTCGGTGTGTTGGCGGGAAGCGTCCTGTCCCAGCACCTCGACCCGCGCATCCTCACCTGGGTGGCGGGCATCGGCTTCATCGCCATCGGCATCTGGACGCTGGTGCGCGCCTGAGCCGGGGCGCGGCGACGTGTCCGATCACGGACGCGAGGCAGTGATCAGAAGCAGCAGCGAGCGGCCGATGTACTTTCGCGCCAGCGGAATCTCCGCAGCGAGCGCGGCATCGCCTGGATAGGCCTCGATCAGGACATTGCGGAAACCGGTGGACACGACCGCCGCAACGAACTCCGCCACCGTATGCAGCTCGGCGCCGAGCCGGTACTCGACACCATCCTTCTCGAAGTTCGCTTCCACGCCCGCGGCCACGAGCTCGGGGTGGAAGGCGGAAAAGACGATCCTGCCTCGCGGGCGCAAGGCCGCGAAGCTCTCGGCGAAGAAGAAATGTGGATCACCGAGGTGCTCCGACACGAGCGCGCAGACAACGGCATCGAACGTCCCCGCACGGAGTGGCCATGCGACATGCAAGTCGGCTTGCACCAGCGATGTGGACGCGAGCGCTCGCCGAGCCATGCGCAGCATGCCGAGGGATAGGTCGAGCCCCACCACATGCGCGCCTGCGGCTTGCATGACCCGAGCATTGGTGCCGGTGCCGCAGCCGGCATCGAGAATCCATTCGCCGGGACGCGGGTCGAGCGCGCGCAAGGTGTACCTGCGATCGAGCGCCACCAATGGATTGAGCGTCGCGTCGTAGGCCTCGGACCAGAGGTCGTAGCCGCGCTGCACGCCGGGTCGCTCGATGCGCGGGGATCCGCCCATGGCTACTCGCCGAGGTCGTAGATCAGGAAGTACTGCTCGGGGAGGAAGTCGTGCTCGCGCACCAGGCGATAGCCGGCGGCGGCCATTTCGTTGAGCACGGCTTCCTTGGCCAGCTTGTGCGGCGGCCCTTGCTTCGAGTCGATGCGGAAATCCACGATCGCCACACGGCCGCCGGGCCGAAGTTGCGCCTTGAGCCGCTCGAAGTAGGCGATGCGCGCATCGATATGATGATACGTATCGCACAGGAAGACGAGGTCCACTGCCTGCGGCAGGTGCGGATCATCCGCGGCGGCCAGCACGCTGATGAGGTTCTTCAACCCTTCGCTACGCGCACGGTCGTTGAGGTAGAAGATCATCGCCGGCTCGATGTCGGCGCCGTAGACCAAGCCGCGGTGCAGCCGGCGGGCGAAGCGCACAGGGAAATAGCCCGTCGCCGAACCGATGTCGGCCATGATCAGATCATCGCGCTCGACCAAGGTGGCGACGACGGAGTCGGGCCACTGCCATGCGTCGCGGACGGGATCCTCGAAACGCTGTGCCCATTGCGCTGCATTGTCGAAACGATGGCGCGCAGTGGCGGTGTCGCTCCCGGTCGCGTGCGCATGCTGTGATTGGGCTGGGTTTGCGGCGAGGCAGACCGCGATCACGGCGGCCGGACAAGCGAGCGACTGGAGAACCCGTGCTGTTGCCGATTTCGCGCCCGGAGATCTGTGTTCGCACTGCATCTCAGACCGGCTCAAGAGACGCGACCGGGGTACTCGGCGAGGCCGGCAGCGAGCACACGCACTGCGTCCAGGAGATCCTCGCGCCGCAGCACGTAGGCCAATCGCACCTCCTGTCCACCGACACCGGGTGTGGCGTAGAAGCCGGCACCGGGTGCCATCATCACCGTTTTGCCGTCGAGCGCGAAGTCTTCCAGCATCCACTGTGCGAAACGCTCGGAATCGTCCACCGGTAAGGTCGCCATCAGATAGAACGCGCCCGCCGGTCGCGTGCAGCGCACTCCCGGCACATCTGACAGCGCCGCGACGAGCGCATCACGCCGCGCTTGATACTCGTGCCGCGTGGTGTCGAAGTAAGCGGACGGCGCCGTCAACGCCGCTTGCGAGGCGAGCTGGTCCACCGTCGGCGGGCAAAGGCGCGCCTGTCCGAACCGCAGCACCAGGTCGTAGATCTCGCGATTGTGCGTCAACAGGCAACCGACGCGCGCGCCACAGGCGCTGAAGCGCTTGGAAACGCTGTCCACCAAGATGCCACGGTCGGAGATGCCTTCGAGGTGGAAGAGGCTCGTGTGTTTGGCGCCATCGTAGATGAATTCGCGATATGCCTCGTCGGCGATCACGAACAAGCCGTGCTCGAGCGCCACGTCGCGCAGCATCGACAGCTCGGCGCGCGCGAACACCGTGCCCGTCGGATTGCCCGGGCTCGAGTAGAGGATCGCGCGCGTGCGCGCGTCGATCTTGGCCTCGACTACCGTGCGTGGTGGCAGGTGGAAGCCGTCCTCGGCGCGAGTCGGCAGCGCGCGCACCTCGACGCCGGCCATGACGGCGAAGCCGAGGTAATTGGTGTAGAAGGGCTCCGGCACCAACACGTTGTCCCCGGTTTCGCAGGTGGCGAGCAGGGCGAAGAGCAAGGCCTCCGAACCGCCGGTCGTGACGAGGATTTCATCGGCGGTGACCGCGATGCCGTGCGCTCGGTAGTAGCGCCCGAGCGCTTGACGGTATTCGAGCAATCCAGCCGAATGGCCGTAAGCCAGCACCGGACCGGTGAAATCGCGATAGGCCTGCAGCATCTCGGGCGGTGTTTCGATGTCGGGCTGGCCGATGTTGAGCGCATGGATATGCACGCCGCGAGCGCGGGCCCGATCCGCGTAGGGTACGAGCTTGCGGATGGGCGAAGCCGGCATCAGCCCCGCACGGCGGGGCAGGCGGACGGCGCGCGCGGGTCGAAGGCTCATGACGCACTCCGTGAACGACATTCGATCTCCAGGGTACCGATCCGCCGCGGCGGCGTAAAGGACCCCCGAGCGCGCGGCCGCCTGGAGTCCGATGATGCGCAGCACGCCGCTGCCCGGAGAAACGCTCTGATTTTGACACTCGTCCACGCAGGCTCCTAGACTCTGCGCGCGCATTTTGACTGTGCGCGGGAGCTCAGGCGATGCGGTTACGAGCACCGATTCTCTCTGGGGCGAAGGTCGCCATGCTGGTGCGATTCGTCTTCGCTTGTCAGGCGACCGCGATCACCGCACCCGCGCACGCCTCCCAAGAGGCCGGAGGCCGACACGCCATGGTCGTGAGCCGACATCCGGAAGCGAGCCGTGTCGGCGCCGAGATCCTGCGCGAGGGTGGCAATGCGGTCGACGCCGCCGTCGCGGTCTCCATGGCGCTGGCCGTGGTGCTGCCGCAGGCGGGGAACCTCGGTGGCGGCGGTTTCCTGCTCTTCCGCCGGCAGAGCGATGGCTTCGCCACCGCCATCGACTACCGGGAAACGGCACCGGCGGCGGCGCACCGCGATGCCTATCTCGACGCGAACGGCGAGCTGGACACCTTGCGCGTGCGCACCGGATATCAGGCCGCCGGCGTGCCGGGGACCGTGGCCGGACTGCATTTCGCCTGGTCCAAGTACGGCAAGCTGCCCTGGAGCCGTCTGCTCGAGCCCGCCATCGAACTCGCGACCGAGGGGTTCGAAGTCAACGGCGAGCTCGCGGGTCTCATCGCCGAAGAGCGCGTCAGGTTGGCGCAATTCCCCGAGGCGGCGGCATTGTTCCTCGATGACGGCAAACCACTGCCGGCGGGACGGCGCATCAAGCAGCCCGAGCTGGCGCAGACGCTGCGCGCGATCGCGACCGGCGGACCGGACGTTTTCTACACGGGATCGATCGCCGCAACGCTCGCGAGCGAAATGCAACGCGGCGGGGGCTGGATCACGTTGGCGGACCTCGCCGCGTATCGTCCGGTCGAACGCGAGGTGTTGCGCGGGCGCTACCGTGACCTCGAGATCTTGGGGATGCCGCCACCGAGCTCGGGCGGTGTCACGCTGCTGCAGATCCTCGGCATGCTCGAGGGCTTCGATCTCGCCAACTACCAGCCACGTCCGGCGATCCCGGTGCATCTCGTGGCCGAAGCGATGGCGCTCGCCTTCGCCGATCGCAACACCTTTCTCGGCGATCCGGATTTCGTTTCGATCCCGCTCGATGCATTGCTCTCGCCCGAATACCTCGCGCAGCGGAGAAGCATGATCTCGCTCGACCGCG
>DASRJO010000148.1:0-4014 GCA_035649435.1 Candidatus Krumholzibacteriia bacterium | reverse complement strand
AAATCGAGATGGTCGGCATTGGGGATCTGCAACGTGCCCCACCAGCGTTGCACGGCGGGATCGATTTCTTCCTGCTGCGGCGCACCGGCCAGCAAGAAGGTGCCGCTCAGGGCGGCGCAGCGCAGCGCCAGGCGCTCGATGCGCTGCGCCGTGAGGCGGTACTCGCGCACGGCGGCGAAGTTCTGGTTGGTGAACAAGGCAAGCAAGCCGCCGGGGAGCACGGCCGTGTCCGGTTTCGCCGCGTCTCGATCGCGCTGACGGCGCAGACTCCGCATCTGCCGCAACAGCTCGACGCGGTAGGTGAGGTGCGAGTAAGCCGCCAGTCGCCCGAGTGCGCCGCGGATGGTGAAGCCGCGCGAAATGTCGGTGCCTTCGGGCGCGAATCCTTCGTCCGACACGACGTCGTTGTCGGTGAAGACATAGACGACGACGTCGGCGGCGTAGCCTGGGCCCTCGCTCTCGAAGAAACCGAGGATGTTGTCCAGGTTGTAGCCGCGGACACCCGCGTTCACCACGTCCACCGCACCATGGCGCCGCAGGCGCGATTCGCACACGGACTCGAAAGTGTCACCCTGCTCGACCTCGAGTCCGGCCGTCATCGAATCCCCGAGCAGAAGGATGCGGAAGACCCCGGCCGGTTTGGGAATCGCCGTCTCGCCGTCGCGCAAGCCGCGGCTGTTGGTGCGCACGCGCGCCTCGTAGCCGTGGTACGGGCTCGCGAACACGAACTCGAGGTTCGCTCGCATGCGATAGCCGTAGTGCGGGTGCGGCTCGTAGAAATTCTCCACCACACGCACCGGCCCATGCCAGATCAGCAGCACGAGGTCGGCCAAGACCAAGGTGCCAAGGACGCTGCCGATGACGAGCGCCAGCTTGACGAGATGGGATCGCATGCGCATGCGCCTCAGGATCCGCGCTCCGCCTCGTCATGGACGAGAAAGACCGCGGCGAGCGGCGGCAACACGAGCGCCAGTGAGTGCGTCCGGCCGTGGGCGGGGATCGCTTCCGCGCTCACGCCACCCCAGTTGCCGTGGCCGCTGCCACCGTAATGCACGGCATCGCTGTTCGAGACCTCGCGCCAGAACCCAGCCCGCGGCACGCCGATGCGATAGCCATGTCGCGGCACCGGGGTGAAGTTGAACACCGCGAGCACCATGCCGGAGGAACGCCCGTGGCGCAAGAAGCTGACCACACTGCTGTCTGCGTCCGAGCAATCGACCCAGCTGAAGCCGTCGGGGTCGCAGTCACTGGTATGCAGTGCCGCTTGCTGGCGGTACAGGCGGTTGAGATCGGTCACCCACTGCTTGAGCCCCTGGTGCTGCGGACTCTGCAACAGGTGCCAGTCCAGGCTCGTTTCGTGCGACCATTCCGCCCACTGCCCGAACTCGCTGCCCATGAACAGGAGCTTCTTGCCTGGTTGGGCGTACTGGTAGCCGTACAGCAGCCGCAAATTGGCGAACTTTTGCCAGACGTCCCCGGGCATCTTGGCCAGCATCGAGCCCTTGCCGTGCACGACCTCGTCGTGCGAGTAGGGCAGCACGAAGTTCTCCCGGAAGGCGTACAACAGACGAAACGTCAGCTTGTCGTGATGATATTTGCGATGCACGGGGTCGATCGCCATGTAGCGCAAGGTGTCGTGCATGAAGCCCATGTCCCACTTGAGACCGAAGCCGAGCCCGCCGAGATGGGTTGGCCGCGACACCATCGGCCAGGCGGTCGATTCCTCGGCGATGGTCTGCACGTCGGGCTGCAAGCGATACACATCCTCGTTGAAACGGCGGAGGAAAGTGACTGCGTCCAGGTTCTCCTTGCCGCCGAAGGCGTTCGGCACCCACTCCCCCGGCTGGCGCGAGTAATCGAGGTAGAGCATCGAGGCGACGGCGTCGACGCGCAGCGCGTCGACATGATAGGCCTCGAGCCACAACAGGCCGCTGCTGAGCAGAAAGCTGCGCACCTCGTGCCGCCCATAGTTGAACACGAGCGTCTTCCAGTCCGGATGCGTGCCCTGGCGCGGGTCGGCGTGCTCGTACAAGTGCGTGCCGTCGAACGCGGCCAGGCCGTGCGCGTCGTTGGGGAAATGCGACGGCACCCAGTCGAGGATGACGCCGATGCCGTTCTGATGCAGCACGTCGACGAGGTACATGAAGTCCTGCGGCGTGCCGAAGCGAGCCGAGGGCGCGAAGAACCCGGTCACTTGATAGCCCCACGAGCCGCCGAACGGGTGCTCCATCACCGGCATGAATTCCACGTGGGTGAAGCCGGTCTCCAACACGTAATTGGCGAGCCGCGGCGCGATCTCGCGATAGGTGAGTGAACGGCTGCCCTCCTCCGGCACGCGTTGCCACGAGCCCAAGTGCACTTCATAGATGCTCATCGGCGCTTCGAGGGCGTTGCGTCCCTTGCGCTCGGCCAGCCAGGCGGCGTCTCCCCAGGAATAATCGAGATCCCAGACGACCGAGGCCGTGCGCGGCGGCACCTCGTGCCGCAGCGCCATGGGATCGGCCTTCTCGCTCGGGACGCCCTGGTGCGGCGAGTGAATGCGATACTTGTACAGCGCTCCCCGCGCCACATCGGGCACGAAGCCCTCCCAGATTCCCGAGCTCCCCCGCCGCGCGAGCGGCGCACGCGCCGCGTCCCAATCGTTCCAATCGCCCAACACGCCGACCCACTCGGCCTCGGGCGCCCAGACGGCGAAATGCGTGCCGCCACGACCGGCGTGCGCGCCGAGCTTGGCGTACAGGCGCGAATGCGTGCCCTCGTTGAAGAGATAGATGTCCTGATCGCCCAACGGGCTTTCACGATCCGCGAGCGGAACCTGCATTCCGTGTTCTCCTTCGCCGCGTGCCGGCGCCCTGCTTTTCAGCCCTTCACGATTCCATGCGGCGTGCGCGTCTCGCGCGTTTCACGGAACTCGCGAATGAAGGCTTCATCGTGCGGCATTGGCTCGGATCGATGATGGCAATGATACTGGATGGCCTCGAAGGTGACCGGCTTGATGGCGACACCGCTGTTGATGAACCGCGCCCAAAGGTTGTTGTCCTCGAGTCCGCGGCCGACGATGCGTTCGTCGTAGCCGTTCACGCTCAAGAAATCCTCCCGATGCACCGAAAAGTTCGAGCCGAGGATGGAGTAGTCGTCGCGGCCGCGGCCGCGCAGCGCGAACAACCATGGCATGTAGAAACCGTTCTTGCGGTCGTGCTGACCCGCGTGCGGCCACCAGAAAGCCAGGCGCTCCAGCCGTCGCGACCGGATGTCGTCCAGGGTCAACCTCGCGGTCAATCCTTCGTCCAGCATCACACGCCGGCCGGACAAGACCCAGCGCGGGCGACGCCGGCGGGCATGGCGTTCGAGAAAGCGATGGTGGAGAATGCAATCGCCGTCGATGAACACGAGATAATCGGCACGCGAGCGCGCCACCGCGCGGTTGACGATGATCGTCTTGCGGAAGCCGCGATCCTCGTGCCACTCGTGCACGATGGGGTGCACGAGCCGCCCTTGCCAGCGCCCGATCAGCGCGCGGATCCCCGGCCCCGAGCCGTCGTCGGCAACCACCACCTCGACATCGCGGAAGCTCTGCTCCTCGATGCTCACCAGCACGCGTTCGAGGAAATCTTCGCGCTCGTACACGGCGACGATGAGCGAGAGGCCTGGGCGCGGAGAAGGTGACATCGACGAGAGATTACCGCCTCCTGGCGACACCGACAAGAGCCCCTCCGCCCGCGTGGGCGATGCCCTCGCGACATCTGCGGTTTTTTTTGGTCTGGGCCGTGTCCACGCGCTGTGGCACTCTTTGCCGATCCGGGCCGCATCTGGTGGATCGGGGGATTGCCATGGCAAAGACAAACATCACGATCCTGCTCACGAGCGTTCTCGTGCTTGCATCCAGCACGACGAGCGCCCAGGAGAATCCTCTCGCTCGGCTCGCACACTTGCCATGTTGTGATTACGGGGAGATTCAAGCGCTCGTCTGGTCGGGCACCGATCCGCGCATGACGCTCGACCGGCTGGCCGCAT
>DASRJO010000147.1:0-5977 GCA_035649435.1 Candidatus Krumholzibacteriia bacterium | reverse complement strand
CGTTTCCGTACCGAGACGCATCGTCGCCTTGGCAAACGTCTGCATGTTTCCCTCCGCATTCGCCGCGGACTCGGACGTCCGTCAAGCGCGTTGCAAGTGCAGGCGCAGGTCCTGCATGCGAGGACCGACCTGTGTGGCGTGACCCGCGGCGCTGCGCGCCCCGTCCACGTCCTTGAGCCCGTTACCCGTCACCAACACCACGATGCGCTCGCTCGGATCGACGAGCTGCTGCGACCGTGCCGCCAGCAGTCCGGCGAAGCTGGCGACGCCCGCCGGTTCGCCGAAGATACCTGCTTGGCGGGAGAGACAGCGCTGCGCCTCGCGAATCGCCTCGTCGTCGACGCTCAAGAAGCTGCCGCTCGTGGCGCGGACCGCTTCGAGAGCCTTCAAGGCGTTGCGCGGCTTGCCGACGTTGATGCTGTCTGCATACGAAGTGGCGCGCATCGGCACGGGGGGTGCACCGGATGTGAACGCCCGCACCAGGGGATCGGCACCGGCTGCTTGCACGCCGATCAAACGTGGCACGCGGGCAGTGAGCCCGAGAGCGCGGAACTGCTCGAACCCCTTGTAGAGACTGCCGAGGATGCACCCATCGCCGACCGCGACGATGCACACATCGGGAGGATCGAAGCCGAGCTCTTCGGCGATCTCGAAGGCGGCCGTCTTCTTGCCCTCGACGAGGAAGGGATTCACCGCGGCGTTGCGGTTGTACCAACCTTGCTCGGCAATGGCTTGGGCGCAGAGGTCATAGGTCTCGTCGTAGTCGCCGTCGACGCAAAACACGCGGGCCCCGAACAGGAGTAGCTGGGTGACCTTGGCCTCCGGCGCGTTGCGCGGTACGAACACCACCGTTTCGAGTCCGAGCGAGGCGCCGATGCCGGCGAAGGACGACGCGGCATTCCCGGTCGAGGCGCAGGCGCCGACCTTGCTCTTTGCATCCAGCGCCGCGCCGACACCGATGGCGCTCGCGCGGTCCTTGTAACTACCGGTGGGATTCTGGCCATCGTCCTTGACGTAGAGCGAGGCGAAGCCGAAGGCGCGGCGCAGCGAACGCACCTCGTAGAGCGGCGTGCAGCCCACACGCAGCGGCGTGCGATGCGCCGGGGATTCGACCGGCAACAATTCGTGATATCGCCAGATGTCGTGCCATTTGCGTGCAGCCAGAGCCTCTCGCGTCACGACGCGCGCCAGTCGTGCGTCGTCCCACAGCACGTCGAGAATGCCGTCGCAGTCGGGGCATCGGTAGGGTTGCGGATCGTAGGCATGCTCGTGGCCGCAGGCCATGCAGCGCGTGCCCCGGATGCGCTCCGACTTGGGAATCGCCTGCATTATCCCTCCGGAACCACGACCGTGTGCCAGCTCGGTGCCGCGCGCCGAAAGCGTTCCCACAGGTGCGACGCATGCTCCCTGCACTGTGCGGCCAGCTCGCCCTCGTCGACCCGCGTGCTGCGCCCTTCGTCGAGAACGCGCTCACCAGCCACGAAGACCGTGCGCACCTGGGCCTCGATGTCTCCGAACAAGAGATGCGACCACGCATTCTCGCGATGCATCGGTGTCGGCGGCACATAACGCGTGACGACGACATCGGCGGGGGCACCGGGCAGCAAGCGGCCGAGCAGCGGCAAGTACGCGGAGGCGAGGCTCGGATTCGCTTGCAGCGCACATTCGGCCACCGCATCGCCGTCGCCGCGGCGGGGATACTGGCGCTGCGCCAAGGTGGCGACGCGCGCCTCGGCGAGAACGCCAGCACCGTATGCATCGGTGCCGAGCGCGACTTGCACACCCGCATGCATCATGCTCCCGAGATCGGCGCGGCCGACCCCGTTGTTCATGTTCGACCGCGGATTGTGTGCGATCACGGCTCCGTGCGCGGCGAGGGCACGCAGCTCCGCGGCCTCGAGATGCACCGCGTGCGCCGCGATCGCTCCCCCGTCGAGCAAACCGAAGCGCTCGAGCCGAGACACGACGCCCGTGCCGGAGGCGGTGCCGCCCATGCGGTCGACTTCGGCTTCGGCCACGTGCACGTGCGCCGCCAGCCCGTGCTGCTGCGCGAGCTCGGCGGCCGCTGCCAAGGTCGCGTCGGAAAGTGTGAACGAAGCATGCAGGCCGAGCATGGACCCGAGACGGGAGGGCAGTTGCGTGCCCGAGCCGGCATGCCGCACGTTCTCCCGCAGCGCCGCCTGGGCCGCCTCGGACCCGGCGCGATCGGAGACCTCGAAGCACACGATCCCCCGCGCACCCATCGTTTCCAGACCGGCGGCGACGCGTTCGAGCGCACCGTCGATGCAACCGTAGCTCGCGTGATGATCGAACAAAGTGGTGACGCCGAGCCGCAGGCTCAGGAGCCCGGCGAGCATCGCCGAGATCTCGATGTCCTCGGGCTCGAGGCAGACGTCGAATCGCCACCAGAGATCGCGCAACAAAGCGGCAAAGTCGTTGCTGCCGACTCTCGCGTCGAGGCCACGCACGAGAGAGCTGTAGCAATGCGTGTGCGCGTTGATCAACCCCGGCAGCACCAGAGCGCCACCTGCATCCAGATGTTCGGCATGTGAATCGGTGGCGTCGGGATCGTCGAGGATGGCGGTGACGAGACCATCTTCGAGCAGCAGACTCGCGGACTCGAAGAACTCCGCCCCCGGGTGCAGAGTGAGAAGCCTCGCGTTGGCGATCACGGTGCGTGACACGGGCACCTCGGGTGCTTGGCACCGGAGCGTAGCGCAATCGCATCGTCGCGTCAAACAAGAGCTGACGCGGAAGTTGGAATCACCACGGCCTTTCGACGCGCGTCTGGGTTCGGCCTCACGGCATGCGGAGTCGCAATGCCAGCTCGGCTTCGAGCGGGGTCGCGGGTAGCGCGCCGAAGCTGCGCGCCAATCGCAGTCCCGCCTCGACCCGTTTGCTCTCGACGCGGAATGCGAGCGCGGCGCGCAGACCATCGCCGACCAGGCGCCGCGAGCCGGCACCACCGCGCAGGCTCGGTTCGGCGATGACGGGCGTTGCTGCACCCGAAGGGACCGCGAGCGCAGTGAGCGCCGTCTGCACACCGAAGCGCTCGCGCCGGTGTTGCAGGTGCAGCTGCCAGGCGCTTCCCGCCTCCAGACCCTCGTCATCGACACGCTCCTCGCCGCGATAGTCGATGGCGAGGCTGGTATTCGAATCGATTCGGCGTGACCAGCGCATGACGACGCCGCGTTGGCGTGTGCGCTCTGGCAGACGGAAGGTTTCGAGCTCGAGCGCCGCGTCCTGCGCGCGCCGCTGTCGGAGACGCAGCTCGAACACATGCCGCAGCCACTGCCAGCGTGCCCCGAGCCGCGCCTCGACGAACTCGTGGTTCGTGGCGATGGAATCCTGCCGCGAAGAGTGCGCCACGCCGATCTCGAAGCGGCCGTGTCCGACTCGAATCGAGCCGTGCGCGAGCGCATGTCGGGCGTTCTCCTCGCGCTCGCTCGCACCCACGCCCGCGAATGGCGAGAGGTCGAGCGCCGGGGTCCCTTGCAGGCGCAACGCGAACCGGCCGCGCGGCCATCGCCATTCCCCGGCCGCGGCATAGGCGCTCGTTTGCGCGATCGGTGCCACCTCCAGCTCGATGCGCGCGTTGCGTCCCACCATGCTCCAGCCGAAGCTCGTCCACCGCCCTTGTCCCACCTGCAACAAGCCGGCGTGGAACGCGTGCGCGCCGCCGAGTGGGACGGTGCCGAAACCGCCGTCGACCTTGCCGCTCGTGCTGGTGCCGCTCGCGATGCCCATGCGAAAACCGCGCCCGCCGAGCTCTAGAGCGGCACCGCGCAAGCCGTGCGATGCCGAGGGCGTGATGGAGGCGACCACACCTCGCGCCCGTCGCAATGGCGCACTGGTGGCGTTCAACGCCGTGGATGCACTCCAGCACAGCATTCCCTGTGCATGGCCGAGACGCAGGTCGCCCGCCACGCCACGCATCCACCCGAGTTGCACGCCGACCGACCCGCTCGCCAACGTTTGCGGCAGGCTCGAATAGCGCAGGCCCAGGCTCGCGCGCGCCGATTCACCACGCATCTCGCACTCGCGCCGCCGCGCGGTGGCGAGAAGCCCCGTTTCCATCCGCCATGGGTTGCGCGGTCTGGCGAAGCGCACGAAGGCACGCACGCTGCGCGCGAGATCGAGATCCCAACCGGGGAGCCGAGCGAGATCCTGCCATTCTGCGAGCGGACGATTCGCTCGGATGGCGTCCACTTGCGCCGCCGACAACCACGGCACCGCCAGCAAACGCGCCAAGGCGCCGTGATTGATCTCCACCGGATCGAGCAGCAGCGCATCGAGTGCCGCGAGCGTGCCAGGATCGAGCTCCTCGTCCAAGCTTTCGTCGTGAAACCGCAGCTGGGACTCGAGCGATGTCTCGACCAGACTGTCGGCGCTCGTGATTTCATCGGCACGAGCCGTCGCGAGCGCGAGACCCGCGAGCACCAGATGAACGCACCAACGGCTCAGCGCCGGTACTCGAGCATCCATGCATGACTCCAACCCAATTCGGGATGCGACGCGGTGGCGTAGGTGACCTTCCACGACGGTGGACCCGCCACGAGTCCTGCACTCGATCCGCCAGTCAAAAGGTCATGACCGCACAGGAATCCCAGCCCTCCGCCCACACCCCAGGCGAGACCGGCACACATTCGTGTCGGCAGACTCGGTTCGCGTTCGAGCAGCAGCGTGGCTTCCAAACGCTCCTCGAGCTTGACGCCGAGCGTGAGCCCGACACGTGGCAGCACGTCGCGCTGCAGGATGCCGGCGCTCGTGCAGGCGAGACGAACGCGCGTGTGCAGTCTGGCGCCGAACCCGAGCTGCAGATGCAGCTCCGCCCAGGTCGGGTGGCGAGCGAAGTGCGTACGGCGCAAGGTCGCAGCCGCGCCGGCTCGCCACGTCGTGCGGCCGGATTGCAACACCAAGGTGGCGTCGGTTTCTGCATGGATGTCGCTCTGTGTCTGTGCGACGGCGAGGGCGAAGCCCCAGCTCTGGCCGACACTCTGCAGAGCTGCCACGTGCGTCACCAGTCCACTGCCCGCGAATGGCCAGACGCTGCCGCACTGCACGGCATGATGCGGCGGCAACACCGACCCCGGTACACGGTGCAAGCGATCGAGCGCAGGGATGCCTCCCTGGGCGAGGCTCTGCGCATCCTCGACGTCCGCAACCAGCGAGCATGGAATCGCCGTTGCGACGAGTAGCCACGCTGCACCCCATTGGCGGCAAGAGATTCCATGCCGCCTGCCGCACCGGCTTATCGGCGCGGTGCGCCGCGGAGGAGCTGGATTTCGTCTCAACGCCGGACCAGTCCCACGGTGCGCAGCTGCGCCGGTGACTCACGCTTGCCAAGCAACACGAGGCGCAAGACGTAAGCACCTGTTACGAGAGGCGCTCCGGCATCGTCCGCCCCGTCCCAGGTCAAACGCCGCGGCCCCGGTCCGAGACGATCGCCAGCGAGCATTCGCCGACGCCTTCCTGTGGTGTCGTAGATGCCGATCTCGAAGCCGACGTGGCCCGCCGGCACTTCGAACGCCACGAGCAACAAGTCTTCGTTTCCATCGCCATTCGGAGAGAACGGATTGGGCGCCAAATCGAGCTCGACGCTCCAAGCGGGCGGTGCGGTCGAGCTGTTGGCCCGACCGGGTGTGGATCCCGCGCGATCCTTGCAGGCCGACCACAGCAGACCGCGCGCGTCGGGATCGTCGGTCAAGCGCTCGATGCTGCGCCCGCGCTCCGCTCCCCAGGCAGCGCTGTAGACGATCGCGTCTTGCACGATGCCGGCACGGTCGCGCAGCACGATGCGATCGGCGAAGCCGGTGTCGTCGTCGCTATTGTTGAGCGCCGGCCACGGCGCCACCGCGACGCGCAATGTGCCAGCGGGGAGCGCGGCGATGGCAGCGAGGGTGTCGGCACTCAGGATCGCGTAGGCGCCGGGGGCGAGAGCATGCGACGCCCGCAGGCGCGAGCTGCGCCCGGTGGC
>DASRJO010000146.1:0-7961 GCA_035649435.1 Candidatus Krumholzibacteriia bacterium | reverse complement strand
CCGATGACGTAAACGAAGTTGACCATTTGCGCCGCGGCGGCATCGCCGATGGCGAAATCTCTCCCGGCCAGGAGCTGTTTGAAGTAGAGCGTTTCCACCGTCTCCTCGTGCAGTATTCGACGACCGTCACGGGTGCATTCTACTCGGAGCGGCGACCTCATCTTCCGTCTGGAGGAGCTACTCGGCAGGAAAATCCCTGCCGCGCGCTGGGACGAGTTCCTTCGCGAACATCTGGTCGGGCGCAATCCGGCAGATGTGATCACGACGCATTTCATCGTCGCCTTCGTCGAAGCGCAGCGACCCTAGGCCGGCCGCCGTTCCAGGCCACGCTGGAGGTGGCCCACGACCGCGGGCATCGGCTCCTGGAACTGAGCCCTGACGGCCCTGGCCAGCCCGTTGACACCCCGTGGTCACGGCATCTACATTGAGGGGCTCCCCCGACGGAGGTCTTGCATGCTCAAAAGCATGACGGGGTTCGGGGTCGCCGAGACCGAGAACCACGGCACCAAGATCGGCGTGGAAATCCGCTCGGTGAACCATCGATATCTCGATATTTCGCTGCGGCTGCCGCGGCCGTTGCTCGCTTTCGAAGACACGATCAAGTCGCGGGTGCGCGAGCGCACCGACCGCGGTCGCATGAGCTTGAGCTTCACCTTCGAGTCGCAAGACGAGATGGAGGAAATCGGCCTCAACCAGCCGCTCGTGCGCGCCTATGGCGGCGCCATCCGGCGGCTGGCCGGAGAGTTCGGTCTCGGCGACGGCGCCTTCACCGACCCGGCGCTGGCCGGACCGCTGGTGGCGGCCATGCTGGCGCAGCCCGAGCTGCTCGTGCGCGGCTATCGCGAGCTGGACACGGACCTGGTGCAGAAGCTCCTGCTCGAGGTCATCGACAAGGCGATCGAGCAAGCGAATCAGATGAAGGAGCGCGAGGGTCGCACCCTCGGCGCCGACCTGTCGCGCCGGCTGGAGCTCATCGAGACGAGCTTGGCACGCGTCGAGCAACGAGCGCCGCGGGTGCCGGAGGAAGCGCGGACGTTGCTGCGCGCGCGCCTGGCGCGGCTGCTGGATGGGGGCGAGGTCGATCCGCAGCGCCTGGCGCAGGAAGTGGCGGTGATCGCCGACAAGAGCGACATCACCGAGGAGTGCGTGCGCCTGCGCAGCCATCTGCAGCAGTTCCATGCCGCCATCGCCTCGCCCGAACAGGGCGCGCGCCGCATGGGATTCTTGCTCCAGGAGATGCATCGCGAGGTCAACACCATCGGGTCGAAGACGACGCAGCTCGAGATCACGCACGCGGTCTTGAGCATGAAGGAAGAGATCGAGAAGCTGCGCGAGCAGATCCAAAATCTCGAGTGATGGCGGACTCGGGGCTCGGTTGCAGCAGGCGGGAGTCGGCGTCGCGTGAGGCGGAAGCCCTTCGTGTTGGTGCTCTCGGGCCCTTCGGGGGCAGGGAAGTCCACCTTCGTGGCCGGGTTGTTGCAAACGTTTCCGGATCTCGGCTTCTCGGTGTCGGCGACGACTCGTCCACGCCGGCCGCACGAGGTGGAAGGGCGCGATTACTACTTCCTCGCGCCGGCGGAGTTCGAGCGGCGTGTGACGGCCGGTGAGTTCCTCGAGCACGCGTCGGTGCACGGAGCGCGCTACGGCACCTTGGAATCGGAGGTCGCGTCGGCGCTGCGCGGCGGCAAGAGCGTGCTGCTCGATGTCGACGTGCAAGGCGGGGTTTCGGTGAAGCGCCGGATCGCGGACGCCGTGCTCGTCTTCGTCCTGCCGCCGTCGTTGCAGGTGCTGGAGCAGCGTCTGCGCCAGCGCGGCACCGAAGACGAGGACGTCATCCAGCTGCGCTTGCAGCGGGCGCCCGACGAGATCCGCTGCCTGGTGGAATACGACTATGTCGTGGTCAACGACACCTTGGCAGAGACGCGTGACGAGCTCGAGGCGATCTGCCGCGCCGAGAGATTGCGGCGCGAGCGTCTGCAGGACGATGCGGGCGGCGCCGATGTCGTGAGCGCCTACTTGCGCGTGGACAGCCCGAGAGGACGCTGACGCCCGGGCGACGCGCGCGGTTCGAGTGACTTGAAGGAATGGAGGTCGATTTCGCCAATATGGCATACGTAGCAATCGAAAAGGTGACGACGGTCGTGCACAACAAGTACGAAGCGGTGGTCGTGGCCGCACGCGAAGCTCGCAAGATCAACAGCGTCATGCGCATGGTCGGACGCGATGAATCGAAAGAAAAGGTGACGTCGCGGGCGCTGAAGCGCGTCGGACGTGGCGATGTCGACTTTGTCTACATCGACGAGCACACGGCGACGACGAGCGCGCTCGAGACCCGACAGGATGAAAAGCCCGAATCCATCCTCTGACACCGCGGGCTCCGGGGAACCGTTGCAGGGCCGTCACATCGTGCTCTGCGTCACCGGAGGCATCGCCGCCTACAAGGCGGCGTACTTGACGCGTGCGCTGGTCAAAGCCGGCGCTCGTGTCGCGGTCATCATGACCGAGGCGGCGCAGCGCTTCGTCGCGCCGCTCACGTTCGAGACCCTTTCCGGCAACCGCGTGGTCACCAGCACGTTCGACCGCGTCTTCGAGATGGGCGCGGTGGAGCATGTCGACCTCGCCGGCTGGGCCGACGCCGTCGTCGTTGCACCGGCGACCTACAACCTTCTCGGCAAGCTCCACGCCGGCATCGCCGACGATGCGGTGACGACATTCCTCTCCGCCGTGGTTTGCCCGGTGCTCGTGGCCCCGGCAATGAACGAGCACATGTGGCGCAACGCCATCAACCAGCGCAATGTCGCCGGACTGAAGGCCCTCGGCTACCGGTTCGTGGATCCCGAGCGCGGCGGACTTGCGTGCAGCTGGGAAGGCGAAGGCCGGATGGCCGAGCCGGAGACCATCGTCTCGGCGCTGCGGACATTGCTGGCGAAGGCTCCTTCGTCGCGCACGGCGAATGCAGGCGGTTCTGCCGCTCGGCAATCGTCCTCGCCGCGCAATGAATCGCGCGCGCTCGCGGATTTGGACGTGTTGGTGACGGCGGCGGGCACGTGGGAAGCCATCGACCCCGTTCGCTTCGTCGGCAATCGCGCGAGCGGACGCATGGGGTATGCGCTCGCGGCAGCGGCCGCGCGGCGTGGCGCGCGCGTGCACCTCGTTTCGGGACCGAGCGCGCTGGTGCCGCCGACGGGGCTCGCGGATTTCGCCAAGGTCGAATCGGCGGCGGAGATGCTGCGCGTGTGCCAGGAATGGCTGCCGCGCACCGGAATCCTCCTCATGGCAGCGGCGGTCGCAGACTACAGGCCGCGCGAGGTCGCGCCGCGCAAGATCAAGCGCACACGCTCAGCGTTGCAGCTCGACCTCGAGCCGACGCCGGATGTGCTTGCGACTTTGCGCGCCGCCAAGGGAGGGCGATTGTTCGTCGGCTTCGCGCTCGAGACCGACGCGGACCCTGGGCCGGCGGCGCAGCAGAAGCTGCGCGACAAGGGGCTCGACCTCATCGTCGCCAACCGCGTCGGGGAAGAAACCGGCCCCGACCAGCGCACGAACCAAGTGTGGATTTGGAACGCCGAGGGTTTGGTCGAAGCCACTCCGGTGCTGGAAAAAGAGCTGATCGCCGAGATCGTTCTCGATGCGGTCGAAGGCGAGCTCGCGAAGCGCCGTGCGCCGGCGAGAGCCTGATCGCGACGACACAGGATCGCCGTGCATGCGGCACACGGAACGCGGAGGAAGCGTGAGCGGATCCAACGCCGAGGCCGTGAGCACCTTGCGGCGCTACCTGCAGCAGCGGCTCGATACCGGCGAGAAAATGGCCCTGCGGGTGCGAACGCAACCCGGGGCCGTCGCGAAGACCGAACCAGCCGCATCCGTCACCACGAGCCCAGCAGCGATCCCGCAGCAGCACCTAGCGGAAAGTCCACAGGACGATTCGTTGGCACGAGTCGCGGCCGAAGTGCGCGCTTGCACGGCCTGTCGGTTGCACGCCACACGTACGAATGCGGTCCCGGGTGTCGGTCCCGACGGAGCGGCGTTGCTCTTCGTCGGCGAAGGACCCGGTGCCGATGAAGACGCCAAAGGCGAGCCTTTCGTCGGGCGTGCCGGGCAACTCCTGACCAAGATCATCGAGTCGGTGCAGATGAAGCGCGAGGACGTCTTCATCACCAACATCGTCAAGTGCCGGCCGCCGGGCAACCGCGATCCCGAGCCCGACGAGATCGCCGCGTGCCGGCCTTTCCTCGAACGCCAAGTGCGACTGCTGCAGCCGCGCGTCATCTGCACGCTCGGACGACATGCGGCATCGACGTTGCTCGGCAAGCAGGAATCGATGGCGCGGCTGCGCACGGAGCGCCACACCTATGCCGAGATCCCGGTTTTCCCCACTTATCACCCGGCGGCCCTGCTGCGTAACCCACAGTGGAAGCGGCCGGTTTGGGAAGATATCCAGAAAGTGCGCCGGGCCTGCGATGGCGCCGACTGAAAAATTCTGAAGCGCGCCTCCGGCTGCGCTACAATCCCCCCGAACGCCCTCCTCCCGGGTCCGGATGCCGCGGGTCAGGCGCTTACTGCGCCCCGGTCCGGATCTCCGACGTCGGCCGTGGATTTCGCTCCGCACGCGCGTGCGCGGGCGCGGTGTCGTGAAGTGGAAGTGGAGCACCATGGAGACGTTGGACCGGTCGATGGCGGGGCGCGTTCCACCGCACTCGCTCGAGGCCGAGGTGGCCGTTCTCGGCGCCATCCTGCTCGAGACCGAAGCGCTGCCGCGCTCGCTCGAACTCCTCGTCGCCGACTGCTTCTACAAGTCGGCGCACCGGCTCATCTACCAGGCCGCGGTGCAGCTCTTCGAGCGCCGCGACGCGGTGGATCTCGTCACCATCACCAACGAGCTGCGGCGCATGGACCGGCTCGAGGCCGTCGGCGGCACCGTCGCGTTGTCGACGTTGCTCGATAGCGTCGCCACCGCAGCCAACGTCGAGCACCATGCGCGCATCGTCTATGACAAGTACCTGGCGCGGCGACTGATCACGGCGTCGAAGGAGATCATTCAGGAAGGCTACGCCGATCGCCTGCCCACCAAGGAGCTGCTCGACCAGGCGCAGGCCAGCATCTTCTCGATCAGCGAAGGTGGTGTGCGCGAAGGGTTCGTCCACATCAAGGACGTCGTGCGCCAGAGCTTCGTCGAAATCGAGAACCTGCACCACAACCCCGATGCGATGACCGGCATCCGCAGCGGCTTCGACGACCTGGACGCCATGCTCACCGGTCTGCACAACGGCGACCTGCTCATCCTCGCGGCGCGGCCGTCGATGGGCAAGACCAGCCTCATGCTCTCGATCGTGCAGAACGTCGCCATCGACAGCAAGCACCCGGTGGCGATCTTCAGCCTGGAGATGTCGAAGCAGCAGTTGGCGCTGCGCATGCTGTGCTCGGAGGCGCGCGTCGACAGCTATCGACTGCGCAAGGGCGTCATCGCCAAGCACGAGTGGCCGAACCTGACGCGCGCGGCGAGCCTGCTCACCAGCGCGCCGATCTACGTCGACGACACGCCGGCGATCAACGTGCTGGAGATGCGCGCCAAGGCCCGGCGTCTCAAGATGGAGAAAGGCTTGCGCCTGATCGTGGTGGACTACTTGCAGCTCATGCAATCGGCTTCCAAGCAGGAAAACCGCCAGCAGGAGATCTCGTCGATCTCGCGCGCGCTCAAGGGCCTGTCGAAGGAGCTGGACGTGCCGGTGCTGTCGCTGTCGCAGCTGTCGCGCGCCGTCGAGTCGCGCGCCGGCAACCGGCGCCCGATGCTGTCGGATCTGCGCGAGTCGGGCGCCATTGAGCAGGACGCCGACGTCGTGCTGTTCCTCTACCGCGAAGAAGTCTACGACCGGGAGTGCCCCGAGGACCTGAAGGGCGTTGCCGAGGTCATCATCGGCAAGCACCGCAACGGCCCCATCGGCGAGGTCAAGCTCAAGTTCTTCGCCGAGTACACGCGTTTCGAGAACCTCGCCCGCGGCATTTCATGAGCGCCAAGCCCAGAGGTGCAGAATGCTGAATACCCCCAAGGGCGCGGCGATCATGCAACGGATGAAGAAGGTCCCCATCTTCGATACGCTCGAGTTCCGCATCGAGCAGCTCGGCGATGGCTTCTGCCGTGCGACCGTGCCATACCAGCGCAAATACGACGGCGTGTTCGAGTCCTTCCACGGCGGCTTGCTCATGACCGTCGCCGACAGCGTTGCCTGCTTCGCCCTCATGACCAAGACCGGCCCGGACGAGCCCATGACCACCACGGACATGAACATCCGCTTCCTTGCCCCGTGCCGGAGCGACGTCACCGCCGAAGCCCGCGTCATCAAGCTCGGCCGCACCCTTTGTCCGCTGGCCGTTGATCTGTTCGATGCCGGCGGCGTCAAGGTAGCGGTGGCGCAGGTGGCTTACATTCGATTACAGGCACGCGCAAACACGTAGGAGATTCGCGGCCGGCGGCGTGCGATCCAACGCGCAGCCGCATGATAGGATTCCGGTCTCATGAGAATCGCGACCGAACAGAATCCAGTCTCGATGGACGAACTGCGCCAGATGGCTGCGGGGCGCTTCGGGGACATGGTGAAAGCAGTTGTCGATCTCCGGCGTGGGATCCTGCTGCTGGACGCCGAGATGCACGCCGATGAGGAGGCAGAACTGCTCGCCAGCGGCTCCGAGCAGCCCGACCTGTGGGGAATCAATCTCTACCCGGAGCTCGAGGAAGCCGAGTGGCTCGAGTTCGATTCGATGATCAACATTCGTCCCTCCGTTGGCAATCGGTCTCGGGGTGTGGAGGACGCCGCCACGCGCGAGAGGATCACGGATTTGGTGCGCCGGCTGGTTCGACGATGAGGGTCGTGACCCACCGAGAGCTCGCCGCCGGTCGCTGGTGGCAGTTGACCTTGGCCGAGCAGCTGGGTCATGTCGGCAGTGAGGTCAGTCGAGTGTTGCGCTGGAGATCGCGAAACGCATCCATCGCCCAAGGTGCGATGCATCGCGCCCTTGAATTGCTGGATCTCACTTTGGCAGATCCGCGTCATCGTCGATCGGTCGCCCGTCTGCGCGAGATCGCGCGAGCCCGGGAGGTCCTGGTGGATTTTCTGGACGGGCCGAACCAGCACCGCTCGACCCCCGCTTCGTTGCAGCGCTACTTCGACGTCTACGCGCTGGCTTCCCGCACCCAGTGAGCGGTCGGCCCCCGTCGGCTCATTCCTCGGGAGAATCCTGAGCCTGGTCCCACTGGTTTTCTGATCGGGAGCTGACGATGTCGTGTCGAGTCGCGGATGAGCTGCGATTTGGGGTGACTGCTCGCCACGATTCGAGGGGGGGTGTAGAATCGTCGCAGTCGGCTCGCCGCTCCGGCCTCTCGAGGTAGACAGCGATGAAGTTGGCACACCACGCACCCTCGTCATTGTTCGCCGCCGCGGTCCTCGGCGTCACGCTCCAGGTGCAGGCTGAAACCTACCGGCTGGAATCCGAGGCTGCGTTCGAGACCGGCTGCTTCGCCCTGTGCGACTGCCCGGTGTCGATTGAAGCGCTCGCAGGCACCTTCACGCTCCGGCATTTGGTGTTCGATGGGCTCTTCGACGTGTACGAGGTCTCGGTCGTGCGGTGGGCGCTGCCGCGCAACCCACTGCCGGTCGCGATCACGGGCTCGGGGACGTATCGCGTCGGTGGCGAGTTCGCAATCCAGGAACGACTGAGCCTCGACCTCTCCATCGATGGGAAGGAACCGCAGCACTTCGACAGCGGTCTGGTGGTCGGAGGTGGTGAGTTTCCCCGCATCGACATCGTGATCTCGCTCAACGGTCTGGTGACGTGCACCGACACGGTGTTCGACGTCCGAGCATCCTCCTCCTGGCCCACCGGCTACGAGGCCTTCCCGGCAACGCTGCCACAGCGCGTGGTCCCGAGCCCGTTCCATAGCCGGACCCACGTGTTGCTCGATCTGC
>DASRJO010000145.1:0-12622 GCA_035649435.1 Candidatus Krumholzibacteriia bacterium | reverse complement strand
GACGCGCATGGTCTCGGGATGAAAACGCAGCTCGCGCCGCAGCTCGCGCAAGTGCCGTGAATCCGGCGTATCCTGGGTCCACAGGAGATCGCTGACCTCGACATAGCCGATCAGGTTGTCACGCGCGCCCTCGAAGATCGGCACGCGCGAGTAGCCGGCATGGGCGATGGCATGACGCACCTCGTCGATCTTGGCGTCGGCGTCCACGGCGAAGACGCGCGTGCGTGGGGTGACGATTTCCTTCACCAATCGGTCGTTCAGGTGGAAGACGTTGTGAATGAACTCTTTCTCGCGCACACCCACCACACCCTGCTCCCAGCCCATCGTCACCAACATCTTGATCTCGTTTTCCGACAGCGCCTCGTCGCGCCGTGGCACTTGGCGCTCGAGCGTGGCCGCCACTGCGTCGGTGAGCCGCACGGCGCCGGCGGTGAGCGGCCCGATCGCCCACTGCACGAACTGCAGGGATCGCCCCAGCCGCCGTGCCAAACCGAGCGGTGAGCCGACGGCGAGCGTCTTGGGCAGGATCTCGCCGAACACGAGAATCGTGATCGTCGTCACGAACGTCGCGAGCACCGGACCGCGCTCGTGACCGAACCAGGTGACGAAGGCGCTGGCCGCGACCACCGCCACCAGCACGTTGACGATGGTGTTGCCCATCAACACCGTGGCGAGCAAACGCCGCGGGTGCTCGAGGAGCGCCAGCACGGCGCGCGAGGCGCGACTCGGTTTTTCACGCAGGCGCCGGATCTCGGGTGAGCGCAGCGAAAACATCGCCGTTTCGGCGGCGGAGAAGTAGGCCGACAGAGCGATCAACAGCAACAGCACGACGATTCGCCACGACAGCATCGCTTCACCTCGAACGGGATTCTAGGTCAACCACGGCCACGTCTCAACGCCGGATCCATGCGCGATGCGCGTCGGGCGCAGAGCCCGAGCATCGAGAGGCGCGTCGCGCTTCTGCTACGATGCGCGCGCAGCGAAGCGGAGGTCTGCGATGTCGGCCATTCTGGTGTTGCGTCTGTCGTCGTTGGGGGACATTGTGCTCACCTCCAGTTTCTTGCAGAGCGCGAGCGAGCATTTTCCCGCTGCACGCATCGATTTCGTCGTGCGCGAAGATCTCCTGGCACTCGCGGCGGCACTCCCCGGCGTGCGCCGCGTCATCGCGGTGTCGCGCCGCGCCGGCGTGCCCGAGCTCGTGGCACTCGGCACACGGCTCGCCCGCGAACCGTACGCGCACGTCTTCGATTTGCATTCCAGCCTGCGCTCGCGGCTTCTCACCTGGAGTCTGCGATCGCGCCTGCGCCCGGGCTTCGCCAAACAATCGTTGCCGCGCTGGTTCCTGGTGCACACGCATCGCGATCTCTACGGCCGCTTCGGCGGCGCGCGTCCGCTGCGCGAGCGCATGCTCGAACCGCTGCGCCGGCTCGGACTGGCTCCTCAGCTCTACGACACGCGGCTCGTGCTCGGCCCCGAACCTCGAACGCGCGCGGCCACGTTTCTCGCCGCCGCCCGGCCTTCCGGTGTCCTCGTCGCCATCGCGCCGGGGGCGCGCTGGCCGAGCAAGCGCTGGCCCGCAGGACATTTCGCCGCACTGGCGCAGCAGCTCGCGGGCCGCGGTGGCATCCATTTCCTGGTGCTCGGCAGTGAAGCGGAACGCGATCTCGCCGCGACCGTGACCGCATCCGCGCCGCAATCAAGCCTCGATTGCAGCGGTCGATTCGACATCCTGGAAACGGCGGCACTGCTCGAGCGTTGCCAGCTGCTGATCGGAAACGACAGCGGCCTGTTGCACGTGGCCGAGTCCGTCGGTTGCCCGGTCTTGGGCTTCTTCGGTCCCACTTCACCCGCGTTCGGTTATGCCCCGTATCGCCCGAGCAGCCGTTTCCTCTACCGCCCGCCGCCTTGCAACCCGTGCTCGAAGAACGGCAGCCGGCCCTGCCACCGCCCGACCCACGAATGCATGCTGAACCTGAGCGTGGACGAAGCGGCGGATGCAGCACTGGCGATCATGAACGCCGGGCGCGTGCACACGCCGGGCCTCGATCCGCGCGCCTAGGGGGCACCGTGTTGCGTGTCTACAACGCACTGTTCCCCGCTGCCCGGCGGCTGCTGCCTCTCGCCGCGGGTTGGAACTCGAAGATCGGCCGCGGCCTCGAAGGGCGCCGCGGTGTGGTCGAACGCCGGGAAGCCCTCGCTCCGGCGCTCGGCGGGCGCGTCATCCTGATGCACTCGACATCGGTGGGCGAATACGAACAGGCACGCCCGCTCGCCGCCGAGCTCACGCGTGCCCGGTCGGACCTCGCGATCCTGCACACATTCTTCTCGCCTTCCGGTTTCGACTACGCCGAGCGCTTGGGCGAAGCCCGCTATCGCGAATACCTTCCGTTCGACACGCCGGCCGATGTCGGGCGTGTGCTCGATGCGCTCCGTCCGCGCTTGCTCGTGTTCGTCAAGTTCGATCTCTGGCCGAACTGGGTCGTCGAGGCCGACCGGCGTGGGATTCCCGTGGCACTCGTGGACGCGACGTTGAATCCGCGTTCGCGGCGTTCGCGCTGGCCCGCTCGTGCGCTGTACACCGACCTCTACCGCCGACTCGCGTGCATCAGCGCGGTGGACCCCGACGATGCAGCGCGTTTCCGCGCGCTCGCGCCCACACACCCCAACCTCGTCGTCGACGGCGACACGCGCTTCGACCAGGTTTGGCGGCGGCGCAACAACGCAGCGCGCGTCCCCATCGCGCCGGTGCTGCAGCAAGCGCAGCGTCCTTTCACCTTGCTCGCGGGGTCGACCTGGCCGGCGGATGAAGCGCTCGTGCTCGACGCATGGCACATGTGGCGCGCACGCGTGGCCCTCGGCGCGAGACTCTTGCTCGTGCCGCACGAGCCGACGCCGAGCCACCTGCAAGCGGTCGAACGCCGGCTCGCGTCGGCGAACCTGCGCAGTGTGCGGCTCTCGGCCCTCGAGCGACTCGACGCGATCGACGCCGTCGTCATCGATCGCGTCGGGATGCTGGCGGAGCTCTATGCTTGCGCCGATGCGGCTTACGTCGGCGGCGCTTGGGGCCGCGGCGTGCACAACATCATCGAGCCAGCGATCATGGGCTTGCCGCTCTTCTTCGGCCCGCGGCATCACAACGCACCAGAGGCCGAGAAGCTGCTTGAGACCGGTGCCGCCGTCGTGATACGGTCCCCGCACGATCTGGTGCAACAGCTCGAGCGGCTTGGCGACAATGCGGCGGAGCGTTCGCACCGGGGAAGCCAAGCTCGGGCCTTCGTCGAAGCCAATCTCGGGGCCTCGGAGCGATGCGCGCAGCGCTTGTTGGTGCTGCTCGCGGCAGCATCGACCCACACCCGGGAGTCCCGATGAGCAATCCGCGCACGATCGCCCCCGATGGCACGGTGCATGAGTTGCATTACACCGAGGTGCCGCGGTTCCTGCAGATCGAAACCAACCTCGCCTGCAACGCTCGCTGTCCATTCTGCCCCTACGTCTCCATGGAGCGCGGCCCGATGTTCATGGAGGACTGGGTCTGGCGCAAGATCGTCGACGACACGCGGGGCATCGGGATCACGTACCGGCCGTTCCTGATCAACGAGCCATTGTCGGAGAAGCGCCTGCCCGCGATCATCGCGTACATGAAGTCCGACTCGACCGCCAAGGTCGAAATCAACACCAATGGCGGTCTGCTCACCGAACCGCGCGCGCGCGCCATTCTCGATGCGGGCATCGACGTCGTGCGCTTCAGCATCGATGGCTTCTCGCAAGCCACCTACGAAGCCGCCCGGCCCGGCGTCGACTACGACAAGGTCGTCGAGTACACCAACCAGTTCGTCGCCCTGCGCGATGCAGGCAACTACGACTGTCACGTCGAGGTACGGATGATCGACATGCAGGAGAACAAACACGAACAAGAGGCATGGCTCGATTACTGGCGTCCGCGCGCCGATGTCGCGCTCCTGGTGCCGCTGTACAACTGGCCGTGGTCCGGACAAACCGCACCCGTGCTCAAGCCGTGCCTCAAGATCCTCGACGAAATGTTCTTCTATACCGATGGCACGGCGCCGCTGTGTTGCTGGGACGACGCCGGGCGCGGCCTGGTCGGCGACGTGAAACGTGAGAGCGTGCTCGAAATCTGGAACGGCGAGGTCATGCGCTCCATGCGCACGCTTCTCGACCGCGGACGGCGCGACTTGATCTCCCTGTGCTCGCGTTGTGATGCGTACAAGGACGTCCGTTTCGTCGGCTTCGAGATGGAACCACAAGTGGCGCCCTCGTCCGCCCCCGCATCCACCTGAGCGCCGGCAAAATCTAATTCCCGGCAATTCCCTGGGTTTTCGAGGTGCTGGATGGGTCGCGTGACCCACATCATCAAGCGCACCGGCGAGATCGTCCCCTACGATCAGAGCAAGATCACCCACGCGATCTACAAGGCCGCGGCGGCGCTCGGCGGTCACGACCGCGCCTTGTCGCAGCGGCTCTCCGACGAGGTGCACGAACAGCTCGAGCGCGCGGGCGGCACGCCCAGCGTCGAGGAGATTCAAGACTGCGTCGAAAAGGTCCTGATCGAGAATGGCCACGCACGCACGGCGAAGGCGTACATCCTGTACCGGCAAGAGCGCGGGCGGCTGCGCCAAGCGCGGCAGGATCGCCGCGGACAGCAGAGCGAGGTGCCGTGGCAGACCATGTGGCGCACTCTGGTGTGGAATATCGACCACGACTGCCACACCACGGCGGGAATCAATCGTCACCTGCGCCAGGGAACGTGGCTCGAGCTCATCGGCGCCGCCGAGGCGGCCTATGCCGCCAACTTGCGCGCTGCCGCCGAGTGTGTGCTCGAATCCCGCGCGCGTGTGCGCTTGGTGATCGTGGCCGGCCCCTCCTCCTCGGGCAAGACGACGACGACGGCCAAGCTCACGGAGCTCTTGGGCGCTGCCGGCGTGCGTGTGGTGCCGATGAATCTGGACAACTATTTCTTCGACCTCCGCTTGCATCCCCAGGATGAGCACGGCGACTCCGATTTCGAGACACCGGAAGCGCTCGACCTGCAGCTGGTCAATCAGCAACTGCGCGAGCTGCTGGAGGGCCGCGAGATCCAGATGCCGATCTACGACTTCAAGCTCGGGCAAAGGCGGCCCGAACGCCGCGCCCTGCGCCTCGCCCCGGGCGAGGTGCTGCTCCTCGACACGTTGCACGGGTTGCACGATCCGCTCACCGCGAGCGTCGACGATCACCTCAAGTTTCGTCTCTACATCGAGACCGTGTTGCAGCTGCGCGACAGCGCCGATAACTGGGTGCGCTGGACCGACTTGCGCCTGCTCCGGCGCATGTTGCGCGACGCGGCTCATCGCGGCTACGACACGGCGCAGACCATCGCCCACTGGCATTACGTCCGCCGCGGCGAGCTCAAGCACATCATCCCGCACTTGCACCGTGCCGATGCCGTGATCAACGGCGCCTTGCCGTACGAGCTGCCCATCTTCAAGCGCCATCTCGAATCGCATTTCCCCCGCTTCATCACCGAGTGGCAGGACGATGCCCGGCGCTCCGACGCCGTGGGGCGTGCCCGCCGCATCGCCGCGCTCTTGGCCGAACTCGACGCCGCGGACGAGACGGGCGTGCCACCGACGTCCGTCCTGCGCGAGTTCATCGGCGGCAGCGCCTACGATTTGCACTGACGCGAACGAGCGAACCGTCCTCCTTCTGCTGGGGTGGCGAGAGCGATCCTGCCGTTGCAGTCGCGGCGCCCGCCCCTTGCACTCCTTGCAGACTGCAACGCCTCCGAGGCTGCCGCAGCCGGGCCGCAGACCTTGTCGCATCTGGCGTCGCGGCGGCGGCTTCGATCCGTTCGTGGATCCTCGTGGCGACGAGGCCCACCACGACGCGGCCCGGGCGTACCTGGTATGCGCGTTGCGGGGGACGTGTCGGGTCCTCCACGATTCGCACACCGCCGCGTCCATCACGGAAGGGGGGAGGTTCTTCGATGACGACACGCACGGCAAACCGTTACGGCGGCAGCACGTGGGAGCTGGCCGCACCGCCGGAGAACGAGGCGCGTTCACTCGGCGAGGCATATCGCATCTACGAGGAAGCACGCGCTTGTCTGCTCTCGCATCGCGAGGCCCAGGCGTTCGATCTGTTGCAGGAAGTGCTGTGGCACCAGCCGGAGCACCCGGGCGCCATGTCCTACTTCGGACTGTGCTTGGCGAAGCTGCATGGCGATACGGCGCAAGCGGTCGAGATCTGCGCGCAGGCGCTGCAGCTCGCGCCGGGGGATGCCGACGTGCGCACCAATCTCGGCCGGGTGCAACGCCTGCATGGCGACACCGCCGGTGCTCACCGCAGCTTCCTCGTCGCCTACCGGCAAAACCCGGCGAACCCGGCCCCGGCCAGCGAGCTGGCGCGCATGGGTGTGCGGCGCGCGCCGGTGCTGCGGTTCTTGCCGCGACAACACTGGTGCAACATCTTGCTCGGCAAGGCGCGACATGGTGTACGGCAATGGCTCGGCGCGAGCCAGCACCGCGGGCGCAATTCCTGAACCCTCAGAATCGCAGCAGATCCACCAGGACGCGCGTCACATCCTCGGCGCTCGGCAGCACCGCGGCCTCCAGGCTCGGCGCGAACGGCACGAACGAGTCGCGCGCCCCCAGGCGTTTCACCGGCGCGTCGAGATACTCGAAGGCTTCGTCGGCGATGCGCGCGGCGATCTCGCCACCTAGTCCGCCGAAGAGCGCGGCCTCGTGCAAGACCAGAACTCTCGAGGTGCGCTTGACGCTCGCGAGCACCGCCTCCATGTCGAGCGGCAACAGCGTGCGCAGGTCGAGCACCTCGACCGAAGCACCCTGCTCGTCTTCGAGCCGCTTCGCCGCCTGCACCGCACGCACGACGCCGCTGCCCCAGGTCACCACCGTCACATCGGAACCCGGGCGCTCGATGCGCGCGCTGCCGAATGGCACCAGGTAATCCGCGTCGGGCTCGAGCGCCTTGGTGTACACCTGACGGTACAAGCCCTTGTGCTCGAGGAAGAGCACCGGATCGTCGAGTCGGCACGCGGTCTTGATCAAACCTTTGGCGTCCGCGGCGTTGCTCGGATAGGCGATGGTCCAGCCCGGCGTGTGGGCGTAGAGCGCCTCGATGGACTGCGAGTGGAACGGACCGCCGCGGATGTAGCCGCCGACGGCCACGCGCACGACCATGGGCGTCGTCCAAGTTCCGGCGCTGCGCCAGCGCAAGGTCGGAATCTCGTTGCGCAGCTGCATGAACCCCGGCCAGATGTAATCGCCGAACTGGATCTCGATCACGGGTTTGTAGCCCCCGATCGACATACCATGCGCGACGCCGACGATGCTGGCTTCGGCGAGCGGGGCGTTGCCGACGCGGTCCGGGAAGAGATCCGTCAGCCCGCGCGTGACGCCGAACACGCCGCCCTTGGGGTCGGCGATGTCTTCGCCCCACATGACGATCTTGGGGTTGCGCTCCATTTCCTCGCGCAGACCGCGGTTGATCGCTTCCACCATGGTGATTGGACTGTCGCCGAGCGCGCGGATCTCGTTCTCCTCGATGCGCGGGTTCGCACTACTGTAGATGTCGGCCATCACCGTGTCGGGGTTCGGCTGCGGGTGCGTGTCGGCCTCGTCGGCGGCGGCATCCACCTCGGCGCGAATGCGCGCATGCAGGGCTTCCTTTTCCGCCTCGGTGAGCAGACCCATCTGCATGAGCTGCATCTCGGTGTGCCGCAGCGGGTCCCGCTTTCGCACCTGTTCGATCTCGTCGACACTGCGATACTTGGCCTGGTCATCCGAGGACGAGTGCGACTCGAGTCGAACCACGTGTCCTTCCACCAGGAGCGGCGCGTGCGTGCGCCGCATCTCGTCCACCAGTGGTCGCAATGTCGTGTACATCTCGGTGAAACGCGTGCCGTCGACCTCGACCGTGCGCAAACGGAAGCCGCGCGCCATCTCGGTAATGCGTGCTCCGGTCTGAGTGGACTGCGGCACGCTGATGGCATAACCGTTGTTCTGCACCAGGAAGAGCACGGGCAAGCGCTCGCGGCTGGCCCAGTTCAGCGCCTCGTAGAACTCGCCCTCGCTCGTGGCGCCCTCGCCGCTCGAAACGTAGACGATGTCGCTCTTGCCATCGGCCAGGATGGCTTTCGCCATGCCCACGGCCGGCAGGTATTGCGTGCCGGTGCACGCGGTCGGTGACACCACCCGCAGCGGTCGCGACGAGAAGTGCTCCGACATGTTGCGTCCGTTCGAATTCGGATCGCCTTCGCGCGCCAGCAGACCGAGGAAAATGTCGAGCAGCGGCATGCCGAGACCGACCACGAGCGCCTTCTCGCGATAGTATGGAAAGAACCAGTCGCGTCCAGGCTGCAGCAGCATGGACATGCAGATCTGCAGCTTCTCGTGACCGCGGCTCGACGCGTGGAAAGAGCACTTGCCGGCCTTGACGAAGATCTTGGTGCGCTCTTCGACGTAGAAGACGTAGAGCATCTTTTCGTACAACGTCCGTAGCACGTCGACCGGTACCTGCGGCCGGCGTGGTGTGCCCCCGGTCTTGCGTTCCGTCCTGGTCACGAGCTCCCTCATCCTTCACAGCCTCCCCACGGCTACTGCGAGCGGCGCGGCGCCATCGCTGCTCCCCGCTCCCTGTGATCGAGTTCGATCCACTCTCCTGGTCCAGCCACTCCGAAGGGTGCTGAGACATGGGCGTACATGAACGAAATTAACCGGGACACCCGCCTCAACGCAAGTAGGCTTGCAATCGACTTTTGACGAATAACCTCTTCGAAATAAAAGAACTAACGATTCAGCCGACGCAGAAATCGAGTGACCCGAGCACTTGGGATGGGCAAGCCGAGTGCCGATGCGGCGTATCCCTCGCGCTCTCACTTGGGCTCCGCATCCGTTCGCTCGGACTCCAGCAGGCCAAGGCTCAAGCACGCGGCAGCACAGCCTTGAGGGCAGCACGGCGCCGTCCATAGAGCCAGCGGATCGCGGAGTCGGAGAACACGAAGGCGCTCGTCGTCCCGATCGTGCGGCGCACCTCACTACGCCGGAGGCGCGCGCGCGCGCCGGCGACGAAAACCGCATCCTCGAGCAAACATCGCCGCAAGGTCGAAGCGGCCAAGAACAGCGGCCAGAGGCAGAACAGTCGCAGCCGCACCTCGCGCCGAGGCAGCACGAGCGTGAACGCCAGTGCGGCATCCAGAGATCGCGCAGCCAGTGCCGCGACGTCGCCCAGCACCTGCCGCGCCTGCGCGCGGGATCCGGGGTCGAGCAACGCCTCCGGCGCGATGCGGCGGCGCTGCGCCCAAGCTCGGGGCACGTAACAGGCGCCGCGGCAGAGGTCGTCGGCCATGTCCTTGACGATGTTCGTGAGTTGCATGGCACGGCCGAAGGGCTCGGCGAGCGCCGACAATCGGCGCTCTCGTTCGACATCCAGCCGCGTCGACGTGGTGGCGAACAGGCGCACCAGCATCGCCCCCACGGTTCCCGCCACGACGTGACAATACCGTTCGAGATCGGCGCCGTCTTCGAGCTGCAAGCGCCCCGTCCGGACTCGCCGTGCGGCGAAGTCGCGCATGCCGAGCGCCATCTCGTGCACACAGGCTTCCACCGGCACACGCAATGCCGCCGCTTCCGCCGCGAAGGCGCGCAATACGATCGCGGCGTCGCGGCACAAGGCGTGGTCCGCATCGTTGCATTCGATCGCGGCGAATGGCCGGGCCCACTGTTCGGCGCGCGCTTGGGTGTCCTCTCCGAGCGGAAACATGGCGGCGAAATCCCGCAGCAGGTGCGGCTTGGTCTCCGCCGCCAGCCAGCGCGAGTCCTCGACGGTGTCGGCGATGCGACACAAGAGGTAAGCTTCCCGAACGACGTCCTGGAGTGGCGCCGGCAATACCCGAATGTTGAGCGCGAAGGTGCGCGAGACACGTGGTAGCACGGCGCGGCAGTACGACCGCGCCGCCGCGATGGACTCGCTCGCCTCTCGCGTGCGGATGGGCCAACGGGACATGCAACCCCCGAGCGCGGACGATAGCACGTTCGTTGCAGCAACCGTTGACGGAGGTCCCGCCTCGATGTCGCGCAAGGTGGAATCACTGCGGATCGCAAGCTCGGCTGGCACGCTCGAAGCCCAGCTCGATTGGCCGGCCGAGGAGCCGCAAGGCGTGGGGCTGCTCTGCCATCCGCATCCACTGCACGGCGGCAGCATGCACACCAAGGCATTGCATCGCACGGCGCGGGCGCTGGTCTCGGCGCGAATAATCACCTTGCGCTTCAATTTTCGCGGCGTCGGCACGAGCACGGGCACCTTCGCCCAGGGTGACGGCGAGCTGCAGGATGCAGGCAGGGCGTTGCAGCACCTGCAGGCGCGCTGGCCAGGCAGCCCGATCGTGCTGGGCGGGTTTTCCTTCGGCTCCTTCATTGCCATGCGATTGTCGCTGCAACACGCGATGGACATCCGCTTCGCCGCCCTCCTGGCGCTCGCACCACCGGTCGAACTGTTCGACTTCGGCTTCCTCTCCGACTCGCGCCTGCCGGTCCTCATGATCGCCGGCGCCGAAGATCCATACTGCCCCCTGCCGGCGCTCGCAGCGCTCCACGCCCGGATCGGCGGTGCGGCGGAGCTCGTGGTGATTCCGGCCGCTGGGCACCTGTTCCTCGAACAGCTCGACCTGCTCGAGACGACGGTGCAACGCTTCGTCACACACCGTCTCGCGTCGCCGGAGGCTCGCCACGACGCACCTTGAGGATCGCCGATCTCTGCTCTACGATGCGCCGGGAGGTTCCATGCGCTGGATCGAATGCGTGCCCAATTTCAGCGAGGGTCGCGACCGCGCCGTCCTCGACGCCATCGCCGCCGCGGTGCAATCCACGGACGGCGTGCGGCTGCTGGACGTCGACCCGGGCCTCGCGACCAATCGCACGGTGTTCACCTTCGTTGGCGCACCCGATGCGGTGCAGGAAGCCGCCTTCCGCGCCATCCGCACCGCGGCCGAGCGCATCGACATGCGCAAGCATCGTGGCGAGCATGCGCGGATCGGTGCCACCGACGTCTGCCCTTTCGTGCCGCTCGACGGCGCGAGCATGGACGAGTGCGTCCGTTTGGCGCGCCGGCTCGGCGAACGCGTCGGCACCGAGCTCGCGATTCCGGTCTACCTGTACGAGGAAGCCGCGACGCGACCCGAGCGCCGCAACCTCGCCACGATTCGCGCCGGTGAATACGAGGGTTTGGAAGCCAAGCTGCAGCTTCCCGAGTGGCAGCCGGATTTCGGTCCGGTGCGTTTCCATCCGCGGGCCGGCGCCACCGTGATCGGCGCGCGCGAGTTCCTCGTCGCCTACAATGTCAACCTGAACACTCGCGACAAGAAGCTGGCGCACGACATCGCACTCGACCTGCGCGAAGCTGGACGCGCGCTCCGCGACGCCGACGGCAAGTTCGTCCGCGACGCCCAGGGTGCAACGGTGCAGAAGCCAGGCCGCTTCCCCCACGTCAAAGCCGTGGGCTGGTACATCGAGGAGTACGGCCGGGCACAGATCTCGATCAACTTGACCAATTTGAAGATAACGCCGTTGCACGCGGTCTTCGACGCCGCATGCGCGGAAGCGGAACGGCGCGGATTGCGTGTCACCGGCAGCGAGATCGTGGGGCTCGTGCCGCGCGCGGCGCTGTTGGATGCCGGACGGCACTATCTGGCCCGGCAGGGCCGATCGATCGGCGTGCCCGAGCACGAGCTGGTGCACATCGCCGTGCGCTCGCTCGGCCTCGACGAGATCAGCCCATTCGACCCCGCCACCAAGGTGGTGGAGTATTGCGTCCGCGACACGGGGACACAGCGCTGGCGGAGCGGCGCGCTGGACGCATTCGTCGACGCGCTGTCGACCGACAGTCCCGTTCCCGGTGGCGGCAGTGTCGCCGCGGTCTGCGGCGCCCTCGCGGCGGCGCTCGCTGCGATGGTGGCCAATCTCACCTTCGCGTCGCTTGCAGACGGCGAAGCCCGTCGAGAGCTCGAGCGACTCGCAGTGAATGCGCAAGAGATCAAGGAGGGTTTCCTCGTCGCCATCGATGCCGACGCCACGGCATTCGCCGCGGTGCTCGCGGCGATGCGCCTTCCCCGCGCCGACGCCGCCGCGCGTGAGGTCGCGGTGCGCCAGGCGACACGCGGTGCCACACGGGTCCCGCTCGATGTGCTGGAAAGATGCGCCCAAGCCGCCGCTCTCGCCTCGACCGCCGCACGGCTGGGGACGCCGAGGGCGCTCTCCGATGCCGGCGTCGCCGCACTCTGCGCTGCGACCGCTGCCGAGTCGGCCTATTACAACGTGCTCATCAACCTCGCCAACCTCGATCCGGTCGGCGACGCCGACTTCGTCGCCCAGTCACGCGCCGCAGCGAAGAGCGCATTGGACAGCAGCCTCACCCACAGCGAAGCCGCGCGCACCGCAGTGCGCACTGCGCTCGAAGCCCCTCGGTGAGCCGCATGCGCCTCGTCTACATCTCCGACCTGCACACCGATCTCAGCGACCGCAACCTTTCCCTTCTCGATGCGCTGGTTCGACAAGCGACCGCGCTGCGCCCGGACGTCTTCGTCGTCGCCGGGGATCTGGCCGAGACCTTG
>DASRJO010000144.1:0-2620 GCA_035649435.1 Candidatus Krumholzibacteriia bacterium | reverse complement strand
CAGGCTCTGTGGCGCCCCGGGCGCGGCCGCCATTGCATCTGGGACGTCGTGCTCCACACCGCCTATTGGAAGTGCATGGTGCGGCGACGGCTGCTGCGCGATGCCGAGGTCTCATTTCCGCGCGACGGCAACAACTGGTTCGAGCTGCCCCGGCCCGCCGACGAGGCGGCGTGGAAGCGCGACCGCGCCCTGCTCGACGAGCAGCACCGGCTCCTGCGCCGCGCGATCGCCGCGCTGCGAACGAAGGAGCTGGGCCGCCGCGGCTGGCATTCCCAATGGCCGCTGAAAGCCGAGGTCTATGGCATAGCCTCGCACGATCTCTATCACGCCGGACAAATCCAGATTCTGAAAAGGTTGATGAAGCAACGCTAGGACAAAGCGAGAGACGCAATGTTCATTGGGCATTATGCGCTCGGACTTGCGGCCAAGAAGGCCGCGCCGCGAACGAGTCTGGGTACACTGTTCATCGCTCCCACGCTCGCTGATCTTCTCTGGCCGGTCTTTCTCCTTCTCGGATGGGAGCACTCACGCGTCGTTCCCGGGCCCAATCCACTTCTCACCCTGTGGCTCGATGACATCCCGTACTCCCACAGCCTCTTCACGCTGATCGTGTGGGGTGCGCTGTTCGGTTACCTCTATTGGCGGCGCCGGGGCGACAAGCGGGCGGCAGTCGTGATCGGACTGCTCGTGGTCAGTCACTGGGTGCTCGACTTCGTCACGCATCGGCCCGACATGCCGATCTATCCGGGCAGCCCCACGGTCGGCCTGGGTCTCTGGAACTCGCCGACTGCAACGGCCATCGTCGAAGCTCTCATGCTGCTCGTTGGTCTCACTATCTATGCGCGCGTCACCCGTGCGCGCAATGCAATCGGCCGTTGGGGTTTGTGGGCGCTGATTGTGTTACTCACCGTCTCGTACGTGGTCTCGTTCAACGCGCCGACGCCGCCAAGCCAGACGGCGCTCGCCGTCGGCGGAATCATCTTCGGGTGGTTGTTTGTGTTGCTTGCCTGGTGGGTTGATCGGCACAGAGAAGCGATGCCGGCGAGGATACCGATGCTTTGAGAGGATTGGTTTCCCCGCGGCGTGGCCGCGGGGCTCCCTACCTTGGTCAGGTCAGGTCATCCAGCACCTCGACCACCTTTTCCATTTCTTCCACGGTGTTGTAGCAGTGCGGCGCGAGCCGTATCGCCCCTTCCCGTAAGCTGCACACGACGCGCGCCCGCTTGAGGCCGTGATAGGCTTCGACCGGCTTGGTGGGAGCGACGCAGACGATCGCCGAGCGGTGCCCGTTCTCGGTCGGGGACGTAATCCGCACGCCGTTCTCGCGCGCCCACTTCACGACGGGTTCGTGTACCGAGCGCGTGACTTCGGCGATCTCGCGCACGCCGATTTCCAGAAGGAGCTGCAATGACGCGGTCATGCCCACGAAGTCCTGATACGGCAGCGTCATCATTTCGAATCGGCGGGCGTCGGAGCGGAAAGTGGGATTGTATTCCGTAAGACGCGAGAAATCGTCCGTTCCCTCGAACGCCATCCAGCCGGTGATGGTCGGCTCGAGCTGCGAGATGAGCTCCTTCCGCACATAGACGAAGCCTGATCCCCACGGCGACAGCAGCCATTTCTGTCCACCGCATGCGAGGATGTCGATCGGCGTGTCGGTCACATCGAGCACGGCATTGCCGACGCCCTGAATGCCGTCGACGACGAGGTACGTCCCGTTTGCCCGGCACGCTAGCCCGAGTTTCTTCAGGTCTGCGCGATAGCCGTTGCAGAACTGCACGAACGACACGGCGAGCACACGCACTTTGGGGTCGCGCAGCCGTTCGAGCAAATAGTCCTCGTCGGGCCACCCTTCGGGCCGGCAGCGAGCCATCTCGACTGTGATTCCCTGATCGCGGAGCAGCAGCCAGGGATAGACGTTCGCGGGGAACTCCTTGTCCGATAGAAGCACGGTGTCGCCGGCCTTGAGCGGCAGCGCGCGGGCCGCGAGGTGCAATCCGAAGCCCGTATTGGTGGCGAGCGCGATCTCGGAAGGTGCTGCATTGATCAGCTGGGCGATCCCGAGTCGCGCAGCGGCCAGGCCGCCGAGCAGCTCGCGGTCGGGCAGGAGATGCGGCGCGGTGCGCTTGGCGGTGAATTCGTCCAGCGCGCGCCGGGTCCGCTCCGGAATTGGTCCAATCGAGGCGTTGTTCAGGTACGTCGTATCGGCGGTCCACGGGAACTCTGCGGTCCGCAGCGCCTTGAAGGTCTCGCGCAAGGCGCGAACGTGCGTGGGGTGATACGCAATCTCGGTCATGCGGCGAAGCTGCCCCGGCCCCCGCGGCCTAATCCGTGCACGTCGAGGGCGTCGCGGAGCCCGTCGCCAAGGAGGTTGAGTCCCAACACCGCGAGTCCAATCGCCACACCGGGTGCAATCGACACCCATGGGGCGACGCGTAGGAGATCGCGTCCTTCGGCGACCATCGCGCCCCAGGATGGAGTGGGGGGTTGGGCGCCGAGGCCGATGAACGAGAGGGCAGCTTCCGCCATGATTGCTCCGCCAATGCCCAGGGTCGCCGCAACTATCACGGGAGCGATCACGTTGGGCAAGAGATGTCGACCGATGATGCGGGCATCGGAC
>DASRJO010000143.1:0-6939 GCA_035649435.1 Candidatus Krumholzibacteriia bacterium | reverse complement strand
ATGCCGCGGCCGGGTTTCGGGGGTCAATCCACAGTCAAGTCATGTCCAAGAAATGGGGTTCATATCCGTCGCCACCGGCCACCTTCCAGGTTTCTATCCTTGTCCACGTGGAGCCATCATAATGAACAAGGAAGCCGCCCTCTCCGGCAATGTAGACATCACTGCTCGAACGACCCCAAACACGAAGATCAGTATCCCAGTCATAGGCAGTGATTGGGTTCCAGGCCACGCCATCGTAATGCATGACTGAACCACCGTACCCAACGGCGTAGACATCGTTGCTCGAACTGCCCCACACACTCCAACCGCCGATGGTGTTGCTTGTCGCCCAGCCGTCGAGACCGTAGTGAAGCGTGACCCCTTCACCGACAACGAAAACATCCGTGCCCGAACTACCCCAAACGCCGTAGAGACTTTGAGTGGTCTCTGCGGATATCGGGGTCCAGATGGAGCCATCATAGTGTAGGACAAGCCCGCCGCTACCTTCGCCTGAGGAATGCGGTGCCGTAATTACCGCGAAAACATCCTGCCCCGAGGTTCCCCAGATATCGCGAATCCCTCCGGGACGCTTGGTATACTGAGCTTCCCACTCGGAGCCATCGTAATGGTAGATCGTTCCCGTGGGCACACCTCCGCCCACTCCGGTTCCTATGAAGATGTCCTGAGGTGACGTTCCCCAGATTGCCGAGATTGAGCCTCCCCCAGAAACTGGGGTTGGCACCGTTGTCCAATGGGACCCATCGTACCGAAGGAGAGTTCCAGCGGAACCTGCCGCGAAGACTTCGGTGTCGGAGCTCCCCCAGACTTCTACGAACGACTCGCCGGTTGCCAGTAGCTTCCAAGAAAACGCAGGGGGCGGCGGTGGTGCAATGGGGTGTTCGCCCGAGCATCCTGCGAATAGAGCGGCGACTAGAATTGCATTTCTATACGTTCTTGAACACTGCACGCGGAGAGCCCTTCGGGTGCGCTTCCACATGGCGGCATCGGAATGAGGGCGAAATAGTGGGAGTCGCCACGGCCCGGTCGAAGCAACCATTCAATTATTGACTCTACGTGGCATCTTCGGCAATGGACGCATGCGAACCGAGTCCAAGGAGGGTGAGTCGACCCGGCGAAGGAGCAATAGACCATTGCAGGGAACGAACGTTGGGCGCGTCAGTCATCGTGGGCGTCGAGTGTCCAGGCTCGGCCGTGGCGTTCGAGGAGCACGTCGGCGGCCGGCGGGCCCCAGCTGCCGCGGGGATAGACCTCGAGCGGTGGCGCGTCGGTACCGGCCCAGCCGGCGAGGATGCTGTCGACCAGTCGCCACGACAGATCGATGCCGTCTTCGCGTGTGAACAGCGACGCATCGCCGTGCAAAGCATCGAGCAGCAATCGCTCGTAGGCTTCGGGGAGCGCGCCTTCGCCGAAGTCCTCGGCGTAGTGGAACTCCATGTCCACCGGGCGCAAGTCGGCGGCGGTATCGGGGACCTTGACCTCGAAGCGCAAGTGGATGCCTTCGTCGGGCTGAATGTGCAGCGCCAGATAGTTGGCCGGAATCGCCGCGCCCGGCGGCAGCGGGAACATGAGATGCGGCGGGCGGCGGAACTCGACCACGATCTGCGAGGCTTTGTCTTGCAGCGCCTTGCCGGATCGTAGATAGAACGGCACGTCCTGCCAGCGCCAGTTGTCGATGTGCAATGCCAGCGCGGCATAGGTCTCGGTGCGCGAGCCCGGAGCGACACCGTGTGCGTCGAGGTACCCCTCGTACCGGCCGCGCACGCTGTGTCGGGCGACATCCGCGGGTGCGAACGGGCGGATCGCGGCCAGGACCTTGGCCTTTTCATTACGGACCGCGTCGGCATCGAAGGAAGCGGGCGGCTCCATGGCCACCAAAGTCAGTAGCTGCAGAATGTGATTCTGGAACATGTCGCGCAACGCACCGGTGCCGTCGTAGAAGGCGGCACGGTGACCGACGTCTTCGCGCTCGGCGACGGTGATCTGCACGTTGTCGATGTAGTTGCGATTCCACAACGGCTCGAAAACCGCGTTGGCGAAGCGGAAGAACAGAATGTTCTGTGACGTCTCCTTGCCGAGGTAATGATCGATGCGGTAGATCTGATGTTCCGCGAACACCGACAGCAGCAATGCGTTTAGCGCCCGAGCGGAAGCACGGTCGCGCCCGAAGGGCTTTTCGACGATGATGCGCCGCCAGCAATCGTTCTCGCACTGCATGTCGGTCTCTGCCAAGCTCCGGATCACTGGCTCGTAGATTTGTGGCGGCAGCGCCAGGTAGTACAGCCGGTGTCCTTCTGCTCCCGCGAGCTCGCGCAACAGCGCTTGCAACGTGGCGAAATCCTCCGCGCGTTCGGGATTGCCTTGCACGTAGCACAGGCGGGGGGCGAACTCCGCCCACGTCGCCGCGTCGTAGTTATGTGGGGAGAACTTTGGCATCGCCGCCTGCATGAGGGCGCGAAAGGAGTCGTGCGTGTGTGGCTGGCGCGAAAAGCCGACGATGTGCACCGCCGCCGGCAGGCGTTTCTTGGCGTGCAATCGATACAGCGCCGGCACCAGCTTGCGCTGGCTCAAATCACCGGTGGCGCCGAAGATGACGAGGCTCGTGCGTGGATCCAAGGCTCTCCTTCGCCTCAACCGCGCAGCACTTGCTGCAGGATCTGCGACAGACGTGCGAGCCCTGCCGAGATGTCGCCGTTCAAGTGCACGCGCAGCGCCCGTCGCCGGCGCTCTTGCAGGACGGAGAAATCGCCTGCAGCTTGGAAGCTCTCGAGCAAACCGAAGCCGTACGGACGTTCCGGGATCGGGAGGTCTTGGGAGGCAGTGGCCGCGGCGGTGATCTGCAGGAATACGCCGGAGCCGGGCCCGCCCTTGTGTAGCTGCCCCGTGGAATGGAGAAAGCGCGGCCCGAAGCCGAGGGTCGTGGCGAAGCCGCGGTCGCGCACACGCAGACGCAGCGCTTGCAACACGCGGCGAATGCTCTCGTCGTACGGCAAGTAGGCGAGGATAGCGAAGTAGTCGCCAGGCTGCAGGCGAAGCATGTGCGCGGCGAGGATCGATGCCAACATTGGAGTCGCGCCGCCGCGTCCAGTCAGATCTGCGTCATCGGCGAACAAGTCGATGTCTCCGTCGCGCAGCAGCGGTGTGCCGGCCGGGAGGTGTCCGTCGCGTTCGAATGCGGTGGTGAGTGCACGCGTCGCCACCTTGCTCGCCTCGACATCGGGCTGATCGAACGGATGGATGCCGAGTACTGCGCCGGCGACCGCGGTCGCGATCTCCCAGCGCAGGAACTCCTGCCCCAAGTCGAGCTTGTCTTGCAAGGTGATGCGCACGACCGGATGACCGGCGGCCTCGAGTGCCGCGAGCGCCGGTGTGTGGGTGCTGTCGCCGGCCAGCTGTGTGGCGACGAAGACGCGATCTCTGCCGTAGGCGGACGGTGGCCCGAGCGGCTCGTCGTCCACAGGCACCAGACCGATTCCGTGTTTCCCGGTGGACTCTGCCACCAGCTGCTCGATCCACGCCCCCAAGCCGGCGATGGCGGCCGAATGCACCAAGGTGAGCTTGTCCCGTCCGCCGCGGCCGAGGACACCGAGAGCGACCCCGAGGCCGACGCCTGGATTGTTCGCGGCCCGGACCTCCGGCCCCGAGGCTTGCGCCATGCGTGCGGCGCGCCCGAGGAACTCGTGCATGTCGACACCCATCCATGCGGCTGGCGCCATGCCGAAGTCCGAGAGCGCCGAGTAACGCCCGCCGATGCTGGGAATGCCATGCAGGATCTCGCGGAATTGCAGGCGGTGGGCGAGCGCCTCCAATGTCGTCCCGGGATCGGTGATGGCGACGAAATGGGTCGCGGCACGGGCCGCTCCAACCGCTTGCAGCACTCGTGCGTGAAAGTAAGCGAAGAACACATTGGTCTCGGTCGTGCCGCCGGATTTGGAAGACACGACGAAGAGCGTGCGCGCGGGATCGAGCCTCGTATCGAGGGCGCGGATCTGGCGTGGGTCGGTCGAATCGAGAACGAGCAACGTGGGGAACCCGGGGACGGGGCCGAACGTGCGGCTCATCACCTCGGGACAAAGGCTCGACCCGCCCATGCCGAGAACGACCACATGCTGGAATCCGGCGTCCCTGATGGTGTGAGCGGATTGCATGAGGCGCGTCGAGCGCGGCGCGCGATCGTCGAGGATATGCAGCCAGCCGAGCCAGCGATCCTCGTCGGCACCAGTCCACAAAGCCGGATCGCCGTTCCACAGCCGGCGCACCTTGTCGTTCTGTTGCCAGTCCGCCAGGGCGTCTTGCACCGCGCCGGCTGCAGATCCCAGTTCGAAGCGACAGGTTCCGACGTGCACGGCGACTCCTTCCCGGGTTCGGACAGAGTACTCCATGCGGAGTGCGTCGTCAGCGGGGCTGGTGCGCGGGGTTCGATGCATCGCGCAGGCTGCAGACGAGATCCACCGGGCTGAAATGCGTCATCGTGGCGAAAATGCGCTGTTGGTCCGGGGAGTCGGGCTTCACCAGGTCCCGGTCACTCCTCGACATCCTCGAGTCGCTTCGGTCAATATGGAACGGATGCCGAGGCGAAGCAGGCACGTGCCGAAATTCTCGAGGGTACCGATCATCGCACTGCGTACGTCCGGCCGATCAGCCACGCACTGCAACTCCCGGATCCCCGCCGCCTACGAACGGGACCACCACAGTAGTAAGATGCAGCGATGAGCCCCGAAGCGAATCAACCGGCTACCCTGGCGGTGCGCGGGCCGTTGCTGAAATTCGTCGGTTCCCTCGGCGCCGCCCTCGCCCTCACCTGGCTTGTGGCGGAGCCATCGTTCACGCAGGCGCAGGTGAGCGTCCTGTTCCTTCTCTGGTTCTCCGTTGGGCTCTGGGTCACGGAGGCCGTTCCGCCGTTCGCGGTCGGGTTCTTCATTCTCGCCTTCCTCACGTACGCCCTCGGCACGAGCTTGTTCACCGACCAGCCGCAGGACGTCCGGATCTACATCAACACGTTCTCCAGTCCGGTGATTTGGCTGATGATCGGGGGGTTCCTCCTGGCGGCGGCGATGACGAAGACCCGCCTCGACGCCGACATCATCCGCATCACGATGCGGGTGTGCGGATCGGAACCCCGGCGCCTCCTCTTCGGCCTGATGGCCGTGACGATGGTCTTCTCGATGCTCATCTCCAACACCGCCACCACCGCGATGGTCATGGCGGCCCTGGTGCCCGTGCTCTCGAAACTGGGGAAAGGGTCGAAGACCGCGAAGGCGCTCGTGCTCGGGATCCCGATCGCGGCCACCACAGGCGGGATGGCCACGATCCTCGGCAGCCCGCCGAACGCGATCGCCGTGGGAGTCCTCGCGGGCGCCGGCAGTCCCATGGGGTTCCTCGGGTGGATGGCGTACGGCGTGCCGCTTTCGCTGTTCCTGACGCTCCTCGCCTGGAGGGTCCTCGTCAGAAAATTCATGAAGGACGCCGCGCCGCTCTCGCTCGGGAATCCGGCCGATGGCGGTGCGATTACTCCGGAATTCCGCGCGAAGCGCATCACGGTCTTCGCGATCCTCCTCGCCACCCTGACCCTGTGGCTCACGAGCCCGCTCCACCACCTGGGCGCGGCCGCGGTGGCCGCCATCCCGCTCGTCCTGCTCCCGATGACGAGGATCCTGAAAGGAGAGGACATCCGCGCGATCGGGTGGGACACGCTGATCCTCGTGGCCGGGGGACTGTCGCTCGGGACGGCCCTTCAGCAGACGGGACTCCTCGGTATCTACGCTGGGAGGATGGCCGACCTCCCGGTCCCGGCCGTCGCGTTCTACGTCATCCTCGCCTACGCGACGATGGCCTTCTCCAACGTGATGAGCCACACGGCCACGAGCACGGTCCTCATCCCGCTCGGGATGGCGATCCTCCCGGAAAACGCCACCGAGGTCTGCATGATCATCGGGCTCTCGGCCTCGACCGCGCTCTTCCTGCCGGTCTCGACACCGCCGAACGCAATTGCGTACAGCACAGGCCTGATCGAGCAGAAGGACCTCAGGCTCGGCGGGGCGCTGATTGGGTTCCTCGGGCCGGCGGTTATCATCCTGTGGGTATTGTTGATCAGCGCCATCAAGGGATGAAAAGAATGAAGACACCATCGACACTGTCGATCCTGCGCGACCCGCGGTCGTACAAAGGGACGGCGTTCACGCGCGCCGAGCGCTCGAAACACGGCCTGACCGGCCTGCTACCCGACGCCATCGAGACGATGGACACCCAGATCCTGCGGGTTACCGAGCAGCTCGAAGGCCTCGAGCTCCCGATCCACAAGTACGTGTACCTGACGGGACTGCTCGATACCAATGAGACGCTGTTCTACAAGACGGTCGTAAGCGACCCTGCCAAGTTCCTCCCTCTGGTGTACACGCCGACGGTCGGCGAGGCGTGCGAACGCCTCGGGCACATCGCGCGGCGGCCGAGGGGGCTCTTCATCTCGATCCGCAACAAGCGCAACATCGCGAAGATCCTCCGGAACTGGCCGGTCCGCGACGTCAGGTTCATTGTCGTCACCGACGGCCAGCGGATCCTCGGGCTCGGGGACCTGGGGATCGGCGGGATCGGCATTTCCATCGGGAAGCTGACACTCTACACCAGCTGCGGCGGCGTGCCGCCCGAGTACACACTCCCGATCGTCCTGGACGCAGGCACGGACAACGACAAACTCCTCAACGATCCGCTCTACCCCGGGTTGAAGCAACCCAGGGTGAAGGGGAAGGCGTACGACGAATTCGTCGACGCATTCGTCAAGGCCGCCGTCAAGGTGTTCCCCAGGGTATGCATCCAGTGGGAGGACTTTGCCGGCGTGAACGCCATCCGCATCCTCGACCGGTACCGCGACAGGATCTGCACGTTCAACGACGACATCCAGGGCACCGCCGGCGTCGCGCTCGCGGGGTTCATCGCGATCAGCCG
>DASRJO010000142.1:0-62206 GCA_035649435.1 Candidatus Krumholzibacteriia bacterium | reverse complement strand
CCAATCCGGTTCCAACATCGTGGGTGGCCGAATGCGGTCGTGGTCGACGATGGAGATCATCTGCCGCAGCGCCGGGACCTCATCCCTGCACTCGGCGAGCAACCTTCGCACCTCGACGGTGACCAGCGCGTTCTGCTCGAGATCGATCACGTCCATCATCCGTGGCGCGTAGTGGACGATCTCGTCGGCGCTGACGTTGACGCGCAGACCACTCTGACCGGGGGCCCACAGCACCGGATAGTCGTCGGCCAGGCGATCGACCGCGCGCGTGCCGAGACCCGGCACCATGCGCACCAACCCGTCTTCGCGCCGGATGCGCTCGGACCAACGAAACTCGTTGTTGCTGAACGCCACGCCGGCGAACGCCGGGAAGAAGTACTTACCCACGCGCTGCCCGACCACCTCTTGCACCAGGATCGCCATCTCCTCGTGCACGTCGAGCAAGCCCATCTGCGCCCGGTATTCGATCGGGTCGGGCCCGAAGACGGAGGCATAGACCTCGGCGATCGCATCCTGCAGCGCGTTCAGGCGTTGTTGCTTGCTGCCCTGGTTGGCGAGGAACAGACTCTTGTACTTGCCCGAGAACGCGGATCCAACCCGATCCTCGAGCAGGCTCGAGCTGCGCACGATGAGCGGACGGTCTTCGAACTCGTCGAGCACCACCGCCAGTCCCTTGACGATGTCCGGCGGGAAGCGCGAGTTCTTGAACACTTGGACGACGTGCGGATACTCCTGGCGAATGCGCTCGACCTCCTGGTACTTGCGGTCGTAGAGATCTTCCAGGTTGTTGAAGTGCATGAAGTGGAGCAGCGTGTCGGACGTGAGGTACCAGGTTCGGGGCACGCGGATCTTCCCCAGCACATCGACCTGCGGCGCTGCTTTCTGAATGACTTGCCATGCGAGGAACAAGCCGGTGCTCTTGCCCCCGAGCTTGCCATGACTCTGTGCCGGATGGATCATGCGGCTGAAGATGCCGTAGAAATCGCTCACCCGCACGTGGTCCTTGGCCACCGCCAGGAAAGCAAACTCGTCAGAGAAGATGCGCCGCACCAAGGCGACGCGCAGACTGCGGCGCACCGCCAACGGCAGGCGTGATTCGACCACGCCGGCGCCTTCGAAGCGCGCGATGGCCTCGGCGATGGTCGTGAGGCCGCCGTACGGATTCTCTAGCGCATTGATCAAGTGGATCGACTTGTCTTCCTCGAGCCAGGTGCGCAAGGTCTCGACCAGCTCCGCTTCGCTGAAGCGCGCTGCGGCCATGGAGAACGCCGTTTCCACGAACTCGCTCTGGTCACCCAGCTCGGTGCGTTGCAGCGGCTGGTTCTCGTCGGCGCCCGGGAGTGTTTCCGCCGTGGTCATGCGTTGCAGGACCTCGTTGGCTTCCTTCACCCCCAACGAGCCCAGGTGGTTGATCATCTTGCGTGTGATGCGCGCCAGGAGCCGGGGGTCCGTGCGCCGCAACAAATCGATGACGACCGTCCACTCTGCGCGCTCGTGCGCCGCGATCTCTTGCACTGCGTCCTCGAGGCTCTGGTGCGCGCCGCGCGCGCGCTGTTGCACCAGGAACAGGCCGATCCGGTCCGCGATCGCGTGGATGAGCTTGCGTTCTTCGCGCAGGAAGGGACCTTCGTCGCTCGCCGGTTTCTCCTGCAGGTAATAGACCTCGATCTCACCGGCTGGCTCGCCGAGGGCCAGGATCGGCGCCGATTGCATCCAGGGCGTGGGAACGAAGCCAGGCGGCGCGTGCACGGCCCCGCCAATGACGAGCCGCGCGCGGCAGATTTCAGGATACTGCCAGCCGGGAGGGATTGCCTCGATGAGCTGGTCCGCGACCCGGTTCAAATCCGCATCGGCCTGGCCGAGGATCTCGTCCACCCGGTAGAGACAGTTGAGTTCCTTGGCGCGCTCACGCAGCGAATGGATGAGGTTCTCGATCGAGTGGTCCATGGGTTCCATCCGATGTCCCTCACGAGTTCGCGGGCGCGTACCAGATGGCGCCCCGGCGCGACCGACCGTCCACCTTCAGCCGCAGAGGCTTCGGCGCACGCACGTGGCGGACGTGCTCGGTTTCGCCGACCTGTTCCTGGCGCTCCAGCCATTCCCAATCGATGTCGCGCTGTGCATGGTGCATGGCGAAGTAGCTGACGCGAAAGCTCGACATGTTGTGGAAGAAGTGTGACCCCTGGCTGGGATCGACGTTCATCTCGGGCAATGTGCTCTCGACGATGGCACTGGCGCCGCAAATCTGTCCCCACTCCACCGGGATGCCGAGGAACGGGTCGGCGCTGCCCCAGCGACCGAAGCCCAGGAGCAGGTAGGGCGTGCCGGCATCGAGAAGCGTGCGGTTGAACTGCTCGACCTCACCGGCGATCTGTCGGGTTCTCCCCTTGTCGAACGTCTTGGGTTTGACGAAGACGATGTCCTGGATCGAGTCGCTGCTGCCGTTGCCCATGACGTTGTCGGAAAAGAGCAGCAGGCCCGGTTGCTGCAGCTCGGACTCGTCGAGCTGGACGACGTCCTCCGACACCACCATGGGCCGGACCTGGAGGAACCCCAGCCGCGCGCGTGGCCCCGGCCCGAGTGCGACGGCGAACTCGATCTCGACCGGAGAAGCGAGCTCGCGCGCGAACAAATCGAGGAGTGCGCGGATGACCGGATTGAGCGCGATCTCCTCGAGATCCAGCATCGGCGCGAAGTTCAGGATGCGCGCTCCGCGCGTTCCGGTGCCCGGAACGATGCGATCGGCGGCGGCATCGTAGGTCGAGCAGGTGTAGCGCAAGGTGCCGTCGTATTCGGCGGCGCCCAGATCGTGCTTGGCGAGATACTCGGTCTCGGCGATGGGGTCGAATGCCGCGGGCTTGCCCATGTGAACCACCCAGAACTCGAGCTGCGAATGATCGAGCATGTCGCGCACGGAAGCGAACGGAGCCGGAGCCCGCGGGTGCGCCGGCGAATGCGTCCAGCTCACGCCGCCATCGACGATGGTCTTGCCGAGCCCTAGAGCCAAGTGCACGACGCCTTCCTCCGGCCGCGCGTTCCCGGTGGGGTAGAAGTTGAATGATTTCGCCACGCCCGACACGTCCGGGTAGAATCGGCTGTCGTGACGTGTGCCGATGACCTCTTGAATGACGACCGCCATTTTTTCGTCCCGTGGCGTCTTGCCGCTCGCTTGCAGGTAGTTCTTCGCTCCGCGCGCGAACATCGAAGCATAGACGAACTTGAGGGCTTCGACCAACTTGGTGAAGCGGTCGCCGGCGTCGCTCTGGTTGTTGGGGATCATCTTCGTTTGATAGACGCCGGCGAAAGGCCGGAACAGTGCATCTTCCAGCAAACTGGACGACCGCACCGCGAGCGGCGTCGTCACCTGTTCGACCAGCGCGCGCAGGTCGCCCACCAGCTCCACGGGCAGATCGCCCTTCTGAAACGCATGTGCGATGCGATCGTCGGCACTGTCGGAAAGCGCCACGTCGTACAGACCATTCGCCTGCATGAAGCGATCGAACAGGTCCGTAGTGATCACCGTCGACGCGGGCACGTCGACGACGACGTTCGGATCCATGAGGAGCTGGGACTCGCGTGCGAGAAGGTCGGCGGCGAAGAGCAGGCCGCGTGCTTTGCCGCCGAGCTCGCCGTCGCCGATGCGTGTGAAGCGCTGGCGCGGATCGAAGAAGGCGCGATCGAACGCAGCGAGTTCCTGTTTGCCGAAACCGCCCACGCTCATCGCCACGCTCCGGCTCAGACCCAGCCTCGATCCTTGCACGCGCGTGCCACGCGATCCACGGCGATGACGTACGCGGCGTCGCGCATGCTGAGCTTGCGCTTCTGCGCCAGCTCGCTCACCGCGACGTAAGCCGCGGTCATCTTGATATCGAGGCGCCCGAGCACGTCGTCGCGCGTCCAATAGTAGTTCGAGTTGCTCTGCACTTGCTCGAAATAACTCGCGGTCACGCCGCCGGCGTTGGCGAGGAAGTCGGGAATAACGAAGATGCCGCGGCGCGCGATGGTTTCGTCCGCCACCGGTGTGGTGGGACCATTGGCGCCCTCGGCGATGAGCTTCACCCCGGCTCCGATCCGTTCCATGGTCTCCTCGTTGATCTGGTTCTCGAGCGCCGCCGGCAGGAGGATGTCCACGTCCTGCTCGATCCACGCGTCGCCGGGGAGCACGTCGTAGCCCAGGTCACGCGCCTTGCCCTTGTCGATGCCGCCGAAGCGGTCGGTGATCGACAGCAGTTGGTCGAGATCGATGCCGTCGCGCTTGCGGAATGCATAGGCGGTCTGATCGGTCTGGTCCCAAGCCGAGACGCACAAGGTCCGGCCGCCGATCTGATGGTAGAGGCGGATCGCATGCTGGGCGACATTGCCGAAACCTTGGACGCTGGCCGTGGTGTCCGCTGCGCGAATTCCCCGCTCCTTGAGCGCCTCGCGTAACGTGAACACGACGCCGAAGCCGGTGGCTTCGACCCGCCCCATCGAGCCTCCCATGCCCACGGGCTTGCCGGTGATGAACCCAGGTGCACGGCTGCCATGGATGACTTCGAACTCGTCCAGCATCCAGAGCATGTGCTGGGCCGAGGTCATGACGTCGGGCGCCGGGATATCGGCCGTGGGCCCGACATTGCGTGCGACTTGGCGCACCCAACCGCGGCAGATCTGCTCCTGCTCCCGCAGACTCAATTGATGCGGGTCGCAGATCACGCCACCCTTGGCACCGCCGAGTGGGATGTCCACCACGGCGCATTTCCAGGTCATCCACATGGCCAGCGCGCGCACAGTATCGAGCGTTTCCAGCGGGTGAAAGCGAATCCCGCCTTTGGACGGGCCGCGTGCATCGTTGTGCTGCACACGGAAACCGCGGAACACGCGCGAATGTCCGTCATCCATGTGGACGGGGATGGCGAAGGAGTATTCACGCAGCGGCTGACGCAAGAGCTCACAGGTCGCCGCATCGAGCTGCAAGAGCTTCGCGACATGGTCGAATCGGGCCTGCGCCATTTCGAAGGCGTTGTGTGGCGTGAGCGCCATTGGGACCTCCATTCACTCGGAATATAGGTCCTCTGGCACCATTCGAGAAGCCGCCGCCCTGCGGAACCGCGCCCCGGGCTGGGCTGCGCCGCGTTTCAGTCTCACCGCACGTCGCGCGGCGACTGAATGCCGGGACGACGCGTTCGATTCAAGGTGGCCCCGGGCGGTGGCGTGGGCAGTGCGGCAGAGCCGCTTCGGCTGCCATGAAGTCCGGCGGCAGGCCGTCGAGGCACTCGAGCGGATCGCAGCAGGTGTGGCACACGCGTTTGAGGGCTTGGAACCCTTCGAGCCGTACGTGCTGCGACCGTTGTTCCTCACGCATCGGTTCTTCGCGCAAGAGCGCCGTGCTCAGGTACTTCTTGCTGTCGTCGGGAAACACAGTCGCTACGACGCCCTCGCCAACGCGCGCCTCGAGCACTTGCAAAGCCGCGAGAAAATTGGCGCCGGAGGAGATCCCAACCGCCAAGCCGAGTTCGGAGGCCAACTTCTGCGCCATGCGGATGGCGTCGCCATCGTCGACATCGATCACTTCGTCCAGGCAATTCAGATTCACGATGGGAGGCACGAACTCGTCCGAAACGCCTGGGATGCGGTGCTTGCCGACGCAGCCCGTGCGCAAAGTGGGTGAAGTCGCCGGTTCCATCGGATGAATGCGCACGCCGGGATGCATCTGACGCAGGAACTGCCCGACGCCCATCACCGTGCCTCCCGTTCCCACGCCGGCCATGGTTCTGGCGCTGTGACTGTGCCTCGGCCGCACCCGGCACGAACGAGGTGGTGGGTGGGCGAGCTCAGTTCTGCGGCGCCGCTCCGGCAGGGTTGGCGCTCGCGCCCGATGGCGCCACGCCGGTGTGCTTCTCGACCCAGGCAAAGAGCTCCTGGTGCCACAGCCGGCTGGCCTGCGGCTTCACGATCCAATGGTTCTCGTCAGGAAAGACGACCAGGCGCGCAGGCACTCCTTTGGCGGTCAGCACACCATAGAGCTCGATGCCCTGGGTGACGGGAACGCGATAGTCCTTCTCGCCGTGGAGCACGAGCGTCGGCGTGCGGAAGTTGGCCGCATACTGATTCGGCGACCAAAGATCGATTCGCTGCGGATCCTCCCAGGGGAGGGCGCCATAATTGTTGGCGCGGCCCCAATGCGAGTCGGACGCGAATTGCCCCATGAGATCGTAGACACCTGCATGACTCACGAGCGCTTTGAATCGATCCGAATGACCTAGAATCCAATCCACGAGGTAGCCGCCATAGGATCCCCCCGCCGCCGCCATGCGTGTCGAATCGACCAGGCCCTGCGCGATCAGCCAATCGGTCGACTGCATGATGTCGGTGAAAGGTTTGTCGCCATGCGCACCCAGGATCGATTCGCAAAACGCTTGCCCCGAGCCGGTCGAGCCGTGGAAGTTGACCAGCGCGACCAGGAACCCCCGCGATGCCAGCAACGCCGCATTCCAACGATAGTGAAATTGATCGAGCCAGCTGCCGTGCGGCCCGCCATGAATCACTTGCAGCAGCGGCAACGGAGTCCCATTGACGGCGTTTGGCGGCAGGACGACGAACATCTGCACCGGATCTCCACCGGCGCCAGCGAACGTCACGTCGCGCACGCTGCCGAGCTCGAGCGACGCCATGAGCTCGGCGTTGAAGCTCGTGAGAGCCTGCGCTCCGCTGCCATCCGACTTGGCGCTCCAGATTTCAGCCGGCTGTGTCAGCGTGTCGTAGGTGAAGTACAGCTTGCCTCCGGGTGCGACGGCGACGTTGCCTGTGTTGCCGCCGCGCACGAGCAACCGGGGCGTCCCGCCGCCGATGCCGAGCGCATACAGGTTCGACCGGCCCTGTGACACGGAATGGAAATACAATGTCTTGCCATCGAGTCCACAGGTCCAGCCGCTCGGTTGCGCGTCCCATCCTGGGCTGAGCATACGAATCGTGCCCGTCTTGCGTTCGTAGCTCGCCAAGTGCGTGAAGTCCGGATCGATCTCCGGCCGGCGCGCGCGCCCGAAGACGATGAAGCGGCCGTCGGGCGTATAGCGCGGCCGCACATCGTCGGCGGGGTTGTCCGCGGTCAAACGGCGCGCCTCGCCGCCCGAAGTCGATACGACGAGAACATCCACGTCCAGGGTGCGGTGCGGTGCTTCGGTGACATTGGCGCTGAATGCGATCTCGCTGCCGTCCGGCGCGATGTCCCACGTGCCGGCGGGATCGTCGAGATCCATTTGTCGCGCCGAACCGGACAGGAGATCCGTGATCTTGCGCGACTCCAGATCGATGACGAAGATGTGGGGTATCGTGCCGTCCGTCAACGGATGATCCCAGTAGCGCCACAAGCGGCTCTCGCTGCGCTGCGCCCGTGTCTTGTCCTGCTTCTGTTCGTCCAGCCGCTTCCTCACCGCGGCGAAGTCGTCGTTCAAGTCCGGCCACGTGGAAGCGAGAAAGACCAGACGCTTCCCGTCCGAGAACCAGCGCGGATCGGACACGGCGACAGGCAGTTCGGTCACGCGCTCCGGCTCGCCGCCGCTCATGGAAAGCAAATAGAGCTGCGCCGGGTCCTCGCCCCTTTTCGACACGTAGGCCAGCCGCTTGCCATCCGGGCTCCAGCGCGGGCTCGAATCGGGACCCTCATTGGTCGTGAGACGCCGCGGCTCTGCCTTCTGCGTCGTGTCGAGCAGCCAGAGATCGCCCTGGCCTTTGTTGTTTTCCATCGAATAGCTGGTGACGGTGAACGCCACCCATCGACCATCGGGGGAAACTGCCGGAGCACCGACGCGCTTCACTGCCCACAGATCCTCGACGGTCATCGGCCGGCGCGCCGCCGTGTCGGCATGCACGACTCGGGACGGCCAAGCCCCGGCGGCCAAGAACGCGCCGAGAAGCGCCACCTCGCGCGAAAGATGGCGCCAGCGCGAGATGCTCCGCTTCCTGTGTGTGGCGACGAGCTCGCAGGTTTCCCGCTGGCACGGCATGCGAAGCACCTCCGGGGAGACGGACGATTGGGGAGCGCTCGCATTCTAGCGCGATTTCAGCGCGTGAGCACCATCTTGCGCGAAAAAGTCTCGGCCCCGATCACCGCCTGGCAGTGATAGACCCCAGAGGACACCGGGCGCCCCTGGGCATCCGTCCCATCCCACTGCACATGGTGAATTCCCGGCGCGTAGTCGCCGCGCGCCAAGTCGCGAATCCAGCGCCCGGCGACATCGAAGACGGCAACACGAACGGGACCACGGCTGGTGACAGCGAACTGCACACGGGTGGACGGGTTGAACGGGTTCGGCAGGTTGGGCTGCAACCCTGGCGCCAGGGGGAGGCCGCGCCGGTCACGCGCTTCGGATGCTTCCTCCTTGCAGCCGCAGCTCTCGGGGCCGATCGACAGCGATCGGAACGATGTTCTGGCGCGGCTCGATCGAGCGCTGGGACAGGGTTCGGGAACACATGCCGCACTGCTCAGGCGGTACTGCCATAGGCCCGGCTCACACGGCAACTGCAAGACCAGCGAATGCGCGGTTCCCTCTCCGGCGCCAACGAAAGTCTCCGGCACGGTTCGGCCTGGGCGGATGAGCTCGATCGTGTCGTAGCCCGTCGTGGCGATCGACGTCGTCCAGTCGAATTCGAGGCCCAGATCGCAATCCTGCGCCGTGACGCTCGGCACCGCCACGTTCGCGATGTCCCACACCGTGAAGCCGCTCGTGGAGCGATCGGACTTGAACATCTTCCCATTGGCGTCGTAGCTGTCCAGCTTCACGCGGTAATCGCTGCCGAGAGGCCATCCGGCACCGATGACGAGGTCGAAGACACCGCGGTTTTCCAGTTTCTTGGCCAGCGGCGCGAAGTTTTCCCCCAGGCGATTCGAGAGGTAGAGATCCACGACCGATGCACAGTGCCGCGCGCCGCTCCATGTGATGTCGAGGATCTCCCCCCGAGCGACGAATTCTCCGCCATCGGGGACTACGAGATCCTGTTGTAGAGCGTTCGATGTGACCTCGAGCAGGATCGTTCGACCCCCCGGCTCGTAGCGAATGTTCTCGAAGCTGATCCCGGTGGAGACGGCCTGAGTCGTGAAGCTATCGGAGAAACGATTGGTATTGGGATTCGTGGCGCAAGAGAACTCGGTCTTCCCGAGCGGAGTCCCAGGGCCCCAAAAATCTTCCGGGGAGCCGCGGTGACATGGATCCGCCTCCAAAGGACTCAGCCAAGTCGTGGGGTCGGCCTTCACCGGCGTGTCGATCATCGGGCCTTTGCGCCGCGGCGGATGGACTCTTCCCACCGCACTTTCGAGGCGCCACACGCCGCGCGCGTGCCAGATGAGCAGCCCCGCTGCGCCGAACTTCCGGTCGAAATCACCGGGCTGATCTCGAGGTTGGTAGTTGACGAGAACGAACCGCTCGCCCTTGTATCCGCCTTCCGGTGGTGCCACCCAGATGTTGACGGCGTTGTACGGCGCGTTCCGATCGCGAAGAGGCGGGATTCGGATCGTCTGCCGACTCACGACCGGTCCGTAGGAGACCTGTCGCAGCCAGCCGAGGCGTTCCAATTCCTCCGGGTGATAAGGGACAAAGCCCTCGTCGGGCGGAAGCGGGCCATTCGACGCGTTCGGACCCTTGCCGGTGAAGCCCGAGTAATGTCCGTAGTTCGTCCAGGTGACACTCGTCGGGATTTCACCGCAACCGCTCCCTGCCGGCCCATCGCTTCCCGCGACATGGTCTGCGCAGAACAGATGCTGATGCTCGTGCTGCACGATGGACTCGATCCGCGGTGGCGTGTTCACGCCAGGCCATTCGTCGCCCTCGGCTCGGAACATGGTGAACGCGATCCGGCCGCCGAATGCGAGGCTGGCGTTATACGGGTAGATGACGATCGGTGCTGCCCCTCGCGGCCCGGGGGCGCAAGCGTTGGAGCTCACACACTCGTAGCTGATCAGGATCAAGTAATCGATGGTCGACAATGGAACTGTCCCCCATGCCTGCGAGTACTCGCTCTGGATCGCGGTGAGAACATCCCCCGCCATGCGACCCATGCCGCCGGCGGCGACGTAATCACACGAGGGACGTGGGGCCTGCCAGGCGCTGTCGAGGAAACCGCGATCCACTTGGGCAGTCGGGTCGGGGCGCTTGAGCACACGCACACTGGAGCGGAGGGAACCGTTGCTAGCGAAGTCGAGAAAACTCTCGTAGTCGGTGGCGAGCTTGTCGGCCCAGCCTGGGAGCGTCGTTGCTTGCGGGCCTCGGCCGTTGCACTCCGGGGCCTGTGCATAGTCGACGAAGACCAGAACGGTTTCACATCCGATGCGACAGCCTACGGTCTCGATCGCATCGGGCCGGAGCCCCGTTTCAGCTTCGCATTCGCTCGCGGCATCCGCGCGCGCGACTGTCGGGTCCATTCCGAGACCGGCGAGGACGAAGACGCGCACCAGGCATCGCAGCGTTCGAGAAACGTGCCCGGCCGAGGACAGCCGGTGCACTCGATCCCAGTTCACTGAGCCTCCCGCCGCGTTCTTGGCGGCGAATCCAGGCAATTGGAATATAGTCCCGGTTCTGCCGACGCTCAAGCAACCCAGTGCATCGGTTGAGCCGCGCTCGACACCTGTGGATCGGCCGTGCCCTGCTCGGTGCGAGCCTGTGCGATACTGCGGTCGCTGGAAGCCGTTCCACCCCGGTTCTTTGGGACTTCCGAGGTCGATGAAGAGGAAACACCGCTTCGCCGTCCTTTGGGCGCTGTCGTTGTCCTGCCTCGGGACCATGCGTGCGCCGGCAGCCGAACCGAAAGACCGTAGCCTCGATTGGGCACGCTACGTCGACCCATTCGTCGGCACCGACGGGCACGGGCACACCTACCCGGGCGCGTCGCTTCCATTCGGCATGGTGCAGCTCAGCCCGGATACGCGCTTGAGCGGGTGGGACGGCTGCTCCGGCTACCATTGGAGCGACAATCTCATCTACGGGTTCTCGCACACGCATCTGAGCGGAACGGGAGTTTCCGACTACGGCGACATCCTGTTCATGCCGATCGTGGGCACGGTGCGGTTGAACAATGGAGCCGGCGGCAAGGCTGGCTCCGGCTACGGCACGACGTTCGACAAGGAGACCGAGCGCACCGCCCCCGGGTGGTACGCCGTGCGCCTCGACTCCGGCATCGACGTCGACCTCACCGTCACCGAGCGCGCGGGGATGCATCGGTATCGTTTCCCGCAAGGCGAGCTCGCGCGGGTCGTCATCGATCTCACGCATCGCGACGAGGTGCTGGATGCCGGGCTCATCATCACGAGTCCGACGCGAGTCGAGGGCTGGCGCCGATCGAGCGCCTGGGCGCGCGATCAGATCGTCTACTTTTCTGCCCGATTCTCGCGACCGTTCGAACGCGGCACAGTCACGGACGGCGACAGTCTCGGCGGGCTGTCGCACGAGATCGAAGGCAAGAACGTCAAGGGTCTGCTGTTCTTCGGCTCCGAAGGCAGCGAGCTGCTGATCAAGGTCGGGATCTCCGCCGTGGACATCGAGGGCGCCCGGCGCAACCTCGACACCGAAATCCCCGGGTGGAATTTCGACGCCGTCCGTCACGCCGCACGCCAGCAGTGGAACCAGGCGCTCGGACGCATCGAGATCTCCGGCGGCACCGAAGCACAACGCAGCATCTTTTACACCGCCTTGTACCACAGCCTCTTGGCACCGAACGTCTTCTCCGACGTCGACGGGCGCTACCGCGGCATGGACGGCGCCATTCACCAGGCGGAAGGTCGCCGCCAGTACACCGTCTTCTCGCTCTGGGACACCTTTCGCGCCACGCATCCGTTGCTGACCTTGATCGAACCGGAGCGCGCTGGCGAGTTCGTCGCCACCTTCCTGGCCCAGTACGAGCAAGGCGGTCGCTTGCCCGTGTGGGAGCTCGCGGGCAACGAGACCGATTGCATGATCGGCTATCACTCCGTGTCGGTGATCGCGGACGCTTGGCGCAAAAGCATCGGCGGTTTCGATGCGGGCAAAGCCCTCGACGCCATGATCGCGAGCGCTACGCGCGACCACTTCGGTCTTGCCATGTACCGCCGACAGGGCTTCATCGGCGGCGAGGACGAGCCCGAATCCGTGTCCAAGACCCTCGAGTACGCCTACGACGATTGGTGCATCGCGCAGTTGGCCGAGGGCCTGGGGCGCGAGCGTGTCGCCGATGAATTCTCGCGCCGCGCACGGTCGTGGCGCCATCTTCTCGATCCGGCGACGCGCTTCATGCGCCCGCGCGTCAATCAACGCTGGCTCGAGCCCTTCGATCCACGCCGCGTCGACTTGCACTACACCGAAGCGAATGCGTGGCAATACAGCTTCTTCGTGCCGCACGATGTGCCGGGATTGATCGACGCCATGGGAGGCGAAGAGCTCTTCATGGCGCGGCTCGATTCGCTCTTCGACACGGAGAGCCGGACGACGGGGCGCGAGCAAGCGGACATCACCGGGCTCATCGGCCAGTACGCGCACGGCAACGAACCCAGCCACCACATGGCGTGGCTCTATCACTACGCCGGCAGACCCGACCGGTCAGCGCCGCGCGTGCGCCAGATTCTCGACACCTTGTATGGCACGGGTGCCGCGGGACTGTGCGGCAACGAAGATTGCGGCCAGATGTCCAGCTGGTACGTGCTGAGCGCCATGGGACTGTATCCGGTGTGCCCGGGCTCGAACGAGTACGTGATCGGCGCGCCATTGTTCTCCGACGTCACTTTGCACTTGCCGCGCGGGCGGCGATTCCTCATTCGCGCTCGGGCGGTGGAGAACGGCGGCGACCCGGCTGCTGCGCTGTACGTGCACACCGCTCGTCTGAATGGTGGGGACTTGCACCGCGCTTTCATTCGTCACGAGGAGATCGTCGGCGGCCAGGATCTGGAGCTGCGAGTCGCTGCCACTCCCGGTGCCCGCTGGGGGCGTGGAGCGGACGAGCGCCCAGGGCGCGGAGCCGGACGAGACGGTGCACGTGGCACGTCGCGCGTCGATCCCGTTCTCCCCGCACCCTTCGCGCGCGCGGCAGCGGATGTGTTCCACGACAGCTTGGTCGTGAGCCTGGATTGCGCCGATGCCACGGCGCGGATTCTTTACACGCGCGCGAGCTCGGTGGGGAAAGACGCAGTGCCGGCAGGGTGGAAGGTCTATGAACGGCCGCTCTCGTTGCGGCAGAGCACGCGCGTACGTTTCGTTGCCGAAAAGGCCGGCCAGCGCAGTCCAGTGGTCGAATCCGTCTTCCACCGCCTGCCGAACGCGTGGACGGTACAGATCGAAAACCCACCGAACCCTCAGTACACCGCCGGTGGGCCGCAAGCGCTCGTCGATGGCTTGCGCGGCAAATCGAACTGGCGTCTCGGAGCCTGGCATGGCTACCAGGACACCGACTTCACCGCCATCGTCGACTTTGGTGCCGTGCAGCAGTTGCATCGCGTCGGCGCCGGTTTCCTGCAGGACGTGGGATCATGGATCTGGATGCCGACCGAGGTCGACGTGAGCGTGTCCGAGGATGGCAAGAGCTACGAATCGGTGGCTCGGCTGCGGCACGCGATCGCGGACACCCAGTCGGGAGTGGTCATGCGCGATCTCGTGAGCGACATCAGCACGGTGCGAGCCCGTTACCTGCGCATCGTGGCTCACAACTATGGCGCGATCCCGGAGTGGCATCCTGGCCACGGCGGCAGCGCCTTCATCTTCGTCGACGAGATCCTGGTCGAATAGCCCGCGCTTCACGCCACACTGACACCTGCTCCCACACCCTCTCGCGATCAGCCCCGACGTCGCAGCATCGCCACCGCTTCGACGTGATCGGTGCGCGGGAAGAGATCGACGAGTCGCAGACTCCGAACCTCGAATGCCGGCGTCAGCAGTTCCAGATCGCGCACTAAGGTCTTCGGATTGCAGGAGACATACACGAGCGTGGACATATTCATACCGAGCAAGCGCTCGATCACGCGCGTCGTGAGCCCGCGTCGCGGCGGATCGACGATCACCGCATCGATCGGCTCGTCGATCTCGAACCCCTCTTCTGCCGCAGCGGCAGCGAAACGAATGCGGTCTTCGAGGCCATTGCGACGCGCCGCCTCGATGCCCTCGCGCACCGCGGCAGGGTTGCGTTCGATCGCGACTACCTGCGCACCGCGTTGAGCTAGCCGCAGGCCGATCGGACCATAGCCCGCGAAGAGATCCACGATGCGACGCTCGCGTACGTCACCTAGAACACGCAGGGCTTCTGCGTACAGGACCTCGGCCTGTTCGTTGTTCACTTGCGCGAACGACGCGAGCGTCGTGCGAAACTCGAGCCCGCCAGCTCGCTCCTCCATCCAAGCGCGGCCGGCGAGAACCGTGCTGCGGTCGCCAAGGATGACGTTCGTGCGCTCTGGATTCGTGTTTTCGACCACGCCGACAAGACCCGCTTGGGCCAAGCGCTGCATCAAATGTTCCGCCAAGCGTCGCACCGGTCGGCTCCCCGCTTCGCGGACCACGAAGCCGGCCAGCATTTCATGCGTGCCGCTCGCCACCCGGGCCACCAGATGGCGTAGCACCCCACGATGCTGGATTTCGTCGTACACGGGGACACGCAATTCTCGCACGAGATCGCGGGTCACGAGCGCCAACTCCAGCAGATGCGGATGTTGCACGACACAGGTCTGCAAATCGACGATGCGATGGCTGCCGGGCTCGTAGAATCCGCACACGAGCCGTCGTGCTTGGCGGGCGAAAGGCAGCTTGAGCGACGTGCGCCAAAGGAGCGGCTTCTGCGCCCCCAGAATCGGAAGCATTGCGTCGTTCACTGCGAGTGTTCCCGCAGCCAACAGAGCGCGAAATGCACTCTCCTTCCGCTCCAGCTCCTGCGCGTAGGTAATGTCGAGCCGATTGCAACCTCCGCAAGGCCCGAAATGCGGACAGTAGACGCGATCGACTGTGTCCGCCCGCGCCGCTTCGAATTGCACGGCAGCCGGTGACGCTTGAACCATCGAGCGCGAGGACGACCTCGGACGGGAACGCCGGGGCCTGTCCTCTTTCGCGCGACCCTCGCGCCTTCGCATGCACACTCCCCCGGCTGCATCGACATGGCATCCGCGCCGCCCCGTGTGGACGAGCGATCGTAGCCTCGCATCGGATCTTGGTCCAATGGTCGGGCGGCCCCTGGTCGGGGTGCGCTACCCTGTCTTGCCCAGGCCGCGGAGCGGCTGGCGGGCCGGGAACAAACGGCGCGCGCTCGCGGTTCTGCACATCGTCGGCACGAGGAGGTACAGACGTGAGTCGAAACCGGTCGGGAATCGCTGTCGCTCTGATCGCGATCGCCGGGGTGGGAGCTTGGGCGCTTCTCAGCTCCAGATCGCCCGCGGTTGCAGGTTCTGGATCGCCTTCGGGCTCCACGGCGGGGAAAGCCCCGGCTCCCGCGCCCGGCGAGAGCGTCGCACTCTTCGCGGGTGGCTGCTTCTGGTGCGTCGAAACGGCATTCGAGCCGCTTGCGGGCGTGCGTGCCGTGACGTCCGGCTACACCGGGGGCGAGGAGCCGAACCCCACTTATGATCAGGTTTCCTCCGGCACGACGGGACACGCAGAATCCGTCGAGGTCATCTTCGATCCCGCGAAGATTTCCTACGAGGCCTTGCTCGATGTCTTCTGGCACAACATCGACCCGTTGACCGCGAACGCGCAGTTCTGCGATCACGGCAAGCAGTATCGCTCGGCGATTTTCTTCCGCGGCGAAGCGCAGAAACAAGCCGCCTTTGCGTCCAAGCGCGCGATCGAGGCCTCCAAGCGTTTCGACAAGAAGATCGTCACCGAGATCGTCGCGGCCGGACCGTTCTATGCCGCCGAGGACTATCACCAAGACTTCTACAAGAAGGACCCGCAGCGCTATCATTCGTATCGCACCGGTTGCGGGCGCGATCGGCGGCTCGAAGAGCTGTGGGGCGAAGAAGCCGGCGGCCATTCCGCGCGCGGCTCCGCGAGCGGCCAAGCTGCGGTTGCGAGCGGCGCCCAGCACTCCGCGGCGAGCGCGACCCCGTCCACCGCGCAGGCCACACCCGCGCGCACGAAAGGTTGGCCCATGGATTTCAAGAAGCCGAGCGACGACGAGCTCAAGTCTCGACTCGATCCGATGCAGTACCAGGTGACGCAGCACGAGGCCACCGAGCCCCCGTTCCGCAACGAGTACTGGGACAACCATCAGCCCGGAATCTACGTCGACGTCGTCTCGGGCGAGCCGCTGTTCAGCTCGCTCGACAAGTTCGACTCGGGGACGGGCTGGCCAAGCTTCACTTGTCCGCTCGCGAAGGAAAACATCGATACGGCCTCGGACAGCAAGATGATGTACACGCGCACCGAAGTGCGCTCGAAGCACGCGGATTCACACCTGGGACACGTCTTCGACGACGGTCCGGGGCCGACGGGGCTGCGCTACTGCATCAATTCGGCCGCGCTGCGTTTCATCCCGCTCGAGAAGCTCGAGGAAGAGGGCTACGGACAGTACAAGGCGCTGTTCGAGAAGGCGGCGAAGCGCTAGCACGAATCGCGGGTAGTGATCGGTTTCGAGAATCTTCGGCGTGGCCGACTGTGTTTTCAGCGGAGAACGGCGGGCGCGTAGCCGCGCGGGATCGTGAACAAGGAATCGGGAAGCGTCGTCGTCTCGACGCGGATGACGGTGTATTGTTCGACAGCCTCCCGATGACGCCGGTCCGTCGCGGCGGAGCGGGTGCGCGTTTCGAGGGCGAGGACCACGCCCGCAGGCCGGTGCAGTACTGCACCGGCGCCGATGCTCTCGATGCGCTCCAATGCCAGCTGGTAGGCCGAGTAGGCGCCTTCGGGCATGTCGAGGTTGCGCGCGATCCAGATCTGTTGCTCGACCGTTTCCTCGGCACCGAGCAACGTCCTCTTGCCGTAGTAATGGTAGCGATCGCAAGCGTAGCCGGCGATCTCGGTCTGCCCTGGCATGAGGGTGAAGGTCGCGCCGGTCGTGGCCTCGCTCGTGTCCACGTCCCCGACAGCCTCGCGAATGCGCGCGTCCCACTGCTGCAACGACATCTGCCGGTACGTTCGCGTCGCCGGATCCATGAGAACGATGCGATCGCCGGCGAGATCCAACAGGCTGTGACCTCCGGGGTGCGACACTCGCACGTGTTTCGCCGTGATGTAGGTCACGATCGTATCCAGCTCCGACACTTGCGATTGGGCATGGGTCTCGTGCAGGACGATCCCCGACCGCGCCGCGAACACCGGCGTCGTGATCACGAGACCCAGTGCCCAAACGCACGCCGCTGCCGTCGAAATCGCCGTTGCGTTGTGCGTCGTGCGCGGAGCCGCTTTGGTGCCAGCCATTCGCATGGACCGCACGCTATCCGACCGGCCCGCGTGCGGCAACATCAGCGCTGCCGGCTGGCGTGGCCATGGCACGGCCGCGCCCGATGACCTCGCCGTAGCGCGCCCGCACCCGGTCGGTCGCCTGCAACAGCCGGCGCATGCGCACATCCGTGTCGGCGCGGAAGAGATCGAGCTGCAGCGCTGCCGGTGCGAGGCCACTGGCGCGCAACGTGAGGCGGCGGACGCGCACGCGCCGGACGTAGAGAGCCGCGAGCGTGCGGCGCGCCACGCCGAAGATCCGCGTGTCCACGTGCGTGGGATCGAGAGTCGCTTGGCGGCGTACGCACACTCGATCGGAATGCTCGAGCTCGACGACGAGCCGCCGTGTGGTGCAACCTCGGGCGCGCAGATCCGTGCCCAGACGAGCGCACAACACATCGAGCTTGGACTCGAGATCGTCCCAGCGCAGCACGTCCGGTTCGAATGTCTGCGCCTGCTCGAGCACCGGCTGGTGCCTGGCGGGTTGCACGCAGGAGTGGTCGATTCCGCGGGCTGCCTCGGCGAGCCGCCGGCCCGCGGCGCCGAACACCGCTTCCACCACCGCGAGCGGAATCCGCGCCATGTCCCCCAAGGTCGGCACACCCATGTCGCGCAGCTGGCGACCGCGACCGGCGCCGACGCCTGGCAAACGCTCGATGGGCTGCGGGGCGAGGAAGCTCGCTTCGTAGCCGGGCAGCACGTCGAGTAGATTGTGCCGTTTGGCTGCCGACGAGGCGAATCGGCTGACGAGCTTGTTCGCTGCCACACCGATGGAAATGTCGAGGCCCGTTCGCTCACGTACCTCGCGCTGCAGCCGGCGTCCGGCGTCGAGCGGCGACCCGAGTAAACGCTCGCAACCGGTGTAATCCACGAACGCCTCGTCCATCGACGAGGCCTCGACGCGTGGCGAGTAACTTTCGAGCACCGTCAGCAGACCCTGCGACGCCCGGCGCGCGTACGCCCAGTCCACCTGGACGAGCTTCGCATCGGGCGCGCGCCGCGATGCCTGCTGCATCGTGAGGCCCGGATGCACGCCCGCTGCCCGCGCCTCGTAGGACGCCGAGACCACGCTGCCGCGATTCAGGAGATTGCCGACGACGATCGGCCGGCCGCACAGAGATCGGTCGCGCAAGCGCGCGAGCGCCGCGAAGAAGTCGTCGGTGTTGATATGCAGAACGTGCCGCGGCCGGTCCTCGTGCGCCACGAGCGCTTGCATCGTTCGCCTCCGAGGTGTGCCGGGGCGGATGCGGTGATCCTTGGTTCCGTCGGACGCTCCTCGCGCGCTTCCTGCGCGCTCGTCGCTCGGCACGCGCGCTGCTCGGGCATCCATGCCCTCGCGGACGCGCGCGTGACGCCGACGGAACCAAGGATCACCGCATCCGCTGAGGCGCCCGAACCAAAAGAGCAGGCATCCGCGGCGGCGTGTCAGAGTACCGAGCGCAGGCCGATGACGACACCTCGGACGTGCAGCGCTTCACGGCGCACGCGGCGTGGGCCGCCCTGCGCAGCGAGCGGATACACGAGCATGTCGGGCTCGGCGCCGGCGAAGCGACCGACGACGGCGACGCGATCGGCCTCGGCGACGACCAGCTCACCATCGCGCACCGTTTGACGCTCTTCCACGATCAGGGCATCGCCACGCCGCAGGCGTCGATCGAGATCGACCTCGATTTCGACCGCTTGCACGAACACATTCGTTTCCATGGCATCTCCCTGGGATGGTTCAAGCTTCCGCGTAGGTTCGCAACAATCCCACCACGATGCCTTGAATCTGCACGTCTTCCTTGGCGACGCGAATCGGTTTCATGTCGCGATTCGAGGGCTGCAGGCGTACCTGCCGGCGTTCGGGGTAGAAGCGCTTCACGGTGGTCTCGCGGCCTTCGATCAGGGCGATGACGAGGTCGCCGGTCGAGGCGCGATTCGTCTGCCGCACGACGAGAACGTCGCCCTCGGCGATGTCGTCGTCACGCATCGACTCGCCCATGACGCGCAACGCGAAGTGCTTGCCGCGCCCGACCATGGACGCCGGAACGGAGACCGTCTCCAGCACGACATAGGACTCCGTCGGCAACCCAGCGACGACGCTGCCGACGAGCGGGACCTCCACCGCGGGCGCCACCGGCGCCACCGCCAATTCCATGCTGCGGTGCTGGTGGTACGAGCGCTTGAGGATGCCCTTCTTCTCCATCTGGAACAAATGCTCGTGGACGGTGCTCGCAGCTCCGACACCGATGTGCTCGGCGATCTCGTCCAGTTTGGGCGGATATCCCTTCTCCGCCGTGTAGTTGCGGATGAAGTCGTAGATTTGGCGCTGGCGCGGGGTGAAACGCAGATTGCGCGTCATGCTTCACTCCTCCGAAATCCTGAGGTGGCAGGCGAGAATCTAGGCCATGGGGAACCCGAAGTCAAGCCGAACATCGGTTATTCTTCGGGTACCGGCACGAGCGGGCGCGGCGCATCCGGGCGGCGGCCGCAGCCATGCCGAGGCTTCCCCGTGCACGCCCGAGCATCTATCGTGGTCCTGCTCCGGGCTCGCGGCCCGACGACGAAAGGACCACCATGACTCGTGGATCATCCCAGCATCCGACACCGCGGTCTCGCGGCGTCGTCTCGCGCCCCCGGCGTTCCCGGGGCACCGCCAGTGAGGTCCGAGGACCGCGCGCAGGCTGGGCGCGCACCGCTTGGATCGGCCTCTTGCTCGCGACTCCGGCAACCGCCGAGAAGCTCACGATCGTGATGGCTCCATCGCCCGGGGATACCCTGATCTACAAGATGCAGGTGCAACAGGAGATGAGCTTCCAGGGCATGGCCATCACGGCGACCGAGGGTGGCAAGGTCCACATCGTGGTGCAGAAGAGTCACGAGGACACACTGCAGTTATCCATCCGATTCAGCGACTTCGAAGGCAGTGTCAAAAATGGCAACGATCTCATGGAACGGAAGCCACAGCTGCAGGGCGTCGCCCTGCTCGCCAGGATGTCGCCACGCGGTGATGTCCTCGAGGTGAAACCGCAGACGCCCGTCCCCCCCAACCTGCAGGAAGAGCTTCCGCGCCTCCTCGAAGAGTTCTTCCCCTTCTTTGCGGATCAGGCGATTGAACCTGGGGATTCGTGGACCCACATCCAAAAAGTGCCCAACAAGGACAGTGCCAACGACGAGCTGCGCATCGACGGTAAGACGGAGTACACCCTGGACGAGCTGTCGAAGAAGGATGATCGAAAGACGGCGAAGATCCTCGGAGTCGAAACCGCCAAGGTCAACTTCGAGACCCCCGCCGGTACGGTCGTGGGGGACGTCAAGGGCAAGTCGGAGGTGCTCGTCCTCGTCGACAGCGGCTGGGTTCTCGAGAGGAAGTCGACGAGCGAGTTCACCGGGATGATTGGGACCACGAAGGGGAGCCGCGTCGAGTACACCGAGATCCACCGGTTGCGTTGAGACCTGGCCCGGGTGGGTGACAAGCGCCTTTTGGCAGCTAGCGCAGGGTGGCAGCAGCGCAGGAGGCGGCCAGCGCAGACGGATTCCGAGGGCCGGACTGCCAAGACCTACCCTGCCGCCGCCGGCCCTTGGCTCCATTCCGGTCCCGAATGCGACCGAACGGGATGCGCGGACTCCAGGCCCCACCCGCCAACCCTCGGGCCGGGGTGCATGACCCGCCACTTCGGGTTGTTTGGCTGTATCTCTTGGGGTGATTTGCCCGTATCTAAGGAACGAGCGTGCCCTTCACGACCGTCGGCACGCCAGGATCGAGGCGGGGCGTGGGTCCCGACACCAGCGCCGCGGTGTGGTTCCTCCTGACGCGATAGCCTGGAGTCCTGGCACCGACCGTGCATGGGGCTGGCGCGCAGGCTCGCCGAGGAATAGCATTTTGTGGCGAGCGGTCTCCTCACCCCCAAGAGGTGATTCGCGGTGACGTTCAAATCGTGCACACCGTTCAAGTCGCCGGGACATTCTTTCCCTTTCCCGACGTCGACACCTCCGGGGATCAGTCTGTCGCTGCGGTGCACGACCGAAGCGCGAGCGGAGGTTTGACATGAGCCTCTCGAAGGCTACGTGTCTTGTAATCGTCGTCGCCGCTGTGCTCGGAACGCTGGGCTGCAACTCGTATCAATATGTGCGGGACACGACACCGCAGCTCGAGCAGATGCGTCATGAATATGTGCGCAACAATCCGGGCAACCGGTTCAACGACGCCATCCTGGCGGGCCGCGTGCAGCCAGGCATGAGTCGTCTCCAAGTTCGCGTCGCATGGGGTGATCCGGACCAGGTGGCCCCAGGGGATCGCCTGGGTGTGGATCAGACCTGGGCCTACGCCGAGCAGGAGCCATCTCGCGGCATCTCGGTGTATCAGTTGCGTTTCGGCGGCGAGATCTTGCGCGCCGTCGATGTCTCACGCAACGCCCTCGAACTGGGCGCCGATCGCGCCGACTCCAAGCCTGCGACGCCGGTGCCGGTCGAACCAGGGAGCACGACAGCCAAGCGCTTCCAGTGATTGCGCGGCCGCAACGGTCGTGAGACCTGCGCGGCGGGAGCCAGGGGGCGGGCCAGTCGTTGCATGATGAGCCACCCCCTCCAGGCAAGACGCCACAGGTGTCAGGACCGGCCGACCTTGTGAGCCTGCGCCGCTTGCTCGTCGCCGCCTTCCTCGCCGATTTCCAGCTCTATCTGATCTATACCGCGATGCCGTTCAAGGCTCTGCAGCTCGGTGCAGGGCCTTTCGAACTCGGCGCATTGGCCGCGCTGTCAACTGGCGCATACGCCCTGCTCGTAGCCAAGTTCGGGCGCATGAGCGATCGTTTGCCAAGAATGTGGCTGGCGCGATTCTCTTGCGTGGGCATCATGCTCGGCTGTATCGGTATGACGCTCGCACCCAGTTGGCGATGGATGTTGCTGGCGGCGCCGTTCGTCGGTGGCAGCATGTCGCCCTTCTGGCCGAGTGTGCAGGCTTCCGTGGCCGATCTCTCGGGTGCGAAGAATCTCGAACGCAATCTCGCGCGCTTCAATCTCGCTTGGACGATGGGGAAAGCCAGCGGGTTTCTCGTTGGTGCGACGGTGCTCGCAGCTCTCGGCGAGTCGGCCACCTTCACCTTGGCGAGCGCGATCGCATTCATGGTGTTCTTCGTCCTTCCCCTGCCCCCCTCGCGCTCGTCACTCCTGGGGCTCGAGCCGCCGGCGGAAGCGAAAGCGCCGTCCGCCGTCCCGGCAGTCGTGGAAGTCGATGCACGCGCCGGCCTGTTCCGGCCGCTCGCCTGGGTGGCGAACGGCGCCGCCTTCGGGTTGGGGGCCACGCTCAATCATCACTATCCGCGATTGGTCCATGAGTTCGACTGGAGCCCGCGAACCTTCGGCACCTTCCTCGGCCTCGTGTACCTGACACAGGCGCTCACGTTCGTAGCCCTTACGTGGCGGCCCGAACGCTGGCGATTCCGGCGTGCGCCGCTCTACGCGCCGCAATTGCTGATGATCGTCGCGGTCGTGACACTCCCCTTCGCCAACGTCGGCCGGGTGATGATCTCGGCGCTCGTCTTCGGCTGGGCTCTCGGCACCTGCTACACCGCCAGCCTGTATTACAGCCTGCACGCACCGGCAGCGCGCGGACGCAACGCGGGCGTGCACGAAGGCCTGATCGGTCTCGGTTCGATGACGATCCCGTTCCTGGGAGGCGTGCTGGCTCGAATCGGCAATGGGCTGTGGGTACCTTATGCGGTCGCTGGGTGCGCCATCGCGCTTTCGCTCGGATTGCAGGAATTGCTCTACCAGCGCGCGAACAGGAGTCGAAAGCGCGAACTGATCCTTGGCTAGGGGCGCGTCACGGACCGTTGCGGAACTCGACGTCAGATCAAGGATGGGGTCGCTGGCTCGGCTCCCGCCGAGGGCGCAGCGCACGCGCTAGCGGTTTGGCCAACGACACGGTTCCGCTGCACGCGGGCGGAGCGGGCGCCACATGCAAGGCATCGTAGGACACTGCATAGCATTCGGTCTCTGTGGAGTTCCCGGATCGATATTGCAACGTCGCCGAGCCGCCGCCCGTGAAAACGGAATCGTTCCGCGCAGCGGTGAAATCCGCCACGACGGTGATCTCGAGTCCGAATGCGGCCGACTGTCCGCTGCAATGAGCATTGAACTCCGTATCCGTGATCGTCCCGACACATCTGACATCCAGCTGCTCCGCCCTGATGCCGAGGAATTCTTCCACCGTCGTCCCCACACAGATCGAATCCACGGTGACATCGACCCCGAGCAGGCTGTCCGTCGTGCAGTCCCGATACGGGAATGTCACGCGCCAAACTCCTGCCCACGACGCAGGGAAGACGACCTCCGTGGGCGGCACCTGGGGGTCGTCCTTGGAACAGGCCCCCATGACGAGGCTCGCCAATCCCACGCACATCAAGCCGACGACCCGGAAATACCGCAAGCTCGTCCTCCTGGTCAAAAAATCAGGCGCAGAGAGACGCGTTGCCCGATTCCCAGCGACTCGTCGTCGTCGAAGGCGACGCCGTAATCGAGCACGAGGCGGGAGAAGCGCACGCCCGCGCCGGCGCTGGGGTAGATCCGGCTCTCCCCGGGGCTGCGCGAGGTGATGCCACCTCGCAGCCACAACACGTCCCGGTAGGGCTGCAGCTCGACCCCCAGTGCGGCCGTGTCCAAGAGGCTCTGGCGCAGGACGCAATCGCCCATCACGTGCCATCGCGCCCCCGGACGGTACTCGACACCCACGGTCACCGCCGGGCGCAGCGTTTCCCAAGTCGAGGTCTCCCAATGCACGCGCGTCCACACGTCGCGACCGACGATGGCTGCCGTCAGCTTCTCGAACACGAGCACGGTGAGTGCCAGGTCCAATCCCACGCCCTCGCCATCGGCAGATTCGAAGTCGTTCTGCGCCTGCAAGCCCTTGAGCCCGACGCCGACCGTCGAGTAGTTGCTGAGCGCAGCCGCCGCGGCGAAGAGGAAGGTGTTCTCGGACCAGCCATTCCCCGAGCCGAAGGTGAAGCCCAGATGCGACACGAAGGCGCCGTACCCCCAGCGCGTCGGTCGCAGCGGCTGCTTCTCATCTCCAAGGCGCTCCCCGGCGGTGCGCCCGAAGCTGAAGCTGTCGTACCCGTCGTCGATCTGATCCAGGATGTCGGCATGCATGAGCGTGACGCCGTTCTGGTGCGGAATCCACGCAAGATTTGCAGGATTCCAGTAGGCCGCGCCGTCGTCGCGCAGAAGTGCGATGCCGGCTGTGCCAAGCCCGTGGAGGCGAGCACCATGCCCGAGGTTGAGAAAGGTCCCTCCGGTGGAGAAATCGGCCGCATGGGATGACGACACGAGCACCGCGAGTGTCGCGAGCGTCGCCGCCCGAGTCATGACCGCGCGTATGCGAGTCCTCGGCCGCCTCATCGGACCACCGCGATCATGGTGCGGTAGAGCTCTTCGCTCCCGTTCGTGAACCGCACGCGTGCAAGAACCAGATAAGCCCCGTTGCGTACCGATTGCCCTTCCGGCGTGCGCAGGTCCCATGTGAAGGCGTAATGCGGCTTCGGGCTCAAATCTTCGAATGTCCGGACCAGGCTCCCGTCCATGGCAAGGACGCGCACGAAGACTCCCTGCGCGGGTGTGCCGCCGACGTTGACCTCGATGCTCTGACCAGCGCTGAAGCGCTCTGGCGCCGCGACCCCGGCTCCTGTTTCCCAGGTGACCGTCGAGACGGTGGGAAGGGAGATGTTCCGCGCTAGATCGATGGCCTCGAATCGGAGCTGGTTGGACCCCGGATTCAATACGCGGTTAAAACGGACGCTGGAGTTGACCGCGAACAGCGTATCCGGCGTCTCGGCGCCGCCGCTCACCACGATTCGGGCGGTGTCGAGGGAATCCACGTGCACGGTTGCGCTCAGGACTTGTGATTTCGTCACTTGCGGCAGTGGTGGCCGTGGCGTGGGCGGCGGAGGCGGGGTGCGATCCACGCGAATGCTGAGCCTCAAGCTGTCCTCCACACCATCCTCGTCGGTCGCATGCAGCTGAATGGCATAGACCGCCTCGGCGGCGAACAACGTGCTGGTGTCGAGAAGGAACCTGAAGCGCGGGCTCGGGACGGCATCGCGCGGGGACAAGGTCACGAACGTCGTCTCGCCGCCAACGGCGACACGCGCCTGGATCGACGCCACGATCTGTCGATCCGTAGCCTGCCCGACCAAAGAATCCGCGTTCTGAACCGCACGCGGCAGGGGAGGATGCGTGACCAGGATATGTGGTCCTTCGGTGTTCTTGTCGAGACTATCGACCACGGTGCTGTCGTTGCCGGCCGCGTCGAGCCCGAACGCACGGTACTGGTAGACCCCATCGTCGAAGCTCACATCGAGTAAGTTGCTGCCAAGAAAGACGTAATCTCCGTCGCCGGCGAACCCACCCTCGGGATCCAGGGTGTCGCGCGGAACCCCGCTGGCATCGAGGATGGCGACGCCAATGCGATCTTCGAGCTCTGAGCTCGAGACGCGCATGCGAATGATCGGGAAGATGCTCGCGTTCCCGGGCACGGTCGGCGCGATTCGTCGCGGCGCGACATCGAGCACGTGCGGCATCGCCGGTGTGACGTCGATCCGCACCTGGCGCTCGTTGCTCAGCACGCGCTGAGTCACCGTCGTCCCGGTAAAGTGGATGGTGTAGGAGCCTTCTGGTTGGATGAGACCACTCGTGTCCTCGCCGCGCCACTCCACCCGAGTACGCTCACGTGGCGGCAGTCTGCGCGTGTCGAGTGTTCTCAAGACGGTGCTCGAGCCCGCTGAAGTCACAAAAACGTCGACTGTCGTCGTCTCGGGGAGCGTGTAGAAGATCTCGACGAGGTCGAACACCAGATCGCCATTGGGGGAGAAGCTCGGCGGTGTCACCGTGGCGGAATCGAAGGAGACCGTGGCGAATCTCGTGCTCTCCTGCCCCTTCGCGGGCGCGTGCCGGGGCCATGTCGAAAGCACCAGACCACCCGCAGCGAGGATCAGCGCGAGACTGCGGCGCACCTGGCTGGCGGTCAATCGCTCCCCCTCGACCCGGGCAGGGTCTCCGCTAAGCCATTGATTCTACAGTGGCTTCGCCGGGCGCCGAGTATAGGCACCGGCTCGCGAGGGTGTCAATCGAGGATCAGGCCGACGCACTCGCAGGAGGCACCGTCGACGAAGTCGTGTGGCGTCGTCCGCGTGCTGCGTCTCCAGTGTGGGAAAACAGGAGAATTCCGAATGATTGGCGCTGCGATCTCATCATGCCGACTTCACGTAATTCGTGAGCGCAGGCGCGGAACAAGTTGAGGAGAAAGAAAGACGGGAGCATCTCCGCCGTATTCCCAGCACCTCCCAGTCACCCGTGCTGCCCGGCCCTGAACGCGGCGACCGCGTCCCCAACCCGACCCCACCCACTCCGGACCACCGTGATCTCGCGATCCTGGCGTGCAACGGATGATGACCTTACCACCTTCACGTTGCGAGGAACACGAGCGGCGATGACTCCCGTCCAATCTCTTGCGCGTGAATCCGTCCGGAGAATCCACATTCTCGCCTCGTCATGCAAGGCCTTTTTGCAAAAAATCACGCCTGATGTTGCAACGACAGCGCCTGATGTTGCTGCGACAGCGATCATTCACGCATCGAAGGCGTGGTCGAGAGCCAGCACGCGCAGACGCCGTCGAGCGAAGTGGAAGGGCAAGACGCTCGCGAGCAGGACGAGGAATCCCGCGAGCACGAGAAGCAAGGGGTGCGCACGCAGTGCATACTGCCCCCACACCATGAACGCCAGCGGCACGAGGATGACGACACTCACCAACAGATTGAAGGATCTCTCGTGACGCACGGGCTCGCGCGCGAAAGGCACGGTCGGCTCCAAGCCCACGAGAACCGCGACGCTGACCGCAGAGATCCCGACCGGGAGTGCGAGATGCGCCGCCGCATGCAGTGGGTCTCGCCACGTGAACGCGAGCGACAAGAAAGCAATCGACGCCACCGGCAGCAAGAGTTCGATCGCCGCCGCTGCCAAGATCCCGAGATAGAACGCATCGAATCGTCGAGTTGGCGCGGCGAAGAATACCCATGCAGCACGCCATGCGGTGCTGGTGGACAGACTGCGCACCGTGAGAACCGAAACCATGACGAGCAGATATGAAGCACCAAAGAGTGCCACGACGGTGCGTCGCTGCGTCGATCGGGTTGCGAAGGCCTCGGACTGCTGCGCTCGATCCCTCCCCCCGGAGCCTGCGAGAATGTCTCGCCCGGGCGCGAACCCCGCATCCCCGACGGGCTCGGAACCCCATGCCATAGAGGGCTTTGCGTAGGGGTCCCAACCATGCCCCAGGATCAGACCGAAGCCGAGGTAGACGAGCGGCATCGCGAAAGCCGGAACGAGTCCGAGCTGCAGTCGCCGGTCGCCGCGCAAGTGTGCCGCGAGGAAGTCGTAACCGCCCCGGAGCATCGATTCGCGTCCGAGGCAGAAACTCAACAGTCTGTCCTTGGAGAGACGACGTGCAGGAGGTCGCGGCAGACGGATGGGGCTCTCTTCCGCCATCGCTTCCACTAGGTTGGTGGCGAAGCGCGGAGCCAGCACACGCCACGCCACCCAGGCCCCGAGAGAGAGCGCGATCGCAGCGACGCCTGTCACTGCGAGACCAGCGACCTCGACGCTGCCGCTCACGCTCGCCGGCAAGCGGGCGAACCATGCGGCGGGAAACACGTGGATCCAACGTGGGAGGGAATGCTCCTGCAGATGCAGCGACTCGAGGACCGGGCCGAGCCCCTGATAGATGAAGAGAATGCTCACCGCCATCGTGATCTGAATCCACACCAAGGTCGGCTGGAAGCGATCGCGACGGATGACACGCAACAGCCAGGCGTAGACCGCCACGACCAGGGCTGCCGCGACGCAGCCGTGCACGAGGCCAGCGATCCAGAACACGACTCCGACCAGGGACCGTCGCGTTTCGACCTGCAGGATCACGTCGACCATGGGGCCCAAGAGCAATGCCGTCGTGAGCAGGCCCACGTGGCTCGTGATGTGCAGCACACGCGCGAGGAAGAGCGTGCGACTGCCGATCGGGCGCCAGAAGAGCACGTCGAGATCGGTGGTCGAGAAGAGGATCTGCTGATATTCGACCAGGACGTGGAAAGCGACGAAGAACGCCGCCACCATGAAATAGGTGGTGCAGCGCAGGAAGAGCGGTAGAGCCGAGATCGCTCCCGTGGCGAGCGCCACTCCGATGCAAAGATGCAGGATCAGCGTCAGCACGAACGCGCCGCGCGCGCGTGAATGCCCGCGAAACCTTCCCCCCGCTCGCATGTCGAGGATCCACGCCAGGCGCAGGAGGACCCAGAGCTGGGCTGCCGCCCGCTTCACGGTCGCTCCACTTCCCTGGCGGTGAGCTCGGGGGCGCGTGCCAGTGGTGATCCCGTCAGTTGCTGGAAGATCGTCTCCAATGTCGAGCCGGGAAACTGGGCCAGGATGTCGCGGAGGGGGCCGTCCCAATGAATCTGGCCCGCCGACAGGACGACGATCCGCGAGCAGACGCGTTCGACGACGTCCAGGAGGTGCGAGCAGTACAGGATCGTGCGGCCCCGCGCTGCCGCCTCGGCGATGAGGGCCTTGACGCGCACCGTGGCCTCGACATCGAGGCCGTTGAGGGGCTCGTCGAAGAGCAGGACCTCGGGCTCGTGCAGCATCGCCGCAGCGATCACCACACGTTGCTTCATGCCCTTGCTGAAGCCGGTCATGCGCCGGTCCCAGGCTTCCCGTTCCAGGACCAGGTACTCGAGCAATTCTCGCAGTCGTCGATCGGCGTGGCGGAAGTCGAGCTCGTAGAGCCTCGCCACGAACTGCAGGTACTCGATCGGCGTCAGAGCCTCGAACAGGGCTCCCGTTTCGGGGACGAGTCCGATCAGGCGCTTTGCACGCAGTGGCTCCTGGACGATATCGAATCCACCGATGCGGGCGCTCCCCGCCGTGGGCCGCTGCAGCCCTGTCAGCAGCTTGACCGTGGTGGATTTCCCGGCACCGTTGGGACCCAGGTAACCGAGGATCTCCCCGGGCTCGACCCGGAAACTGACGCCACGCAGCGCCTGCACGCCGCCGAAGTGCTTCACCAGTTCATGTGCTTCGATCATGCAACGCCACCATGGAGCCGGCAACACTCACGACCGATGCTTTCCGCGTCGCCGGCCGCCGACGCTATCACATTGCATGAACGACGCCAAAACCCGGAACGCGCCGCACGTCAAGGCCGTTGCCAGCCATCACGATCGCGCGATCACGCGGCGACAACCTCGTCGTCGCGGTCTGTCGCACCGGCGATTCTGCGGTGGTAGACCTGCCGAGGAATCCCATACTCTCCGCAAGCGAATCCGTCCTGCTCCGGCCGAGGGTCGACAAAAACGCAAGGACATCGTGAGCACCAACGTGCAGGTCGTCGCAGTGTGTGGCCGACCGTCTCGGCCATGACCACACGACTCGCTCTCCCCGAAGATTATGTGGCGTATCTCGCCGCATGCGTTGGCGGCCGCGAGCGTCGGCTCGGGCCGCTGGTCAAGTCGATCTCGGATGCCTACATCGGGAGCGCCCGTGTGCGCCCGACGCTCACGCCACTCGCGCGATCGAAAGCCCAGCGGTCCGTCGACCCCATGGCCGAAGCGGCGGCGCGGGCCGAGGCGTACAGCTTCTACTATGGACCGCTCACCGCTCTCAAACTCCAGGCCATCGTGTCGGAGCTCGAGCAGCGCTATCCGGCGTGGCCGCCGCGCACGCATCTGCGCGTCCTCGACCTGGGCGCAGGGCCCGGTTCGGCCACCCTCGGTCTCCTCCTTGCGGATCCGCGCTTCGAGATCGAGGCCCTGTGGATCGATTCCGATCCCGCCTGGGAGGCGACGGATCTGGCGCGGCCGTGGGTCGAAAGTGGAGCACTCGCCGTGCAGCGGAAGACCGTCGATCTCGCCCGTCCGATCCAGGGCACATTCGATCTCGTGCTGATGGCAAACGTGCTCGTCGAGCTCGCGGAGGATGCGAGCGCAGATCCCAAGCTCGGCACTCTGCTCGAGAGGAGGCTCGAGCCGGATGGAGTGGCGATCCTCGTCGAGCCGGCGACGCGTGAGGTGACGCGTCGTTTGCACAGGATGCGTGATGCGCTCGTCGCCTCGGGATGGCTCGTGCTCGCGCCGTGCACTGGCAACGGGCCGTGTCCGATGCTGCTCGGCACGCGCGACTGGTGCCATGAAACACGGGACTGGATCCAGCCCGACTTCCACCACCATCTCGACCAGATCGCCGGCTTGAAGAAGGACGCGCTGCGTTTTTCGTTTCTCGCCGTCTCCAAGCAGCAGCTCGTGCCGCAGCATGCGGTCGCGGCACGTGTCGTGAGTGAAGTCCGCCGCGAGAAAGGGCGCACCCGGTTCGACACGTGCGACGAATCGTCGCAGCGCAGCGAGTGGGACGCGCAGCAGCGCGATTTGCGCCGCCACTCGGCGCTGGGCGAGGAAGTGCACGAGCTCAGACGCGGTGCGCTGGTCCGGCTGCCGCATTCCCGAGGCGGGCGCCTCGGCGCCGGCGATGACTTCGGACGAATTCTCTGAGCGGAGAGAGCCCGGCCCGCGCCAGACCCCGTGTTGCGCCGGACTCACGCGCTCCGGCTCACCCGCTCACTCCGACGCCGGCTGTGTGTCCTGCTCGCGATGGGATCGCAGGTTCTTGGCGGCGCCGGCCTTGCTGACCGTGGGGGGGCGCAGGACCTCGAAGTCGAACAGGTCGCCGAGGGCGAGATCCTGCAGCTGCACGCCGGGCTCGAGATCGCGCTCGCGGAAGTAGAAATCGCCGCGTCCCTCGACGCTGAGAAAGGCGTAACCCTCGTTGGCGACGACGTTCTTCACCCGACCCACCAGCTGTTCCTGGACGGTGAGATCGGGGATTCGCAGCCTGGCCGGCTCAGGCTGACGCTGCCACAGCTTCCAACCACGCCCGGCATCCGGTTTCTGATCCATGTACTCGATGGATTCGGCCATCTCGTCGAGCCAGAGGGTCTCGAAGTCCTTCACCCCGTCCTGCGTCCCGGTTGCGGCATATTCCTGGGCGCAGTTGGCGCGGATGCTGGCGATGGCGACTCGTTTCCCCAGCAAGCGCGCATACTGCAGTGCGGGCTTGAAGTCGAGATCCCCGATGACGGCGAGCGCGATGTCGTAGGAGTTGATCGCAGCGTAGTACAGCATGGCGCTCGCGAGACCGACATCGTTGCCCTTCTCGCGCGGGCTGAAGTCGTCGTCGGGGTCACGGTCGCGGGCCTTCAGCCGCCGTCCTTTGTAATCGATCGGCAGCTCGGTCACGTCGTAGTAGCGCTCCTTCATGCTGTAGACGAACGTGTCGGTCTTGACCTCGGGTTCGTCGACCTCCGCGTAATTCGTCGGGTAGCTGAGGAAGATGTGCTTCCGCACCAAGTGCAGGTCGGAATGAGCGCGCCGGCTCAAGGCCTCGACGAGGACGATGGGCAAGGTTTCGTAGTCGATCTTCATCCAGGGCTTGCCCAACGAGCGACCGAATGCAGGGGTGCATTTGTACAACCAATTCCCATCCACGAACATCATCACGCGCTGCATGGCATCTCCGAGAATCGGCTGGGTCGGCCCGGGACCTTTGTTCCCGAGGGTAATCCTGCGGTTTGCCGGCCGCAATTCACCGACCCCCGCGTTTCCAGGCACCGGAGCCTTGCAACTCGGATCCCGCCGGTGCGTAATGCTGGTGTCGGATTCAACAACCGGAGCGCCGAAACCACCGGCTGGCGCCGGATGCGCCGCGGCCAGAGAAACACTCATGCCCCATAACTGGTTGTCATGGATCAAGTTGACTTGTGCGGCAGCGCTCGTCGCCCCGGTCGCAGAGGCGCAAATCGAGCGGCGCGTCTACAACACCCGGGCCTGTGAGACCGAGTCCCCGCGCATCGACGGGGTTCCCGACGAGGCCTGCTGGCAGCTCGTCGAATGGACCTCCGAGTTCGTACAGTGGCAACCCACCGAGGGTGCGGCTCCCACCTTTCAAACCGCCTTCAAAGTGATCTACGACCAAGAGGCGCTCTACATCGCCTATCGGGCGTACGATGGCGAGCCGCAACGAATCGCGGATTACCTGACGCGCCGCGACAAGTTCCCGGGCGACTGGATCGAGGTCAACATCGACAGCTACCACGATCTGCGCACGGGATTCTCGTTCACCTCCAGCGTGTCGGGGACTCGCGGCGACGAGTTCATCTCCGACGACGGCAACAACTGGGATGGCAACTGGGATCCGATCTGGTCGCTGGCCACGCACATCGACGGCGAGGGTTGGACGGCGGAGATCCGCATCCCCTTCAGCCAATTGCGGTTCTCCGACACCGACGAACAAGTCTGGGGCCTGCAGGTGCAGCGCCGATTCTTCCGCAAGGAGGAGCGCTCGCTGTGGCAGCCCAAGTCGAAGGACGATCCAGGGTGGGTCAGCCGTTTCGGCGAGCTGCGTGGCATTCGGGGCATCCAATCCCGCCGCTACGTCGAGCTCCTGCCCTATGCCCTCGCCCGCGGCGAGCGCTACGAAACCGTGCCCGGCGACCCGTACCAGGACGGGTCGGCAGGCGCCGCTGAGGTCGGGTTGGATGGCAAGGTCGGCGTCACCGGTGACATGACGCTCGACTTCACCGTGAACCCGGACTTCGGCCAGGTGGAGGCCGATCCCTCGGTGATCAACCTGACCGCCTTCGAGACTTTTTTCGAAGAGAAGCGCCCGTTCTTCATCGAGGGCAAGAGCATCACCAACTTCCAGCTCGCACCCTCGATTGCCGGCGGCAACTTCACGCGCGACAACCTGTTCTACTCGCGGCGCATCGGCCGCCGCCCGCAGGGAAGTGCCGAGCTGGAGGACGGCGAGTATTCCGATGCGCCGCAGAACACATCGATCATCGCGGCGGCGAAGATGACGGGGAAGTCGCAGGGCGGCCTCTCCGTCGGCATTCTGGAAACCGTGACGGCCGAGGAAAAGGCCGACATCTCCTCCTCGACCAGCGAGCACTCCCAGACCGTCGAGCCGCTCTCGAACTTCTTTCTCGGCCGGTTGCAGAAGGACATCAGAAAGGGCGAGTCTCGTGTCGGCGGCATGGTCACGGCCACGCACCGCAAGATCAACGACCCGAGCTTGGGGTCGCTCCACGATGCGGCCTACAGCGGCGGCCTCGATCTTTATCACTCGTGGAAGAACAGGGTGTGGTACGCGGCCTTCAACGGCGCGGCGAGTTGGGTCGAGGGCAGCACCGAGGCGCTGCTGCGGACTCAGACGTCCTCGGCGCGCTACTACCAGAGGCCAGACAACGACTACGAGTCGCTGGACACCACACGCACGTCGCTCGGCGGCTACGCCGGCTCCGCCCGGTTCGGCAAGGTGACCGGGGCCGGGTTTCGCTTCGAGACCGGCGCCGCTTGGCGTTCGCCCGGCTTCGAGATCAACGACCTCGGCTTCATGCAGCGCGCCGACGAGGTCAATCAGTTCTCCTGGGTCGGCTGGGCGACCCGCAATCCGTTCAGCATCTTCCGGCGCATCGGCATCAACGGCAACCAGTGGCTGAACTGGGACTTCGGCGGCAACGCCCTGTCGCAGCAGGTCAACTCGAACTTCAACATGGAGTTCACCAGCAGCTGGTCGGCCGGTGCCGGTCTGACGCGCACCTTCGAACAGCAGTCGAACAACGCACTACGCGGCGGCCCTTCCTCCCTCTGGCCCGGGGATTGGTGGTCCAACTTCTGGGTGAACACGGACTATCGCCGGCGCGTTTCCGGCGGCTTCGGCGGCTCTTGGGGCAACGGCGACGAGGCGCACTTCGACTTTCGCGAAGGCTGGGTGGACCTCTCCTGGCTGCCCCAGAACGCGCTGCGGCTGACGCTGTCGCCCTTCTACTCCACCGAGGACAGAGAATTGCAATACGTCCAGGAAAGCAGCTTCGCGTCGGAAGCGCGCTACTTGTTCAGCCGGCTCGAGCAGGAGACGTTCGGCATCACCGCCCGCATCGACTACACGATCACGCCGAACCTCACTATCCAATTTTATGGCCAGCCGTTCGTCGCCGCCGGATCCTACGATGCCTACAAGCGCATCACCGAGCCGCATGCCGCCGCATTCACGGATCGGTACCATACCTTCGCCGAGAACGAGATCAGCTACGACAGCGCCAGCAACTCGTATGCCGTCGACGAGGACCGTGATGGAACCGTCGACTATTCGATCGACAATCCCGACTTCAATTTCCGCGACTTCAATTCCAATCTCGTCGTCCGATGGGAGTTCCAACCCGGATCGACGATGTTCCTGGTCTGGCAACAGTCGCGCAGCGACGAGGTTCCGGTCGGCAGCTTTCACATGAGCAACGACCTGAACGGCCTGTTCGACGTCCACCCCTACAACGTCTTCCTGTTCAAGATCAACAAGTGGTTCACTTTGTGAGCCCTTCGGGCCCCGCGCGAAACTCACCTTGAAGGCAACGACTCGCCGGTCCATCATCCAAGCTGGATGCGGATCTCCGCGGGCCATGCTCTGGATCGAGCGATCAGGGAGGCAATGCGATGCGACAATTCGGCGCGGAATTCTTCGGCACATTCTGGTTGGTCCTGGGCGGATGCGGCAGTGCGGTGCTCGCGGCGGCATTTCCCGAGGTGGGGATCGGCCTCGTCGGCGTGTCGCTCGCGTTCGGACTCACCGTACTGACGATGGCCTATGCCATCGGGCACATCTCCGGCTGCCATCTCAACCCAGCGGTTTCCATCGGTCTGTGGGCCGGGGGACGATTCGGCGTCAACAAGCTCGTGCCTTACATCCTGGCACAGGTTCTGGGGGCCGTCGTCGCTGGCGGCGTTCTCTTCCTCATCGCGAGCGGCAAGACCGGATTCGACGCGAGCGCCGGCTTCGCGGCGAACGGTTACGCTGAGCATTCGCCAGGCGGATACTCATTGTTCGCGGCGCTCGTGAGCGAGATCGTGATGACTGCGATGTTCCTCATGATCATTCTCGGTTCCACCGATGCCCGCGCACCCCAGGGCTTCGCGCCCATCGCCATCGGCCTCGGCCTGACGTTGATTCACCTCGTCAGCATTCCCGTGACCAATACGTCGGTGAACCCCGCACGCAGCACCGGAGTAGCGCTCTTCGCCGGAGGCTGGGCGATGTCGCAGCTATGGCTATTCTGGATCGCGCCCATTGCGGGCGCCGTGGCGGGTGCCGCCGCCTATCGCTTCATCGGCAGTTCCCGAAATTGAACCGGAGCCGCGCCGGCACGAGCGGTTTCGGCGGCGTCACGGGCGCGCCCGCGAGGGCATGGATGCCCGAGCAGCGCCCGTGCCGAGCGACGAGCGCGCAGGAGCGCGCGCGAGGAGCGTCCGCCGAAACCGCTCGTGCCGGCGCGGCGCGGGGCCACGAGCAACGCTTCAGGCAAGGAGATCGATCGTGTGGTAACGCCTACTTCATCACCACAAGCTTCCGGGTGAGACTCTTGCCGCCCGCGTCGAGCCGGTAGAAGTAGACACCGCTCGCGGCGCGCTGGCCGTCGTCGTCCAAGCCGTCCCACATCGCACTCCGGTCGTGACCGGCGGCCATGTCCTCGTCGAGGAGGCTGCGCACCTGCCGGCCAGCGACGTCGTAGATCCGCAGAACCACGCGGCCACCTTCGGCGAGGTCGAAGCGAATCCGTGTCGTCGGGTTGAACGGATTGGGCACGTTCGGGTACAGCATCGTGGCGCGCGGCACATCCAATCCGTCGCGATCCCCCGTGTCCGTGGGGGGTGACGTGCTGATGCAGCCGAGCGGCAGGGCGCCGTTCAGGATCTTGGTGAGCAGGATCCGCTCCGGTGGATTCGTCTCCGGGACTCCGGGGTCGTCGCGGATGTCGCCCCATGGATGCGACTGCATGATCGTGTTCCATGCCCCCGAGTTGTTGCGGTTCATGACGATGGCACCGCGGGTCACGCCGGGCTTGGACGGATCCGTGTATTGGTGAGTACGGATCGCACTGCCGGCGTTCCCCAGTGCGTCGTAGTTCCGCACCACCGGGCAGCCGCCGTTGAGCAGATACAGATCGCCGGTGAAGGCCTGGCTCGACGTGCCGATCCCCTGGTCGAAGACGAAGCTCGTGATCCCGTTCACCGTGGGGTTGACGTCGAGGAGTTGGTCGGTGGCAACGAGGCTGACTCCCATGTCGGTTGCGATCAAGGCGTCGGTCCCGCGCTCCTCGGTGGTGTTCGAGCCGATGATCCACAAGGTGGCGAAATGCGCCTCGGAAGCGGCTCCCTGATTCAGCCAGTTGCGGAACCAGGAGGCCTGGTCGATCTTCTCGGAATCGATGTTGACGCCATTCGGCAGCAGCGGACGGCCCGGCGTCCCATCGCCGTTGTCGTACACGATCAGGTTGTAACCCTGAGCCTGTTGGACGGTTGCCCGGCCCGCGAGCTGGTTGTTGGTGTTCCCCATGCCGGTGTGATCGTAGACGTCGTACTTGCCCTCGTAGCCGAGCCGGTCCAGCGCATACATGAAAGACGTGCGGTTCACCTTCCCGCTCAGACGCCTGGCATTGACATTGTTGACATACAGAATGCAGCTGGCCTGGCTGGAGGCCGCGATCTGGCCGGCGGTCGGGTTGATGTCGCCATTGGGGCTGGCCCCGATCGCCGCCAAATAGCTCGCCGCCCAATTGATCTTGGGCAAGAAGCTGACCTCGAGGATCCCGCCGGTCACCTGCTGCGCTTGCGCCACGGAGGTGGGCATCGCATTCATGCCGACCGGATCCGTCGCGAAGCCTCCGCCGGCGTCGGTGGCTGCCCAGAAATAGTGCAGCACGTCCCCGCCGCGGAAATATGTGTCGTCGACATCGACGAAGTAGAGGTCGACGAACGCGGCACCAGAGGTCGCGCGCGAGCTGTCGGCTTGGAAGGTGAAGAAGCCGTTGGCCCCGACGACGTGCGGGGGTGGCGCCTTGCCCATGTGGGGTCCCGACACGATGGCGCCGCTAAAGGTCACGGAGGTGACAGTCTCCCCACCCGGGCGAAGACCCTGCACGCTGATCGTGATCGAGTCCCCCATGATGAGATTTGGGCTCGTCTTGTTGATGCCGAGCTCGGTGCCTTCCGAGAATGGGACGGTGCCGAAGCGATCGGTCGTCGGCTCGAACTGCGGGCCCGAACCGGGACCGCTGTCGTCGACGCCGGGGAACGCGTCCTGTGCCTGCGAACGCGCATCGATGCCTTCGTCGATCACCGGACCGGACAGAATCCGGCGCCCGATCCGCGGGTGGTCCAAGTACGGGCCAGGCCCTGGTCGGAACAAAGGCGGCTCGGTGGCGCCTGCGATCCATTGCCAGTCGGAGGTGCGGAACTGGACCTGGAGGTCTTCGGAGACAGGATCGAAATGCGGCGTCAGGTCGACGGTCACCGTTTGCCAGCCGAAGAAGGACAACGAGTTCCACTGCAGCGAGTGCCCCCATGTCGAAAGGCACTTGGACTGGTCGATCGTCACCCTGCCGCGCACCGACCAGTTCTGCACGATGCGGCTCTGGGTAAAGAAGTTGCCCGGGAAGCGGCGGAAACGCATCACGGTCGCGGCGGCGGCCGGCGTGCTCGCCAAGCTCACCCAGGGACTGATCAGGCTCTCGTCCAGCCAGTTGCGCACGACGAAGGTGCCGGGTCCGAAGGCCATCGACGGATCGTTGGCCAGCGTGGGCGTCGTGTTGTCGCTCCACAGCCAAGAGCATGTCTTGTTCTCCGTACACACATCGTTGTCCGTCACGTGGTTGAACAGGCGTGCCCATGTGCCGAACGGCACGCTGTCATGCAGATTCATGAACTGAGCGCCCGGCCCCAAGTCGTCGAGAAGGCCGTCCTCGAAGTTCTCGGTGCGCGTTCCCGAGTTATCGACGATCACGATGTTGTCGACGATGGCGCCTTCCCCGAATGACGACACGAGGCCGCCATCACAAGGGCTGACGCCCACATCCGAAATGAACACGATGTAGAGGCAGTGGACACCGAAACCGTAGTCGATGAGCGGCTGCTCGACCCATTCCCCATCGTTGTCCAGGTCATCGACCTGGAACTCGAGGTTGCGAAACTCTCTTGCCGATCGGCCCGGGTCGACATCGAAATCGACGAGCGAGAACGAGGCGCAACCGGAGTCGCTCTCGACCTGCAGGAAATCGAACGCGGGTTCCGTGTCGACCATGTAATCGAGCGAGAGGGTCGCCGAGCCGGTGTATCGCGCCCGGATCGCCTGGTACCAATCGTTGCCGTAGCCGTCCGGGTCCACGCAGCAGCCGTTGTCGTGCGCGCCCATCGCAGCGGCGTTGCCAGCGATCCCCGTGGACGAGCTGTAGCCGGCTTCGATGTGCCAGTAGACGGTGCCGTCGTTGATCACGCGGTTGTCCACGATCGTCCAACCGGTGGGGACACAAGGGCTTCCACTCTCGAACGGCCACGAGGCGATCCAGGTGGTGTCCTGTTGCGCCTTGCGCGCCGTGGGTTCGGTGCCCTCGACGTCTCCCACGACGTCGACTTCCACCTCGGGCTCGGCCCATTCAGTCGTTCGAGGCTGGGGCCGCGCGAACGCGAGCGGCGAGGCGAGGAGAAGATTCGCAAGAGCGGCGAGAGTGGTGAGAACGGCGGATCGGCTCATTCCCTACCCCCTTTTGAGCGGAAGCCCCGAGCCTGTGGTCGGTGGTTCGGTCTCCATCGTGCGTAATTTTACTCTCCCAGCCGCCGATCTGCCACTCGGAGACCGTTTTTTCCGCCGCCAGGGCCCCAGGGGCTTGGATGCTCGGACGGCACCTCGTCGCATGGCGCTCCTTTTGGATGTCGGCGACTCCGGTGTTTTTGTCCCTAGGAATCAGGTAACCACCCGATTCAACCGCTCTCGTGCTGTCCATATGATGGTTTTCGTTGAATCGTGGTCTTGAAACGCTCGACCGCGAGGTGGTCGGGCAGGCGAGAATCGAGGCCTGACGCTCCCTTTTGCGAGTTGCTGGGGCTGAGGCGGGGGATGCCATCGTGCTGTGCTGCAGCATGGTCGGAGGGAGGGTTTCGTCCTCGATTCACTGGAATCGTCGAGAACGTGTACGTGGTTCGAGCGATCGTGAGTCCCCGCCCCGGGGGGTTCCGTGTACAGGTAGGGGGCAAGATCCCTCGAGCCGCAGGAAGGCGAGGCGCAAATCGCGCAGCCTTCTGATCCGTGGGCCAGTCCATGCCCAAGTCTCCAAGAACCACAACCGGACTGGCCCACGGAAAACAAACAGGAACCAGGTGATCCGGTGATGGGTCACCCAACCCCGCGGACCCAACGAGAAGGAAGATCTCACCACCAAGGGTCCGCTCCAAGGTGGCGTATTTCCTGAGCGTCACCGCGTCGTCTTCCGCATCGAATCTCGGATGCGGCCAAATCTACTGGACCAGTCCCCCCAAGCAGCGACGCATCGCTTCCTTCTCGTTATGCCATCGGCCGAGTGGATCAGGAGAACTCTTGCATGATTCCGGTGGTTCCACCCGATGGAATTCGGGATCTCTTCAATGGTTCCATCTGCAGGATCAGTGGGGATTCGCCCGATACAGAGCAGTGAGCAGGCAGCCGGGTCTCGTTGCCATTCGGAATGCGGCGTAGTGCCTCCTGGGCGCGCCGCGAACATCCGCCGGGAGACGTATGCCAAGACATGTACCGATCATTGCTGCGGACGGGAGATTCAAGATGCAAAAGATGACGAATCTGGACACCATCCCCCCCATCCTTGCCGAATCGACCGCCGGACTATTGCGCGAGCTCGTGGCCCACCTGCGGCAGAACCGCACGCAGTTGCGCGAGGAGTGGGCACGGAGAATCACCGAGGCCAAGCTGCTGACGGCGATGAGCAAGGACGAGGTGTTCGCCGAGGCGACCTCCGTCTACGACAACTACGTCGAGGCCCTGGAAACTGGGACTTTCGAAGCCCTGCAGGCGTACTCGCGCAACTTGTCGGAACGCATCATCCCCCGTGGCGTGCAAACAGACGAGGTCGTGGGCATCGTGCTGCTATTGCGCGATGTCCTGGCACGCTCCCTCTTCGCGCGCTACCACGCGGATTTCGAGAAGCTGAACCGCATTCTCGACGCCTACGAGCCCGCCGCCAACCGCATCGCCACAACCGTGGCCGTCGGTTTCGTGCAGGAGCGCGAGCGTACGATCCGTGAGCAGCAGGAGGCGATTCGCGAGCTTTCGACCCCCGTGCTGCAGGTGCGCGAACGCCTGCTGATCTTGCCGATCATCGGCGTCATCGACCCGCAGCGCGCCCGACAGCTCACGGAACAGCTCCTGCGCGGAATTCGGACCAACCGCGCGCGCGTCGTGGTCATCGACATCACGGGCGTGGCGGCAATGGACTCGAACGTCGCCAACCACCTCGTGCTCACGGTGGAGGCCTCCCGCCTCCTCGGTGCCACGGTGATCGTCACCGGACTGTCTCCGGAGATCGCCCAGACCCTGGTGAACATCGGCGTCGATCTCGCCAAGATGAACACCGTCGGCGACCTCCAGGGCGGCATCGAGGAAGCCGAAAGGCTCTTGGGCTACAAGGTCATCCCAGTGGAGAAGGTCGAAAGCACCGACTGACGGGAGCCGCGCGTGGAAGTCCCGATTCTCAAACAAGGACCCTACCTGATCGGCAGTGTCCAATCAGCCCTCACGGACAAGGATCTCCTGCATTTGAGAGACAACCTGGTGGAAAAGGTCGGGCGTCTGCGCTCCCGCGGCGTCATCGTCGACGTGACGGCGATGGACGTCATGGATAGCTTCGCCTCCCGAACTCTGAGCGACATCGCGCAGATGATCCGACTGCGTGGCGCGGAAACCGTCATCGTTGGCATTCAACCCGAGGTCGCGTTCACCATGGTGCAGCTCGGGCTCACACTCCAGGGGGTGACGACGGCGCTCGACCTGGAAGGGGGACTCACTTTCTTGGATCAACGGACCAAGAAGCGCGGGGCCGATGGCGCCGCGCGTGCACGATGAAATCCCCACGGCGCGCGTTCGCCGAGGTAGCGGGGTCGATCGAGCATCGCAGCCCGGCCGCCTCGAAGGAAGAGCCGACCGTTCCGATCCAGTCGGACCTGGATATCCTGGTTGCGCGCCAGAATGGGCGTGCGCTCGCCCAGCAGCTCGGCTTGTCCACCGGCGATCAGACCGTGATCGCGACCGTCATCTCCGAACTGGCGCGCAACATCCTGCTCTACGCCAGGCCGGGATGGATGATTCTGGAAGTGCTCGAGACGGATGGCCGCAAAGGCCTCCGCGTCGTCGCCCGCGATGACGGGCCCGGAATCGCCGACATCGAGCGTGCCATGCAGGTCGGCTACTCCACTTCCGGCAGCCTGGGGCTCGGCTTGCCAGGCGTGCGCCGGCTGGTCGACGATTTCGAGATCTTTTCCAGGGTCGGTGAGGGAACGACGGTGACGATCACCAAATGGAAACCCTGAGGTCGTCGACATGGAATGGTGGGCCGCGAAGCGCACACTGCCGGGTCAGACGGATTCGGGCGATCACCATTTGGTGCGCAAGCTGTCCACAGGAGCGCTCCTGGCAGTCGTGGACGGGTTGGGTCACGGTCAGGACGCCTCTGCGGCGGCCAAGATCGCCATCCGCATCCTGCGACGCCGCGCGCAGGAGCCCATCGTCGCGCTGGTGAACCATTGCCACGCTGCATTGCGCGAGACGCGCGGCGCGGTCATGAGTCTCGCCCAATTCCAGGCCAAGGAAGGCACGATCACTTGGCTCGGGGTTGGAAACGTGGTGGGTCTGGTGATGCGCCCAGTGATGGGAAACGGCATCCAGCCGGTGCGTTTACTGCTCCGAGGCGGAGTGGTGGGCGGACATTTGCCGGCGCTCCATGTCTCGACTTTTCCCGTTCAGCCCGGTGACACGCTCGTCTTCGCCACCGACGGAATCGGCGGAGACTTCGAACGCGACCTCAACCCGAGTCAGAGCCTGCAGCCCCTGGCCGAAGGCATCCTGGCCCGGCATGGACTGAAAACCGACGATGCATTGGTTCTGCTCGCACGCTTCGGGGAGGTCGTATCGTGACCGAAAGCCTGTCTGCCGAGTACAACGCCGCGCTCGCACAGCACCTCGCAGGAGAGGGGGAGCCGGCTCTGCAACGCGCCTACGAGTTCGGACGCCGGGCCATGGCCGAGGGCACGAGCTTGCTCGACTTGGTGTCCTTGCATCATCAGGCGCTGCAGCAGGCGCTGCAACACAATGGGCATCGCGGTCAATTGACCCCGCTCGTGGCCGCGGCGCAGGTCTTTCTAACCGAGACCTTGTCGCCATTCGAGATGGTTCAGGGAGAAATCAAGGAGGCAATCACCGCGCTGCGCTGCCTGAATCAAATGCTCGAGGAGGAGGCGCGGCGCATTGCCCAAGCTCTGCACGACGACGCCGCGCAGCTCCTGGCATCGGTGTACTTGGCGCTCGATCAGGTGGCATGCGATTACCCTCGGCTCCGCGGGCGCTTGCAGGAGGTGCGTGAGTTGCTCGACGGTGTCGAGAAGCAGCTGCGGCGTTTGTCGCACGAGCTCCGCCCCCCCGTTCTGGACAGCCTCGGCCTGGTGCCGGCACTCGAGTTCCTGGCGCAAGGCGTGACTGCACGCACCGGAATTCCGATCGAAGTCGAAGGCCCACGTGGCGAGCGGTTGCCGCCGAAGGTAGAGACCGCGGTCTACCGGGTCATACAAGAAGCGTTGACGAATGCCACACGCCACGCACAGCCGACTCGCGTGAGCGTCACGATGCGGCGCGAGCCGCGACGATTGACTTGCAACGTCCGCGACGATGGCAAGGGGTTCGAGGCGATCGCCGCCGGCGGCAGGATGAAACCTGGCCTGGGATTGACCAGCATGCGTGAGCGGCTGAACGCGCTCGCAGGACATCTCACCATCGACTCCGCACCAGGTCGCGGCACGATGCTCGAGATCGACATTCCTCTGGAGGAAGCCGATGTCTCTACAAGTTCTGCTCGCGGATGATCATCAGATCGTGCGTCAGGGGCTGCGGAGCCTGCTCGAACGCGCGGGGTTCGAGGTGGTCGGCGAGGCCATCGACGGACGGGAGGCCGTCCTTCTCGCCGCGGAGAAACATCCGGATGTCGCGATTCTCGATCTCGCCATGCCGGCATTGAACGGCGTGGACGCTGCGCGCGAGATGTTGCGAAGTTCGGACAGCCTCAAGGTGATCTTGCTCACGATGCACACCGAGGATCCATACGTGCTCGAAGCCTTGCGTGCCGGGGTCAGCGGCTACGTGCTCAAGACGCAGGCGGTGGACGAGCTGGCACAGGCGATTCGCGAGGTCGCGCGCGGCGCGATCTACCTGAGCCCGGATGTGTCACGCACCGTGGTGCATGCCTACCGTTCCAAGACAGAGATGCCCCTCGATCCCCTGAGTCCACGCGAGCGCCAGGTCCTGCAGCTGGTCGCCGAAGGGAAATCGACCAAAGAGGTCGCGGCCATCCTCGGCGTGAGCGTCAAGACCGCCGAATCGCATCGCTCACGCATCATGTCGAAGCTGGACATCCACGAGACCGCGACCCTGGTGCGCTACGCCATCCGCAACGGCATCGCCCAGGCCTGACACCCGAACGTTCCGAGGTGGCTCACTTCAACAACAGCATGCGTCCAGAGACTTCCTGCGTGCCGGCACTCAGGTGATAGATGTAAACACCGCTCGCGACCGAGATTCCTGCCTCGTTCAGGCCGTCCCAGCGCGCCGTCTGCATCCCGGCTTGCCGATACGACCCGACGAGCTGGCGCACCCGCCGGCCCAGCGCGTCGTAGATGACGAGTTGGACCGTCGCCGCCGCCGGTAGGTTGTAGCGGATCGTGGTCTGCGGATTGAAAGGATTCGGATAGTTGTCGGCGTCGAGAGTTTCGCCCCCGAGCGTCGAATCGAAGAGCATGCCATCGTTGGCGCAAGCATGGCCCCGCCCCATGTCGTGCGGAACGCACACGGTGACGCTGCCCTCGCAGCTGCCGCCGCGGCCATCGTCCACTTCGAACAGGATCGTGTAGACACGGCCGTTGCCGTAGCCATCCCGCTCTGCGCGCAAGTACGCCATGGCGCTGCCGATCCCGCGTGCATCGGCGCCGAAGTCGCTGCGCACGGCTTCATCTTGCATGATGCGTGTGATCCGGCAGTTCATGGCATCACCATCGGGCTCGGCCACGCCGGTGATCTCGACTGGAACCATGCGGCCATCCGGTGGCCACAAGATCTGGACGTTGGTCGTCGCTTGGGCGCAATCCGGTGCTTCGTTGGCCTCGGCGACTACCGCTGCCACGCGCACTTCATGGAGCTCCGGCGAGAGCCGGGCGCCGAGGTCGGCCTCGAAGCGCGCGCGGAGTTGCAGGAACCGGCCTGCGAGCCCGGTGCTCTCGAGGTCGGCTGCATTCGTCGCGGGAACCCACGCGCCGAGCTCGAGGTCTGCTTCCTGCTCGGCCGTGCGCACGTCCACTTGGATCCGGCTCGCGCCTGGTTCACTGCACGTCCAAGCGATGCGACTCCAATTCAGCTCGTCATGTTCTCCGTCCACGACGACCGTCCAGCTCCCGGACGCTTCGACCTCGCGCACGGTCACGCAACCGGTCATGCCACCGTAGGCGATCGGCGACGCACCGGTACCCAATGCCACCGCCAGGTCCATGGCCCCGAGACCATCGGTGCCTGCTTGCGGATCGATCCGCACGACGTTGTGCGTGTTCTGATTCACGACCCAAATGCGGCCGCGGATGTCCACCGCGACCCCCGTCGGCGCCAAGCCGACGGCGATGCGCTTGCGCACGTTGCCGGCAGCGTCGAGACGCGAGACGTCGTTGGTGCGCTTGTTGGCGACCCAGACGTCGCCATCTTGCCCGATGGCGATGCCGAAGCAATCGCCACCGCCCGTCTGCTTCGGGAAGCCCGCGACCATGCTCCCCTGCGGTGTCAGCTTGGCCACTGAGTTGCGGTTCCACATGCTGCACCAGGCGTAGCCTTGCGCATCGACGGCGACTCCGGCGGCCATTGGCACTGGCACGCAGGCCGAAGTCCCCGACATCGGATCATGACGCTGCACCGTGCCTTGGTTGAAGGAGGCCGACCACAGCACGCCCTGGGCGTCGATCACGCCGCCGTAGCCACCACACGTGAGCAGCATGCTCTGAAGGATGGCTCCGGTCGCGGGATCGAGCACGTCGAATCCTGTCGGCGCGGACTGGAACCCGCCAGCCCAGATGCGGCCATCGACGCCGAGGGAGAGATGAAGGATGTCGGTGGCGGACGTGCGTTGATAGAGCAAGATGCACTCGTCTTCGGCGTCCTGGACCTCAGCAGTCGGCCCACCGAGCCCATCGCCCTGATCGGGCCAGAGCATCGCGGTGCCGAGCCCGCGTGAAGTGCGAATGAATCCATCCCCATCACGATCCACGGCTGTGCTGTGGAGAAATGGCGGAGCCAAATACGCCCCGGCCGCGTCCGGAGTGAAGCTGCCATCCAGATTCTTGCGGCCGCGAGTGCCGCCAATGACGAGCCCGATCTTGGCGACGCTGCCGCGACCGCCCGCGCCCTCGCTGCTATTGCCGACCCAGACGTTGCCGGCACCGTCTACCACGGTGCGCGATGGATTGCCCGAATGCCCGTCCGGCGCCGTGCGATACTCGCCCAGGACTTGCCCGGAGTTGGCATCGATGCGAACGATCGTCTTGCGTCCGGTTTTCACCACCCAGACGAACGGGAACTCGAGCACGTGCGAATCCAGCTGCAGTTGATCGGGCACGTCAGTGTCGTTCACGCGCACGGATGTGCCGCGATCGAAGTCCTCATTCGAGGTGTAGACTCGTTCTTGTCCCAGAGAGCGCGCGGGCACGAGAGCCACGCCCGCCACCAGGCACATGCTGCGCCAAAACAGTCGTTTCCGTGTCGTCATGGTAGTTCGACCCGCCCCGTCGGTCTCTGTTGCGTTCGAAGCGACCGAGTCCCCCGCGATGATTCCTGGAGAGGGGGATCCACGTCGCATCGACCCTCGCGAGCACGGCGTCTTGCATATTTCCAGCCGGATTCGTCTGGAGGGCCCGGCGCGGCCGCCTGCGCCAGCGACTGCCTCGGCATGACCCGAGGGCTTCGTGCCTAAAAAGTTGTATCTTGCAGTCTTCGCCGCTCAATTCTTCTTGGAGGCTGCGTGCACTGCCCGCGTTGTAGCTCCGAGATCGGGCTGTCCACCCGTTTCTGTCCCGCTTGCGGCCTCTCCTTGGAAGAGACCCTGGCTTCGAGCGGCGACCCCTCCAAGGAGCACGCGCACACGCCGGTGGGTGCCTCGAGCGCGTCCTGGTTGTCCTCTTCTAGCTCGCTCGACGGCGGGTTCGCTCCTGGAACATTGCTCCTGGGTCGCTATCGTATCGTCGGACTCCTCGGCAAGGGCGGCATGGGGGAGGTGTATCGTGCCGACGATCTCACCCTCGGACAAGCGGTAGCCCTCAAGTTCTTGCCGCGCGAGTTGGTGTCGAGCCCGGAGCGTCTGGCGCGTTTCCACGGCGAGGTGCGGATCGCGCGCCAGGTTTCACACCCGAACGTCTGTCGTGTCTACGACATCGGCGATCTCGACGGGCAACCGTTCCTCTCCATGGAGCTCGTCGATGGCGAAGACCTGGCGTCGCTGCTGCAGCGCATCGGAAGACTGTCCGGGGACAAGGTCGTCGAGATGGCGCGGCAGATCTGCGCCGGCCTGGCCGCGGCACACAACGCCGGCGTGCTGCATCGCGACCTCAAGCCCGCGAATGTCATGCTCGACCGGCGCGGCAAAGTGCGCCTCACCGATTTCGGTCTCGCGGTCCTGCAAGAGCATGCCGGCCGGGCCGAACGCTCGGGCACACCGGCTTATATGGCTCCAGAACAACTGCGCGGGCACGAGCTGAGCCTGCAGACCGACATCTACGCGCTCGGTCTCGTGCTCTTCGAGATGCTGACGGGAAAGCGGCCGCATCGCGCCGAATCGCTGTACGACCTCGGCCTGCAGCGCACCGGCGTGCCCGCGAATCCGTCCGCCCTCATGGAGAACATCGATCCCGCGCTCGAGCGCGTGATCATGCGTTGCCTCGAGCCCGAGCCGGCGCAACGCCCGCGGTCGGCGGCGGCGGTCGCCGCTTCGCTGCCGGGCGGTGATCCTCTGGCCGCGGCTCTGGATGCCGGCGAAACGCCGTCCCCGGACATGGTTGCAGCCGCCGGCGAGGTCGGGCGTTTGCGGCCGCTCGTGGCGTGGAGCCTTCTCGGCGCCGTCGTCATCTTGCTCGCGGGCTGGATCCTGCTTTCGCCGCGCTACTACCTGGTGAACTACGTGCCGCTCCCCAAGCGGCCGCAAGTTCTCGAGGATCGCGCTGTCGACATGCTGCGCATCCTCGGGTACACGCAGAAACCGGGCGATCATGCGGCGGGCTTCGCCTATCAGGATTCATATTTGAACTGGGTGACGCGCCACGACACGAGCCTCAGGCGCTGGCAGGCCTTGCGCGGAGAGCCCGCCGCGATCCTCTTCTGGTACCGGCAGAGCCCGGACCACATGCGGCCGCGCAATTTCGGCGACGTGCGAGTCGATTACGAGGATCCGCCACCGCACCAGCGCGGCATGGTCCGGCTCATGATGGAGCCCTCGGGGAACCTGGTGCAATTCCAGGCCGTGCCGCCCGAGATCGACTCGCTCGGCGCCGAAGCATCCGATGTGACCTTGGAGCAGGAACAGGTCGTGTTCGATCTGGCGGGTCTCTCGCCCGCGCGCTTCCACCCTGTCGCGCCGGTCTGGGTTCCTCCAGATTACTGCGAGTCGCGCCGCGCGTGGGAGGGAACACTGCCCTCGCGATCGGACATCTCCTTGCGTCTCGAGGCGGGGTGGCACGCGGGGAAGCTGGTGCACTTCGAGCAAATCGGCCCTTGGCGCGAGGTGCTCGGTTCCCATGCGGCGAAGAGCCCGACGCGAAGAGCGCTCGGGATCGTTTCGACCGTGCTGGTGATGAGCTTGTTGATCGCGAGTGTGCTGCTTGCGCGGTCGCACTTACGCCGTGGACGTGGCGATCGGCGCGGTGCCACACGCCTGTCGCTTTTCATCATCATCCTGCAGATGACCTGTTGGATCTTCGTGGCCAACCATTCGTCTTCACTGCCGGAAGAATTCGACCAGCTCATCGAGGCGCTGGCGATCACGGTGTTCGTGGCCGGGTTCTTCTGGGTGATCTACGTGGCGCTCGAACCCTACATGCGTGGGACCTGGCCGGATCTCATCATCTCTTGGGCGCGCCTGCTCGCTGGCCGGATTCGCGATCCCCTCGTCGGCCGGGACATCCTCATCGGTGTCTTGTTCGGATTCGCGGCAATCCTGCTCCATAGCCTCGAGCACTTCCTGCCGGGTTGGCTCGGGATCGCGCCTCACTACCCCGAACAAATGACCACACTCTTGACCATCCTCGGCCCTACACAGATGGCGATCGCCGCCACCTACGTGCTCGCCGACTCGATGTTCGCACCTCTGGCCACGGTGCTCCTCCTGCTGGGAATGCGCAAAGCGTTGCACAACCGCTGGCTCGGGGCCGCGGTCGTCATCCTCGCCATCGGTTTTTTGGTCGGTGGTCAGATCGATCCGAGCGGGGCCCATCCGCAGATCTCGTTCCCGATGGGCATGGCGATCATCGCGATGTGGGTGCTGTTGGTGCTGCGGTTCGGTCTGCTCGCTCTCGTGACCATGGCGTTCGTGTCGACCTTGCTCGACAACACACCGATCACGGCGGATCTGTCGCGGTGGTACGCAGGCAGTGGCGTGGTTTCGATCGTCGTGGTGCTGGCGCTGGCGATCTTCGCGCAGCGCAGCACTCTCGGCCCCGGCAAGCGCCGGGCTTGAACCCGTGGGGTTCTGCGGCGACGATGCGCCGGGAATCGCCGGGCGATGCTTCAGCCGTCGCGGCCGGCGGCGATGCTTTGCGGCATGGAGCTGACGGTGACTTCCCCCGCCGCCGCCTTGACCAGCTCTTCGATGATGAGCCCGTCGGCGGGGAACTCGGCCATGCCCATGCGCACGCGCAGCTGGGTCGCCGACTGCAGAGTGCTGCGCAGCCGGTTGGCCGTCTGTTGCGCTTGCGCCCGATTGGATTCAGGCAGCAGGACGACGAAGCGATCGGCGGCAGGGTCGCTGGTCACGATGTCGCTGTTGCGCAACAGATCGCGCAGCATCGCGCCGATGTGCCAGAACGCGTAGGACGTTTCGCGGCCGTTGCGGCCAGAGTTCCCGCCTTCCGCATCTTGCGTGCGCCGATCGACACCGACGACGAGCACAGCCAGGCCGCGCTCGTAGCGCCGCATGCGCGCCAGCTCCTGCCCCAGGAGCGGCAGCGACTTCTTGTAGCTCGGAACCGCGGCCGCGGTGGTCCGTGGCGCACCCCACGAAGTCGTGGGCCGGCGCTGCCAAGCAAAGAAGAGTCCCGCCCCGAGCACCAAGCCGGTGACGGAAATCCACGAACCGAAGAGGGCCTCGGCACCCGGGGCCTGCAGCAGACCGCCGAGCACCACGAGCGAATGTGTTGCGCCAGACATGAAGTCTTCCATTCCGGTGTGGGTCACGAGCTGGGGGCGCGCGATCCAATCGACCAGCATCTATGCTTGTGCCGTCTCCGCTTCCGTGCGATCGAGCTCGCGGTAATAACTGTAGTAGCTACCGTAGACGCCGACCGGTTCGAAGTGATTGAGCACGATTCCGAGAACATTGGCGTTACCGTTCACCAACAATTGCTTGGCCTTCAGCAGCGATTCTTCGTCGATGCGCGCCGAGTTCACCACGAACAACACGCAGTCGACCAAGGCCGACACGATGGCGGCGTCGTGGACGAGCATGATCGGCGGCGCATCGATCAGGATCACGTCGTACTTCTGCTTGAGATGCTGCAGAATGACCTTGACCCGTTGCGCGAAGTTCGAAATGGTGATGCTTGGATTGTTCCAGGCGTCGCCGCTCGGCAAGATCGACAGGTTCTTGATCCGGACCGGCTTGATGCTGTCCTGCAGCAGCTCTTCGAGATGCTTGGTGTTCGGCTCGCGCAGGCGATCGATGGCTGACGATGGTTTCTTCGCCTTCTTGTCCTTGATGATCCATTCGTCGTGCCCCTCGTCCTCGCCGGCGCCACTGATTTGGCCATCGGAGAGCAGGACTTCGCTCAACCCGGGCCCGCGGCGCACATCGAAGGCGGTGTGCTGCACTGGCCGGCGGACTTCCGAATCCAGCACCAGAACCTTCTGACCCTGCTTGGCCAGCGTGATCGCCAGGTTGGACAGCGTCGTCGACTTGCCCTCGCTGGCCGCGATGCTGGTCACCAGAATGGTGCGATAGCGCTCGCCGACTCCCATGAACTGCAAATTCGTGCGCAGCATGCGGTAGGCTTCGGCGACGCCCGAGTAGGGTTCGATCTGCGAAAACACATGCCGTTTGATGCGCCGGATCTGCGCCCGGCTGCGTACTTCGTTCTCGAGCTTGAGCTGGCCGCGCGGCAACTTTTCGATACGCGGAACCGACGCCAGGACGGACCAACCGGTCAGATTCTCCAGGTCGCGCACCGACCCGGGCGACGCCCCGGTCAAGCTGTCCAGGATCCATGCCGCACCCAGACCGACCACCAGGCTGATGAGAACACCGAGCGCCAGATTGAACGCCTTCCGCGGCAGGATCGGCCCCTCGGGCACGCGCGCCTCGTCGAGAATGCGGATGCTCGGAATCTTCTCGGCTTCGGTGATCTTGGTCTCCTCGAGCTTCTCGAGCAGGTTGGTGTAGATCTTCTGGCTGACATTCCGATCCCGCTCGAGCTGCGCCAAGTTCAGCTCTTTGTCGGGCAAGTCGCCCAGCACACGGTCGTATTCATTGATGACTTTCTTCAGGGCACTCTCTTGCGCCTTCAGCGACTCGATCTCGATCTGCATGCCAGCCGCGTCTTTGAAATATTTCTCGATCTGCCCGATCGGATCCGCGACATTGCGCGCTTCGACTAGCTTGTTTGCCTCCGCCTTCAGGTCTTTCTTGGTGCGATCTATTTCGTCTTGAATCGCCACCATCTTCGGGTGCGTCGGCGGATAGTTCTCGACCTTGAGGTCCATGTAGCGGGTCTGGAGGTCGCCGAGCCTCGTCATCAGGGTCTGAGCCCAGGGATTGGAGACCTCGGTGATCGCCGGCACCAGACCTGCCTTCTGCTTGGTGATTTCCGTCTCCACGGATCTCAGACGCTCTTCCACGGAGTGCCGGTTGGTGGCCGCCTGGTTGTAGAGCACCTCGGCCTCCGTGGCGCGCCGCAAGACCTCCTGCGCCTCGTTTTCGAAGGACACGACGCCATGCGCCTGCTTGTAGTTCTTGAGCGCCTGTTCGGACCCCTTGAGCTTCCCGGAGAAGATCTCGAGTTGGCTTTCGATGAATCGGCGCACGCCGGACGTGCCTTCGTGCTTGATCCTGTAGCTGCGCTCCTGGAACACCTGCGCCGCTGTGTTGGCAATGGCGGCACAGAGCTCAGGATCCTGCATCTGCACGTTGATGCGCACGACATTGGAGGCGCGCACCGAATAGGCGGTGATGCTCTCTTGGACCGTGGTGACCACGAATCCCAGGGGATCGAAGCCCTCGGGCGCTTCTTCCGGATACGGGAATCGCTGCAGTGTCTCGACATCCAGCGCGTCTGCGATGTCCTTCGCGAACGAGAAGCTGGTGAACTCTTCGAGCCGGTTGGCCGTGACGATCTCACGCGAGAAGTCGAACTCGAACGACTGCACGGGTGCACTGACTTCGTCGAACACTACGGTCGTGCTCGCCTGGTAGATCGGCGTCGTGATCTCGTTGTAGATCCCGATCGGGCCAACGATGATGACGAAGGAGAGGATCATCAGCAGCTTCCGCCGCCGGATGATACGTCCCAATCGACTCAGGATTTGTTCACTGTCGGAGTGCTGCATATGAGGACTTCTCCCAACGGACGAGGCTATTGGATGCGTCTTCAGTCTTGATACGTGCGCACGGCAAAAAAGTAGGTCGTGAGCACGATGGAAATGTCACGCAGAACCGCGGCGGTGGTGCGCCAAGTCGACATGCTATTGCGCGGAACCATGACGATGTCCCCTGGGCGCAGGTTTGGAATGTTGGCACTCTTGCCCTTGAGGATGTCGTCGACATTTACTTGAAAAACGCGCTGGGTCGTGACCTCGCCGGAAATCGCGCTTTCACCTGCCGAAGCCAGATTCGCCGGTTCCAAGCTCATGCGGGTGATGGTGACTTCGCTCATTTGCGACAATTGCGTGCCGCCGCCGGCTTTGGACAGCAGCTCGATGACGTTGGTGTCGTCTGAAACCCGGTATTCACCGGGGCGCGCCACTTCACCGAGGACATGCACGACCATTTCCAATCGCCGTTCCTCGCCGAGAAGATAATCGTCGCGCTGCTGGGCGCGCGCGCCGCCAGGAAGGAGCCCGGCCACCACGAGGACCCCGAGCGCGGCCGAGCGCAAGGAGGGGCGAAGTCCCATAGAGTGCGAGCCTCTCATATTGTTTTTTCCGTATTGTTCGAGTTGCGCCGAAGCGATGGGCGTTCGATCGGCAGCATGCCGGAACATCGCGTGGGCACGGCGAGGCATGAGCCCATTGCCGTTGAACAAGCATACCCGAGGCGGTTTCCGCGGCGCTAGGACGCAGGGCGCACGTGTCTTCTCTGTTTGTTTGTTGGGTCAAGTGCCGCAACGCCGGCGATCTTCGCCGCCGGCGTGATTGGTTCTGCGCTGTTTGCCCCGACGCCAAATTGCGGGTTGAAACAATGCGAAACGATGCGAAACAATGAGATCACATCGACTGGATCATGGCGTGCTGCGTCGCGCGCGGGGTCGTCGGGACCCTGCGCGTCGGGACTGATCGGTGACATACGTGTTATTCTTCTTGGGCCAGGGGAGCCCCTGTTCGGCATGCACGGCCGCTTCATGCGCGCCTCGAGCCGGCACCAGGGATCCCGTGACCATCGACAACCTGGACTCACGAGCGCTCGAGCGCCGCCTGCGGCTGCAGCTCGACAGCGCATCTCGAGCTGTCCTTCCGTTGCATTGGTCCTAACGAATTGGTCCTGTCCCTCGCCTGGAGTTGATTCGAAGATGAACCCACAGAACGTGCTCAAGATCGACCTGACCCCGGGGCACATGCTGATCAACTTGGGGATGGCCATGGCCTTGGCCTTCATCTGGGCCACGGTTTACCGCAAGACCCACAGCGGCGTCGCCTACAGCCGCTCCTTCTTCTTGGCCTTGATCCTCGTGTCCCCCATCGTGGCCATGGTGATGATGGCAATCGGTAGCAATGTGGCGCTGTCATTGGGCCTGGTGGGCTCGCTCTCGGTCATTCGCTTCCGTACCGTGATCAAGGACACCAAGGACATGGTGTTCCTGTTCTTTGCCGTCGCCCTCGGGTTGTGCTCGGGCGCCAACGCCTGGATGCTCGCCATGATCGGTACCCTCATGGTGTCGCTGGTGGCGGTCTTGATTCCGCATGTCAGCTATACGCGTGCAGCCGCCTCCGACTACATCTTGTTGTTCCGCTCGACTCTCAAGGAACCGTGGACCGCGATGTCCGAAGCAGCGCAGAGCATGGTGACGTGGAAGCAGCTCCGCGGCGCCACCGATACCGACCACGGCTCGGTGTTCGAGTTCACCTACAACGTTCGCCTCGGCTCCAAGGCCTCACCCGAAGCGGTGGTCCACGAGATCAGCAAGACCGAGAGCGTCTCGCGCGTGACCCTCATCGCGCCCGAAAACCACCTCGACCTGTAAGCGGGCGGCAACTCCATGAGCACGAGAGCCCAGGATTCGCACGGCACCGGCAACGGGAACGGCCATGGCAACGGCAAGCCCGGCAGCGGGCCGTTGCTCATGCAGCGCTGGGAAATCAAGTACGTCGTCGATCGCACGACGCGCACGGCGCTCGAGCGCGATCTCAACGCGCTGATGCGGCCGGACGCCTTCGCTGGTAACGACGGCTCGTACATCGTGCGCAGCCTTTATTTCGACTCGCCGGATTACATGGCCTTCCATAGCAAGGTCTCCGGCGAAGCGGTCCGGCACAAGCTGCGGGCACGGATCTACACCGACGATCCCAGTCAGGTCGAATGGGTGCGTCTCGAGGTGAAGTCTCGCATCCTGGCGACGATCCACAAGATCGCCTGCGACGTGAGCCGCGAGGACTGGGATGAGATCTGGTCGGCACTGCAAGCGCGGACCTTGCCGCGCAGCGAAATCCTCGATCGCCATCGTGGCGTCATGGGTTTCTTCCGCCTGCAGAAACAGTACAGCATGGAACCGAAGATCATGGTTCAGTACCGTCGCACGGCCTGGGAACGCCAGGACCTGAGCCGCGTGCGCACCAACTTCGACGACGATCTGATCGCCAGCCGCGATCTCGACCTGCTCGGACCGCTGAACAACGCGCGACGCCTGCTGCAATACGGGAACAGCGTTTTCGAAATCAAGGTCGATGGCGTCATGCCCTACTGGCTGCACATGCTGACCGACAAGTATGGCTTGCAGAATCAAGCGTTCAGCAAGTTCTGCAACGGCATTATCAGCGAAGCCCGTAAGACGGCCGTCATTCGTGATGAATGAGCCCTGACGTGGAGTATTTGCACCCGTGACGCGTTCTTCGAAGAAAGTGTGGGCGACCAACGTCCTGGACCGGATCTGGCGTGGCCCGGAGCGTTGGTTCGGCCTGGGGGTCGTGGCATTCATCCTCTTCTGCTCCATGACCTACTCCCGCACCGTCGCCGAGCATGCCAGCCGCGTGCTGACCAAGAACAAGTACGTCGCACTCGTGGACGGCATGCTCAATCCGTTTCGCAACCGCCATATCCTGCTCAACTCGGGGCTGCCAATCTATGACATCAAGATCAAGAGCCAGGCATGGAACGCCTTGCTGTTCGCCGCCGAGGAGGCGAAGACCAACGGCTGGATGAACGAAGAGCTCAAGACCTGGGTTCCGGCGACTTTCATCCACGACGGAGAAGTCCACAAGGTGGAGGTGCGCCTGCGCGGGGACCTGAGCCGCCACTGGAGCGGGCCGAAGAAGTCCTATCGCATCAAGTTCTCCGACACGATGCTCGACGAACGCGGGCAAAAGGTCGAGCGCTATTTCCATGGCAAACGACAGATCAACCTCGTCATCCCGCAGGACAAGCTCTATGCCCTCGGCCCGTTCGTGAACGACGTCTTGCGCTCGAAGGGGCTGGTGACACCGGAGGACCGCTTCGTCATCCTGCGGGTCAATGGCGTCATCCACGGCCTCTATTACGAGGCCGAGCACTTCGACAAGCCGCTGCTGGCCGGAAACGAGCGCCCGGAAACCACCGTTTTCGGGCTCAACACACGCGCCAGGCTTTTCGAATCCTTTACCGAGCTGGGCTCGTCCGGAGTCACCGATGCCAACTTCGACGTCGGCTCCTTGCGTCGTCAGGTCGATCCGGTCGACGATCTTGGCCTGCGCGCCATGCAGGTCCTCATCGACCACGCCCGCAACCCGACGCCCGAGAACTTCGCGCGCGTCCGTGCGGTCCTGGACTGGGACAAATACCTCTACTTCCGTTGCATGACGACATTGTGCAACACCAATGAAATGCGCTTTGGGTCCGACAACCTGAAGCTGTACTACGACTCCAGTCGCGGACTGCTCGAGCCCGTGCCGTGGGACATCCTGATGGTCAAGATGCCCAACCAGCCGGGCACGTTCGATTTCTACGACAGCAAGGGGACCGACCCGATCGACGATGCCGTCCTGCGCGATCCGGAGCTGCGCTTACGCCGCAACCAGATCCTGTGGGAGCTCGTGGGCGACGGCGGCGACAGCCTGCTCGCCCGTTACGATCGCATTGCCGAGAGCATTCGTCTGGTGGTGTGGGCCGACGTGCTCACCACGCCGATTCAGGCCTACAAGATGGACCTGATTCGCCAGACCCTGGCCCACAACATCCGCCGCGTTCACCACGTGCTGGCCCAGGGCTCGGGCAACCTGACCTATCGCCTCGATGGCGACGAGCTCGCGACGCTCGAGTTCTCGGCCCTCACCGCCAGCGGTGTTCACTTGCAGGAGATCACCCTGGCCGACTCGGCTGCGTTCTCCGGATCCTACCGGCTGTACGCAGATCACGACGACGACGGCAAGCTGGGCGATGCCGATCCGCTGGTCGGCGAAAGCGACGCCGAGGACGCCAGCATCTCCTTCATCCTCGATGAGTCGGTCCTGCCCGAAATGAAGCACGGCTCCGATTTCATTCACGCGCGCCATTGGGAGTACTACGAACCCATGGCCGGCCGGCGGCGCTATTTCCTGGTCGGCAAGCTGACTCGCGAGCGGCGCGATCCGCTGCTCTGGACCGCGCCGACGATCCAAGTGAGCGCGGTGAACGCCGTCTCGGAAGAACTCATTCCCTCGGCCACGCTCGACCAGGTCACTCCCGTCGCCGACAACACCATCGGCATCAGTTGCTACGACGCCTCGGACCCCTACGACCTCGAGGCGATCTCGATTTCCCTGGCCGAGTTCCTGCAGCAGCACCCGCAATTCCAGGCCAGCACCTCGAGCCCTGGTGCTGCGGAGCTCGGTGGTTCGGTCGCGCTCGCGGGAACGGTCATCGTGCCCAAGAGCGTGCCGCTGCACATCGCCGCCGGCACGGACCTCACCCTCGAAGCGGGAGCTGCAGTACTCGCCTACGGCGGGATCAACTGCATCGGCATTGCCGAGCAGCCGATTCGCATCCACGGCCGCGACGGCGCGGCGTGGGGAACCTTCGCCGCCGTGCGTCCGGCACAGCGCGTGCGCATTCAATGGACCGAGTTCAGCGATGGGGGTCAGAAGCAAGCCAACGGCATGCTGTTCACCGGCGGGCTCGCAGTGCACGAAGGAGATCTGGAGCTCGAGAATTGCCGCTTCACCCGCATGCAGAGCGAAGACGCCGTGAACATCAAGTACGGCGACATTCGCATGAGCCACTGCGTGATCGAGAAGTCCGCGAGCGACGCTCTCGATATCGACGTCGGAACCGGCGAGGTTCACGACAATCGCTTCAGCGAGATCCGAGGCGACGGCATCGATGTGTCCTTCAGCCGGGTCACGCTGCGCGACAACGAGCTGTGCAGCATCCGCGACAAGGGCATCAGTGTCGGCGAGAAATCACAGCCCGTGCTGACGAACAATTTCTTCCGCGATTGCCAAATCGCGGTGTCTTGCAAGGACCTGGCCTTCGCCAAGGTGACCCATTGCACGTTCGTGCGCAATCGTCTGGCCATCGAGGCCAAGCGCAAGAAGGCCACGTTCGGCGGCGGTGCCGGTGAGTTCGTCGAGTGCGTGTTCGCCGCCAACGACACCTTGCTGCGCGAAGACATTTTTTCCAAGGGCAGGATCCTGATCAAGGATTCTGACATGAACGCCAAAGCCGACGACCACGATCTCGTGGGCAGGGTCCCGACGCTCGAATCCAACGATCCACCGAACTGAGACCGAGCCGCCCCGCTCGGTCACTGCGAGACAAATCCATGCATCTGCGTAGAATCCACACCAACGATGCTCCCGTCGTGGCCCTGTTCCCTGCGCCACTGCCACGGCCTTGGTACGAGCGGGGACGCGATGCGACAACGGGAATGCGCGACGAGCGCATCAAACGTGCGCTCGACGTGGTGCTGTGTGTGCTGGCGTTGCCGGCCGCCCTGGTGGTGATCGGCCTTTGCGTGGTGATGATCCGGCTCGATTCGCCGGGGCCGGTGTTCTTCGTCCAGAGCCGCACCGGAAAGGGCGGCAAGCGTTTCCGCATGTACAAGCTGCGCACCATGTTCCGCAACTCCGACGAGCTCAAAGACAAGTACATGCACCTGAACGAGCTGGCGTGGCCCGATTTCAAGATCACCAACGATCCACGCATGACGCACGCCGGACGCTTCCTGCGCAAGACGAGCCTCGACGAGCTGCCGCAGCTGTTCAACGTGCTCAAGGGCGACATGAGCCTCGTCGGGCCGCGACCGACGTCGTTCAGCTCGTCCACCTACAGCCTCTGGCACACCGCGCGTCTCGAGGCCAAGCCGGGTCTGACCGGACTCTGGCAGGTGAGCGGCCGGAATGAGCTCCAGTTCAACGATCGCGTGCGGCTCGACATCGCGTACCAGCGCAACCGCTGCCTCTGGCTCGATATCCAGATCATCCTTCGTACCGTGGTGTGCATATTCACGCAGCGTGGAGCCAACTGACATGGCCGCAGTCTCATTGTGGGTTTTTTGGGGATGCCTCGCGGTGTTGGCCTATACCTACGTGGGATTCCCGCTGCTCGTGGGCCTCTGGGGTTCTCTCCGCCGTCGCCACGTGCATCGGGAGGACGTGACCCCGACCGTGAGCCTCATCGTCGCGGCCTACAATGAAGAGGATGTCATCGAGGCCAAGCTGCGCAATTGTCTGGCGCTCGACTATCCTGAAGAGTCACTCCAGGTCCTCGTGGCGTCGGACGGTTCCGACGACCGCACCGAGGAGATCGCCGCCGGCTTCGTCGGCGAACGCACGCTTCTCCTCGTCCTCCCGCGCCGCGGCAAGATCCACGCGCTGCGGGACGCCGTGCAGCAGGCACACGGCGAGATCCTGGCCTTCTCCGATGCCAATACCATGCTGCACCCACGCGCGTTGCGGCACTTGGTGCGCAGTTTCGCCGACCCGTCGGTCGGTGGCGTCTGCGGTAATCAGATCTATGTTGCAGAGAACCGCGGCGACAGTAGCGAGGGCAGCGAGAGCTTGTACTGGAGCTACGACAAATGGCTGAAGTGCATGCAGACACGCACGGGCAGCATCGTGTCCGCGGATGGCGCCATCTACGCCGTTCGGCGCAGGCTCTTCCGCGCCCCCGAGATCGCATCCGTCACCGACGACTTCGCCATCTCCACCGCCATCGTGCAGCAGCATCATCGACTGGTGTTCGAGCCCGAGGCGCTGGCGTTTGAACCCCCCGCGGGCGTCGCCGCGCGCGAGTTTCGCCGCAAAGTGCGCCTGATGAGCCGCGGCATGCGTGGAGTCCTGCTGCGCCGCGCCTTGCTCAATCCCTTCCAGTACGGCTTCTATTCGGTGATTTTGTTCTCGCACAAAGTCGTGCGGCGTTTGGCCCCGGTCGTCTTGATCCTGTTGTTCCTGAGCAACTTGGCTCTGGCATCACAACACCCCTACGGCTTGCTGGGCCTGGCCCAAGCCATCTTCTACACACTCGCCGCCGTGGGTTGGGGGCTCAAGTCGCGCCGCGCCGGACGGATGAAGTTGCTGGCGTTGCCGTTCTTCTATTGCATGGCCAACGCCGCGGCCTTGGTCGCGCTCTCCAATCTCGTACGGGGGCAACAGATCGAGTCCTGGCAACCACAACGCCGCGCGGCGCGCGCGTGAACCGAGAACGGCAAACTGAAATGACTATTTTTACCGAGACTCCTGCCGTGCCGAAAAACGTCCCCAGGGGCGACCCCGTGCGCAAGCAATTGCGCGGCTCGAGTCTGCTCCTCGCCGGCCGCTTCTTGTCGCGCGGGATCAACTTCGTGTCGCAGCTTCTCATCGTGCGCGGGCTGACGACGACCGCCTACGGCGGCTTTGCCTACGGGCTGGCGGTGGTGGCCTTCTGGGAGGGGTTGTCTGCGCTCGGCCTGCAGAAGGCAATCACGCGATTCTTGCCCGTCTACCATGAACGTGGCCAGCTGGCGCGCGTGCGCGGCGCGATCGTCCTGGTGCTGATCGGGATCGGGCTGACGAGCGCCATTGCCATCGCCAGCATTTACCTCACCCCGGACTTGATGGCGCGCTTGGTGCACGAAAGAGGCCCGCGAGATCTGCTGCTGGTGCTGATCTTCCTCGTGCCGGTCGAGGCGCTGGACGAATTGCTGATCGGTCTTTTCGCTTGCTTCGCGCGGCCCAGGGCCATCTTCTTGCGCAAGCATGTCGTCGGACCGCTGCTGAAGCTCACCGTGGTGTCGGCGCTCACGCTGACGCACGCGGATGCCAGCTTCCTCGCTCGGGGCTACGTGGCTGCGAGCATCCTCGGCTTCGGTTTCTACGCGGTGCTCCTGGTGCGAATGCTGCGCCGGCAAGGACTGTTCGAAGGTGCGGGAGTCCGAGCGTGCGAAATCCCCAGCCGGGAAATGTTCGCCTTCACGTTGCCGTTGCTGACCACGAGCCTGGTGCCGGTCGTCATGCACTCGACCGCGACGATGATCCTGGCTTACTTCCATCCTGCGGCCGAAGTGGCCAAATACCGCGCCATCCTGCCGGCAGCGCAGCTCAACAACATCGTGCTCCTCAGTTTCGGCACCTTGTTCATGCCCGCGGCGGCGCGCATGTTCGGCCGCGGTGATTGGGCGAGTGTGCGCAGCCTGTACTGGCGCGGCGCCGCCTGGATGGCGGTCCTGTCTTTCCCGATCTTCGCGCTCACCTTCTCGTGCGCCCGCAGCCTGACGCTGACGCTGTACGGCGAACGTTACGCCGATGGCTGGGTCATCCTGCAGCTCGTTTCCGGGGCTTACTACTTCGGTGCCTCGCTCGGGAACAACGGCCTCACGCTCAAGGTCATCGGCAAGCTGCGATACGTCGTCACGGTCAATTTCCTGGCCATGGCGGCGAACGTTCTCCTCACCCTCTTGCTGGTGCCGCGCTTCGGAGCACTGGGCACGGGCATCGCCACCGCCACGATCCTCGTCGTGCACAACATCCTCAAACAGATGGGGTTGCGGGCCGCAGGAATCGCCGCGTTCGACCGCTCCACGGTGCCCGTGTATGCGGTGATCGCCGCGGGCGCTCTCTGCCTGTTTGCACTGCAGCTGCTCGTGTCGCAGTTCCTGGTGCTGCTCGCTGCCGCCGCGGTCATCTCGCTCGTCGTTCTCGTGTTCACGAAGCATGCGTTGCGTGTCGAGGAGACATTTCCCGAGCTGCTGAAGCTGCCCGTGGTGGGCTGGATTTTGCGCGCGAAGGATCCCATGCCGCTTTCTTGGAGATCAAAATGAGTCCCGACATTCCTGTCGACTCGAATCGGCCGCACACACCGGCTGCTGGCGCCACCGCCCATCGCACCCCGGAGTCGAAGCTGCGGCGGGACGACACGCTGCAGTTGAGCCGGCGGCTCGACTGGCGTTTCCTGCTCGCCGATCCGACGTTGCGTCACGTGGCGCTGCTCGGTGACGACGATCCACAGCTCGTGCAAGGCTTGCGGTGGACGAGCAGCTCTCTCAGCCTCCTCGACCTCGGCTGGAGCTTCGCCGCCGGTCAGGAACCGCGCTTCGATCTGGTGGTGCTGCGCTCGCCACGTCTGGCCGACGCGCAGCGGGCCGCCGCGCTGGTCGATCACGACGGTTGCTTGTACTGGGAGATCGAGCGCAACCAAATGGCCCGCCCCTGGTGTGCATGGATCGAGCGCCTGCCGTTCCGATTCGGCGAACGCCGCGCACCTTGTCGCCCCGAGCGTCTGCGGGCCCATCTCCAAGGACTCGGGTTCAGCGACATTCGCGTCTACTGGCACCGCCCCGATTTCCATCGTGCCCTCGAGATCGTGCCAATCGAGAACCAGCACCTGCTGGACTACGTTCTCGACGGCCCCTCGGGTCATTTCGTCGGGAAGGTGAAGCGGATCTTCGGTCGCTTGCTGCTCCGAATCGGACTCCTCCAAGCTCTCGTTCCGTGCCTGAGTGTCGTTGCCTGCAAGCAGACATGCGAGGAGATCGCATGAAAGCGCTCCGCCAAGCCATCCTGGAACAGTGGGACGAGCTCGGGCTCGGCATCCCGGCGCCGCACACGTTGGAGTG
>DASRJO010000141.1:0-15968 GCA_035649435.1 Candidatus Krumholzibacteriia bacterium | reverse complement strand
GATGCTCACCGTGGCGCAAAGACCGTCGCCTGCGCCGTCGTTCGTCAGCACCAGGATGGGTTCGTCGAAACGCCCCCAGCCGTAGTACGCCCCGGCGGCGTGCGCCGTGTGGTGGTCGACGAAGTGCACGCGGTCTTCCGGGAAGCCGAAGCGCGACGTCATGCGCTTGCGCTGCGCGCGGCGACGATCGTCGTACACCGTGCGTACCGCGGTGCGCTTGACGAACCGCCGCAAGGTGGTGCCGATCGTTCCCGTGCGCTCGTATTCGGCCAGGATCTCCTCACGGCTCTTGGCATAGGGCATCTGGTTGCCGTTCAGCACCACCGCGTCGACGTCGGCGGTGCCGAGCCCCTGGCTCTGCAGCACCCAGCGCACCGCTTGCGCCGGGAACCCGGCCCAATTCTTGATGCGTGTGAAGCGTTCCTCCTGCACCGCTGCGACGATGCGTCCATCGCGCAGCAATGCCGCCGCTGCCGTGTGCCCGTCGTGGATTCCGAGGATGTTCATCGGACCCCCGTCGCTTTGGCGCCGCGGTGCGCTGACGGCAGCGCTCTCGCGTCCCGTCGAGCGCGGACGCCTTCCGCCATCTGCAGGTAGATGTCGCCGAACTCCCCCGCCACACGCCGGCGCTCGAACCGGGGCCCCAAGTCGCGGTTGTTGCGCCGCATGGACGCCAACAGATGCGGGTCCGACAGCAGGCGATCGATCGCATGAGCGATCGCGACGGGGTCTCGCGGCGGCACGAAGAGACAATGATCCGGCTCGGTGAGATGATCGGCGGCGGCGCGAATGCGCGTGGTGATGATGCCCTGACCCGCTGCGACCGCCTGAAAGATGGACATGGGGAAACCTTCGGCGGCATACGTCGGCAGCACGAGCACGTCGCAGCCGCAATAGAAGTCCACCGCCTCGGCCTCATGCACCTGGCCGGTGAAATGAATCCGCTTCGCCAGGCCCAGCTGCTGCGTGCGGGCTTCGGCTGGCTGCCGTTCCGGGCCATCTCCCACCACCAGGAGATGAGCTTCCTGCGCCGACAGGCGGGACATGGCGTCGATGACGTCGAGCAGACCCTTGGTTGAGATGAGCCGAGAGATGAAGAGCAAAAGCGGTGCGCTGGGTTCGATTCCCCAACGCCGCCGGAGATCGACCGGTCGCGTGAAGCGCGCCAGATCGATGGGGTTCTTCACCAGGAAACAGGGTTTGTCGAACCCCGTCCGCGCGAGCTCCGTACGCACTTCATCGGCTAGGACGGCCAGTGCGCTCGTGACTCGCAGCAGCAAGCGGGAACCGGCGCGCCACAGGAGCGAGCGATGGTGCAGGAGATCCACCTCGGCGCCATGCCACTCGACGAGCAACGGCCGTCCCGCGACGCGGGTGAGGGCACCGAACGCGAGGTCGCGCACGATCGTCTTGCGATCGAACGACGAGTGCAGGTGCACGAGATCGGGCCGAGCCCGGTGGAGGCGCAGCGGATAGCGGAGGAGATCCACGATCTGATGCACGACCTTGACTGCCAACGGTTCGTTCTCCTCCCATCGCCCGTACGCTAGAATCCGGATGTCGAAGCGCGCATCCTGTCCCAGATCCTCCACCAGCATGGGGATGGGCAGAGCCGTCCCACCCACTCGGGCTCCAGGAGTCGGCACACCCATGAGAATCCGTGTGCGGCGGTGTGAGGAGGAATCGGTTCGAGGCATGGGAAAGTCAGTGCCGCCCCGGCGTACGACCGAATCGTTCGCCGCCATCGTGGCGTGAGTGGTGGAGATCCACGAGGCTCTCGAAGCCTTGCATGCTGATTTTCCTGACTAGAACGGTCGGAATCGGCGCCTACGCCCTCCGAGCCATGGTATCACACCTGCGCCGGGACCCGCGCGGCGACTGCAACACACGCCGGCGGACCGGACTCGCGCTCGCTCTCGTTCCATCCGGGATGGAGTTACACTCGTGACCGCGTCGCCGCCCGGCGGTCGCAGCGAAGGCAGGCGGAGGTTCGGCATTCACACATCAGGATCACCCCTCGATCGACCCCAGCAATCGAGTTCGAAGCAGCACTTCGTCGAGAGCGTCGTTCTCACTTGGGCCGGCAACTTCGCCCGTATCGTGCTCGGATTGGTGGCGCTGCGGCTTGTCACCGGTGCCATTCCCGAAGCCGACCTCGGCGCCTACTGGATCCTCACCTCGGTGGCGGCGCTCCTGGGCAATTTCGCCGACCTCGGGGTCGGCTTGGGGATCGCGCGCCATCTGCCATTGTGCACCGACCCGCACGCGGCGCGGCGAATGATGCACACCGTGCTCGCCCTGCGCGGCGCCGCACTCGCGCTTCTGTGCCTGGTGCTCGCTGTGGCCAAGCCTTGGGTCCTGCAGCTATTCGCCGCCGAGTCCATCGAGTCGCGCTACTTCTATGTCTATGTCTTCGTGGTGGTGAGTAGCGTGGGCGAGCTCTACACGAACTTCCTGCAGGGTCTGAACCGTTTTCGCGCCATGGCGCTTTACGCGCTGATTTCGAGTCTTGCCCGCTTGCTACTGATCGTCGTGTGCGTGCGCGGATTCGGCCTGCAAGTGGACGGACTCTTCCTCGCCGAAGCCCTGTCGCTGGCGCTCGGCGCCTGGCTTTCCGCCTGGTCGAGCGCGCACGGGTGGAGGCCGAGATTCGACGGCCCCGAGGCCGTGCGCTTGCTACGCTTCGGCTGGCCTCTCCACGTCAACACCTTGCTCTCCTACGCCTCGACGCGCCTCAACACTTTGCTGATCGCCAACCTGACCGGTCCGGTGGCGGTGAGCCATTTCTCGGTGGCGAGCCGCGTGCCGGACCAGCTGTCGATGGTGTTGCGGTCGTACACGCAAGTGTATTTGCCCAGCATGTCCCGCTTCGCGGCCGCCGCCGAAACGGAGCGTGCACGCCGGCTGCTGGCGAGCTCGCTCCGTCTCATGAGCTTTTGTTTCGCCGTCCTCACGTTGGGACTCGGGTTCTTTCGTCACGAGCTGCTGGCTTTGCTCGCACCGCCCTCGTATCAGGTGGCCGCACCCGCCGTGCCGCTGCTCCTTGGTGCCCTGGCTTTCGCAGCGCTCGGCAGTGTGCTGGGCAACACGCTCGTCGCGCTTGGCGACTCGCACACGCCGCTCCGGATCAACTTCTGGACCAGCGCAGTCAGCCTCGCCCTCAACCTCACCTTCATCCGCGCGTGGGGGCTGATGGGTGCCGCATGGGCCCACTTCGCCTTCCATGTCGTGGCGTACGCAGTGACCGATGTCGTGGTGAGCCGGCGCATTCGCCCAGCAAGCCGCGGCTACTTGGGGCTGCTCGTGTACTTGGCGGCCATCCTCCTCGCCGGCCTGCAGGCGGGGATCGCCCTGCGCGCGGCACTGCTGGTCGTGGGGACCGGCGGTTCCTTGGCGCTGTCGCGCCCGCTGCGCCAAGATCTCATCGCGGTCTGGAATTCCCGCCGCGGCGCCTAACCGCCACCTAGCGCGGGCTTGGGCTATACTCGTTCCCGTCCAGCAGACCCGTCCGGCCCTCGCGCCCCAGCGGACGTCCCCGGAGGCAAGTAGCGTGTCCGGCTCCTCGAGCGTGCCAGGGAATCCCTTGGCGGAGATTCCCGTCGTCATCCTCTGCGGCGGGATGGGAATGCGTCTCGCCGGCGAGACCGAGTTCAAGCCCAAGCCCATGGTGCGCGTCGGCCCGCATCCCATGCTCTGGCACATCCTGAAGACCTACAGCGCCTTCGGCTGCCGTCGCTTCATCCTCTGTCTGGGATACAAGATGGAAGTCATCAAGGAATGGGTGCTCAATTATCAAGTGATGGACAACGATTTCACCATGCATCTCGGCCGCGAAGCGCGTTACGAGGTGCATGCCGGCAACGCCAACGAGAGCTGGCAGATCACCTGCGCCGACACTGGGCAAGACACGATGACGGGTGGTCGCATTCAACGCATCGCGCCCTATGTGACGGGTGAACATTTCTTCGCCACCTACGGCGATGGGCTGGCCGACATCGACATCCGCGATCTCTTCGATTTCCACGTGCGCGAGGGGCGCATCGGTACCGTGACCGGCGTCAAGCCGGATTCGCGCTTCGGCGTCATCGAGAGCGCGAGCGGGCGGCGCGTCGACCACTTCCGGGAAAAGCCGCAGCTCGACAGCTACGTCAGCGGCGGGTTCTTCGTCTTCCGGCGCGAGTTCTTCTCCTACTTGGATCCGCACTGCGTGCTCGAGCGCGAGCCCCTGGTCAATCTCGCCGCCGCTGGACAGCTGTCGTTGTACCGCCACGACGGTTTCTGGAAGAGCATGGACACGTATCGCGACTTCACCGATTACAACGATATGTGGAAACGCGGCGAGACGCCGTGGAAGGTGTGGTGAGCGCCGTGGCGGCTTTCTGGGACGACCGCAACGTCTTCGTCAGCGGCTGCACCGGCATCCTCGGCTCGTGGCTGGTGCGCGAGCTCGTGCGCCGCGGCGCCAACGTCGTCGGCCTGGTGCGCGACCACGTGCCGCGCTCGTTGATCCTGAACACGGACGAATGGAGCGCGGTGACGGCGGTGCACGGCGCCGTCGAGGATCTCGACGTCGTCGAACGCGCGCTCAACGAATACGAGATCGAGAGCGTCTTCCATCTGGCAGCGCAGACCATCGTCGGCACCGCGAACCGCAGCCCGCTCTCCACCTTCGAGAGCAACATCAAGGGCACTTGGGTGGTGCTCGAAGCGGCGCGGCGCACTCGGTCGGTGCGGCGCGTGCTGGTAGCGTCGAGCGACAAAGCCTATGGCGAGCACGCGCAGCTGCCGTACGACGAGACCTTCGCCCTGCAGGGACGGCATCCCTACGATGCCTCCAAATCCTGCGCCGACCTGCTGGCGCAGTGCTACCACGCCACGTGGGAGCTGCCGGTCGCGATCACGCGCTGCGGCAATCTCTATGGCGGCGGCGATCTCAACTGGAACCGCCTCGTTCCCGGAACGATCAAGTCGCTGCTGCGGCGCGAACGCCCCGTGATTCGGAGCGACGGCACCTGGGTGCGCGATTACTTCTACGTGCTCGACGCGGTGCACGCCTATCTGTCGCTCGCCGAGGGCATGGATGACCGGGCGCTGTGGGGCGAGGCGTTCAACTTCAGCAACGAGATCCAGATGACGGTGCTGGAGCTCGTGCGTGCGCTGCACGCGGCGATGGATTGCACCGACATCGAGCCAGTGGTGCTCGGGGAGGCGCGGTCCGAGATCCCGCACCAGTACCTGTCGGCGGCGAAGGCGCGCCGGTTGCTGGGATGGCAACCGGCTTACGACGTCGAGCGCGGGCTGCGCGAGACCATCGACTGGTACCGCGAGTTCTTCGCCTCGTCACGCGGCCGCTTTGGATCCTGATGCCGTGGAGGACCCCTTGCGCGTTCTCGTGAGCGGCGGCGCCGGCTTCATCGGCAGGCACCTGGTGCGGGCCCTGGTGCAGCGCGGCGACAGCGTGACCGTCGTTGGCAGGCGACGGCGCGAAGCTCTGGCGCACGACGCGTTGCCTCCCGCGGTCGACTATCGCGCTGGCGATCTCGGCCAGGCCGAGACGGCGACGTCTCTGCTGCGCGCGGCGCGCCCCGAATGCGTCTTCCATCTGGCGAGCGCAGTCGACGTGGCCCGCGATCTCGACCACTTGGATGCGCAGGTCCGCGGCACGCAAATGGCGGCCGTGCACGTGGCACGCGCCTGCCTCGAGCAGGATGTCGAGCGGCTCGTGCACGTGGGAACTTGCGAGGAATACGGCAATGGGCCGGCGCCGTTCCGCGAAACGCAGGACCTTGCACCGGTGTCGCCCTATTCGGCCGCCAAGGCCGCCGCCACCAGCTTCGTCCGCATGCTGTGCAGTTCCTTCGGCCTGCGTGCCGTGATCGTGCGGCCGTTCCTCACCTACGGCCCAGAACAAGAATCGAACCTGCTCGTCCCGTCTCTCATTCGCAGCGCGCTCGCGGGGCGCGACTTCCCCATGACGCCCGGCGAGCAGACACGCGAGTTCAACTATGTCGACGACATCGTGGCCGGGCTGCTCGCGAGCGCCCAGGTCGCGGGCATCGAGGGGCAGATCATCAACATCGGCTGCGGCGAGCCGCGGCGTATCCGCGACGTGGCGCAGCTCGTCCTCGACCTGATGGGGAACCCGGTGCAGCTCGAGCTCGGCAAGCTCCCGTACCGGCCGGGCGAAACGTGGGAGTTCTACTGCGACAACACGCGTGCACGCGAGCTCCTGGGTTGGAGCTCGCACGTGACGCTCGAGGACGGACTCGAGCGCACGATCGCCTGGCACCGTGCCCATGCGCGCATCGGGGGGCCGGCGTGAGCGCCGATTGGATCGAGGTGCGGCCCTTGCGGCGGTCGGACGACGCCCGAGGTTGGTTCCTCAAAGTGCTGCAGGCGCAGCATCTGCAAGACCATCCATTCGGTGAAGTGTATGTCTCCACCGGCGCCGCCGGCGCGACGCGCGCCAATCACTACCACCGGCGCACGACGGAATGGTTCTGCGCCATCGCCGGACGCGGCACGCTGTTCGTCGCCGCCATGGATGGCGACCGGCACGAGAGCGTGCGCATGGACGCCGCGTCTCCGGTGTCGGTACGCGTGCCTCCCGGCGTCGCGCACAGTTTGGTCGCGGACGCGGACTCCGAGCTCGCCGTTCTCGCCGTGGCCGATGTGGAGTACGACCCCGCCGACACCGACACTTTCCCCGTCGACTTCGAGCGCATCCGCGGGGGCCCCGGGTGAAGGTGCTCATGGTGAGCCCGTTCTGGGATCCAGTGACGGGCGGCGGCGAACGCGTGCTCAAGCACAGCGCCCTGGCGCTTCGCGACCGCGGGCATCACGTCGACATCGTGACGCTCAACACCGATTCCCGCCAACGTGCGCGATGGAAGCGCGAAGAATCCACCTGGCAAGGGATGCGGGTGGTGCGCTGGCCCGTGCTCAATCTGACCCCCGCCAATCAACGCGGCCTCAACCATTGGATCGCCAAAATCGAGGCCCATGTCTTCCCGCACAACTATGTCGCCAAGTATTTCTACAAGCCGGGATTCGCGGCCCTTGCCCGCGGCTACGACATCGTCCAGCTGCACAACGACATCGAGCTCGGCTTCCTGTGGTTGCTGCGTCACACCGCAGCGCCACGCGTGCTCTGGTGCCACACGCTGGATGTCACCTATCACTTTCATTATCGGAAGCATCGACTCAGCCGCGAGATCCTCCGACGATCCGCAGACCTTTTCCTCACCGGATGCACGTCGACGATTCCTGCCTTGCGCGCAATCGGCGTGCCCGACTCTGCGATCGGCACCGTGCACTACGGCGTCGACGAGTCGCGTTTCCACCCGCGCCCCGAGCTCAGGCAACCACGCACCGTGCTGTTCGTGGGCGGCGTGCAGGAGCACAAGGGCCCGCTGGTCCTGGTGCGAGCGCTACGGCACTTCCGGCGGCCTGCGCACATCGTGCTGCTCACGATCACGCGCGACCCCGTCTACGGGGCGGCCTTCGCCGCTGCACTGGCCGAGGAAAACGCGCGCGGCTTCCATACCATCGAACATCTGCCTGACCTGCGTGACCAGGAGCGTCTCGTGGCCGCATACCAGGCAGCGACGGTCTTCGCCACCCCGTCGCTCGAGTCGGTGTTCGAGCTGGTGAACTTGGAGGCCCTCGCTTGCGGCACGCCCGTTGTCGCCTCGCGCGTGGGTGGCTTCCCGGACCTCATCCGCGATGGCGACAACGGCTTCTTTGTTCCGCCGGGGGATGCAGCGGCGCTGGCAAAACGCCTCGAACACGTGCTCGACGACCCGGCGCTCGCAGCCCGCCTCGGCGAGGAGGGCAGGGCCACCATTCTGCGCGACTTCACTTGGACACGCGTCGGCGAGAAGCTGGAGGCGAACTATCAGCGATTGCTAGGGGCGCCGTCGGCCGCTTCGCGCTCGACAAAATAGCGCACGGCTTCGACGATACCGAAGATGAGCGCCACACACGGCACGGCCGGTGGATACCAGAGCGAGGGTTGCATCACCGAAGCCAACATGACGGAAGCGATCGAGCCGATGCAGGCAATGATGATACTGCGGTCCTCCGGTGACTCGACCATCTGATAGACACGCCGCGCCCGCGCGAAGAAGATCCCGAACATGACCAGACAGGTCCCGAGCGCCACGATGCCGCCTTGGGTCAACAGCAGCACATAGGCGTTGTGGATGTAGCTCACCGGCCGCCAATAGTGCTGCTGCCAGACGTCGTTCCAGTCCTCCTCGTAGCGATAGACACCGCCGACGCCGATGCCGAGCCATGGATGCTCGACGATCTTCTGCCAGGCGGCACGGATCTCCATCCAGCGTGCGCCTGCCGACGAGCCCTCGGCGTACGAATCGGCCTGGAAGATCGAGGTGAAACGCGTGATGTATGGCGTCATGTAGTTCTCGCGCTCGGTCGACACGACGTTGAGAAGGATCAGCAGCAAGGCCACGCTCAAGACCATGGCCAGCAGGATGCGCGCGACCCCCAGACGCATCACGCCTCGACCGAGAATCGCCATGATCGCCATGCTGAGAAGCACCCCGAGCCAGATACTGCGGGTGAAGGTGAGCAGCAGGCCGCCCAAGAGGACGAACAGGGCCAGGTACAGCGCGCGAGCCACGCGAGCCGACGCCAAGGGGATCGCGGCGATGACGAAGGGCACGGTCATCCAAATGAGCTCGGTTCCGGGCGGCAAGATGCGTCCGGCGAAGCCACCGAAGGACTCCACACGCACCGAGTTGCCCAAGAATACCTTGGCGCGATCGCCGATGAAGAACTGCACGTACATGAGGACGGCGACGATCAAGGACATGTAGAAGCTCGCGCGCAAGAGAATGCGCAGCTCGCGACGGCCGCGTAGGCACAGGGCCCCGACGAAGAACATGAAGTAGAACGAATAGGGGCGTGAGGTCTCGACCATCATGCGCAGGCTCACGCCTCCGAAGGTGAGCCCCACGATCGAGGCGATCAACATGGCGAGCGTGAACAGCAACACGGCCGGGGCGACCGGAGTCGCCAGGCGCCGCGCGGCCGTGCGCCGCTCGCTGCTCAAAGCGAACACCACCAAGAGGAACAGCATCAGCCCTTGCCCGAGCGTGAGCCGCAAATGCTCCAGCATCTGGATCTCGGGGATGAAGTGGTACAGCGACAGCGTCGGCAATACGTCGTAATAGACGATGAAGCTGGTCGAAGCCAGGATGAGGATGATCCCGATTTCCCAGCGCCAGAACACGAACATGAACACGACGCCGGCAATCGCCATGAACAGCAGATCCTGGTATTGAAAACCGAGGAACTGCCCCGAGGCGAACTTGCCGACAACGAGCAGGACGAGAGCGAACAGCGCCAGCCGTCCCCAGCGGAACAACCGCTCCCCGACCCTCGTGTTCTCGATGAAGTCGTAGAAGGAATTGCTCAAGTACCGGGCGTCGAGCCGCATCGCCCTCCGCTCAGGAGATGAGCTTGTACACGAAGCTCGGAATGGCGAACCGGCGCCGGTTGAGCACCGCGCCGAGAATGGGCACTTTCAGGGTCTGCAGCGGCTCCAGAGCCTTCTGCAACACTTCGCGCTTCAGCCGCCCTTGGCGCACGACCAGCAGCACGCCGTCCACCCGCGCCGCCAGGTGAATCGAATCCGGGTGGGCGAGGAGAGGCGGTCCGTCGATGAGCGTGAAACGGAAGCTCCGCCGCACCGATTGGAGGACGGCATCGAACTGCGGGCTGTCGAAGAACGCCACGGCGCTGATCCGTGTGCGTCCGGGGGTGAGCACGAACAGATTGTTCATGTCGCCGCGCTGGATGACGCTCGGCAGCTCGCGGCTGTAGCCGTTCTCCCCGATGTCCGTGAGGCCAAGACCCGATTGCACGCCGGTGTGGCGCCCGAGCCCCGGGTCGTGGAAGTCACCGTCCAAACACAGGACCGAGCCGCCGCAGCCGGCGGCCAGCGCGCGCCCGAGGTGCGTGGTGACGTAGGTCGCGCCCTCGCGCTCGACCGCGCCGACGACCAGCACGACCCGCCCGTCCTTGCTCTTGGTGAAGCTGCTGAGCAGCGCGCTTCCCAGCCGGCCGAACTCGGTCTCGAGCGTCCGCGCCTGGCGCGGATGCGCGTCCGACACCGGCAGGCCCGGCCCCAGCGGCGGCACCGCCAGATCGAGCGATTCCTGCTCGACCTTGCGCAACGCATCGAAGATCTTGCTCACGGTCGCTCCCGGCTCAGAGGATGTGGTTGCTGACCGAGGCCAGATGCGGCAGATCCAGATGGTCCTCGATCTGCTCGCGCTTGCGAATCGTGTGGTCGATGTTGTCGATGAAGCCGGCGGCGACGAACGCCAGGATCAAGCTGAACACCACTGCGACCAAGAACTTGAAGCCCTTGCGCGCTTCCACCGCCAGCGCCGGCAGGGCTGCGTAACTCACGACCTTGACCTTGTTCATGGTCTCGTCTGGATTCTCGAGCGTGGCGGACGTGAACTGCTGCTCCACCATGTCCATGCGCTTGATGGTGCGCTGATTGATGTCGCGTTCGTAGCGATCGAGCTTCGCCGCCACGTGTGGGTAATCCATGAGCAGTAGGTCGACCTCGGCGATCTTGCTCTCGAGCTCCCGCATGCGGCTTTGTGCTTGTTCGAGCAGATGCTCCTGCTGCGAGATGGCGCGCCGCTCTTCGAGGTCCAGCTTGCTCTGTAGCTCTTCCACTTCCTCGCGCTTGGCCGCGACAAGCGGATTGTCCTCGGTCTGCTTCGACCGCAGCTGCGCAAGCTCCCCCGCGTGGAACATGAGATCCTGGCGCATCTTCACCACCATCTCGTCCCGGCGCAGGAAGGCCGGCACCCGCCCGGTCTCCAGTGAGCGCGATGCGTCGAGATCGGTCTCGAGCGCCGCGGCATCCACTTGGATCTCATCCAGCTCCGAGATGAGCGCATGCCGGCGCAATGCCAGCAGCTCTTGCTGCTTCTCCAGATCGACGACGTGATGGCTGCTCTTGAAGGTCGCCATCGCGCTCTGCAGCGTGTCGATCTCCTCGTCCACCCGGTTGATCTCCTGGGAAAAGTACTGCGACTGGCCGGGAGTCTGCTCCATGGTGAGGTTGAATTTCTCGTAGACCTCGATGAGCGCGTTGACCGCCTCGGCAGAAAACGCCGGGCTCGGCGAGTCCAGCGATACCTGGATGACGTTGGATTCACCGAACTTCTCGACACGGAATTTGTTCTTGAGGTACTTGTACAATCGCGCCGGATCGGTGGTCGGCAAATCCGCGGTCGTGAGCGCCATGCGCGGCCGCACCGGCTCGTAGGTGCCGAAGATCAGCTCGCGCTCGCCAATGTCCAGATTCTGCGCCGCAGTCACTTGTGCCAGCAGGTGCTTGACGACTTCGTTCAACACCGCGATCGAGGTCAAGATATCGACCTCGGAGCCGATCTCCTCCTGCTGGCGCAAGATGGGGACGTTCTGCACCACTTGCAGCTTGCCACGGCGGATCAAGATCTGGCCGGTGGCATCGAAGGTATCGGGCGAGCGCGCCAAGGTCAGGTACGACCACAGCACGGCGGAACCGAAGATGCCGCCGATCACCAGCCAGCGCCCGAACAGGAGCTCGAGGAAGGAGAAGTAGACCGGCTTCGCCACCGTGCGCCGCGTCGTCGACGAGCGCGTGGGCACGGCGGCGGCGATCGGCCCGGGAATCGCCGGCGGTCCGAGGGAGGATTCGACATATGGATGCTTGGCGCTCATGTCACCGGGCCACCGAGATGTTCTCCACGCGTTCCTGAATCGCCAACTCCTGAACCAGGAGTGCCGTGACCGCGCCGCGCTGGGCGACATCGAGGACTTCCTTGAGGAAGTCTGTGACGGTGCGAAAACGGCCTTTGGGGACGAAGACGATGTCGCCTGGCTGGAGATAGATGTCCTTTGGCGTCAACGCCTCGTGCAAATGGGCGAAATCGAAACGATAGGCGTGATCGCTGCCATCCGGATCGCGACGCATGAGAACGATGCCGTTCTCCCGTGCCGTTTCCTGCAGGCCGCCCGCGAGCGCCAGGCTGTGCAGGACGCGATCTCCGGGCGCGAACGGAAAGCGTCCTGGATTGCGCACTTGGCCCAGCACGTAGACATTGCGCTCCGTGCTCTCGACCAGGATCACAGCCAGGTCGAAGTTGCGGAAGTAAGACGAGTAAGCCGTCGTCAGCGAATCGTCGAGCTGCTGCAGGGTCAATCCCCCGGCCTGCACACTGCCGAGCAGGCTCAAGTTGACGCGTCCATCCTGCGCTACCGTCACCGTCCCATTGAGATCCTCGTAGCTCAGGGCCTTGAGGAAAAGCTGGTCGCCGGGCGCGATGCGCGCGGCGTCCGGCGCCAGGAAGCGCTCGGGTGGAATCGGCTTGGTTGGGTCGGTGAGATCCACGATCCCTGGTTGCGCGTCCACCGCAGCCGCGCTCGGAGGCGCGGTTCCCCCGCACCCGCTCGTGGCAGATGCACCGATCACGAGCAGCGACACAACGCCGCGCAGCCGGCTCGTTTTCATTCCGAACCACCAGGGATGGCGGCGTTGGCTATGCAGCATGCACAACACGAAAATCACCCTGCAGGGTCTTGGAGGCGGTGGTTCGGGGCAGACTCGACGCCTCGGCCGTTGTCGCCTATCACCCACGCCGGCATCGAGGGGCAGTCTCGGCGCTGGCGTGGCGCCGGGAGCTTGCAAGGCGTGAGAGATTCTAGCACTGGGACGGCCGGGCCGCCAACCGCCGCTCGGAGGGGCCTGCTCCGGCGCACCCGGCCCGAGCCGCATCGCCCAAGTCCCCCATGGTCTCGCTCGCTGTGCCTCTCCCCGAGAGAGGGATCCCACCCTCGATTTCGGCTCCGCGAGGGCGTCGATCAGGGCGCCGCTGGGTTCGCCGAGGCTTGCCGCGGCAGGTCCAACCGCGCCGCCAGCCTCTCGTTTTTGTCGTCCAGCTTGGTCACCAACGCCACGGACAGGACGACATAGAACATCGGCGCCAGGAAAGGCACGAAGCGCCGTGCGCCGCGGTGCGACAGCAGTTTGGAGACGTAGATCGCGCCGCTGGTCAACAGGACGCAGAAGCCGAGCGACACCAGGTAGAGAAAGCGAAGGTTGAGCCAGTCGGTCGGGTAACGAAAGACGGCGAACGGGACGACCATGACGTAGATCCAGCCGATATAGAAACGGATGGCGCGATTGCCGAACACGATGCCGAAAATCGTGTACGACAGGAGTGCAAGGCCAACGGCCACCCGGATGTATGGCGCCAGCGCATAGACCGTGCGCGTGAACGGCGAGGCCGAAGTCAGCAGCTCGGAATGCTGGACAGGAAACGCCATGAGCACCAGATAGCGCGGCAGGTTCACCAGGAAAGCGCCGGGATCGACCGGACCGGCGATCGGGGGCGGGCCAAGCAGCACTCGCGCCAGCATCGACACGGCCGCGGTCCCCAGTGCGAGGAGCAGGGTCGTGTGCATGACCGGCCGCTGCCGTTCCGGCCGGAAGAAGAAATTGTAGAACAGACACGACGCCAGGATGCTGAATGTGCCCCCGCGCATGAACAGACTGAGCGCGAAGATGCCGAAGAAGCCGAAGGCGAACAGCCCCAGGGGCCGGCCGCGGTTCTTCTGCTCGTTCCACACGTAGAGCAGCGTGCCGGACAACACCACCATGGCATACAGCAGGCTCGAGATGCCGCCCGCGAACATGAGGTTCTTACCGTAGCTGCCGACGCCGACGGCGAAGAGCACCGCGGCCAGGATGGCCGCCGGTGCGTCGTGCAGCAGCGAAATGACCAGCGCGTAGGCGATCCAGGCGTTCAGCACGTGCACGATCAAGTTGACGATGTAATAAGCTCGCGCGTCCATGCCGAAGGAGCGAAATTCGAACGCCAACACCGGGTTGGTGTCATATCCCCCCGCGATCGCCGGTCGGAAATCGAGTTGCAGCTCGCCGGAGGCCTGCATCTCGACCAGGCTGCGTAGGTCGCTCGCGTCCTCGGGGCTCCAGAACCCCGTGTCGAGTACTTGGATGAACAGCGCAGCCGAGGCAGCTGCCAGGATGCAGAGCGCCAGCAGATGCACGCGTGTCTCACGCCGCGATGGGTTTGGGCGCGGCGAAGGCCCCTGCTTCGAGTGCATCACGCACCGCGGCGCTGGGTGAAGGCGACGATGGACATCCCCAGCAGAATGCAGGCGAAGCCGAGAACGCGCAGCGGTGGAATCGGCTCACCGAGGACGATGCGGGAGGCGAGAAGGACGGCGATGAAATTGAGCGTCGAGATCGACGCAGCGACGTTGAGCGGTACGCGTGACAGGATGACGAGATACATCGACAGCGAGAACGCCCAGCAACCGAGCCCGCCCCAGAGGTAGGGATTCGCCGCCAAGCGCCGCAGTGTGTCGAGCGAGACGACGGCCAGAGACCCGGTCATGGCTTTTTTCTGCATGACGTTGGCGCTGGCGGTGGCCAGCACGAACAGTGCACTCAGAAGCAACGTGCTCCCCATGTCTCCCCTTCATTCGTCGTGCCGCGACAAGCGCGCGAGGCGATAGTCGGCGCAGAACGTCTCCACGGAGTCCGCCGTGAAGGATGCCGACGCGATTTGCAAGAACGCTTGCCAACGGCGGCGCGATTCGGCGTTGTCACGCACGCACACGAGGACCGTGGGCTGGCCGTGCAGCGCGACGAGGATGGCTCCGGCATCGCTCTCCGCCCGCGGCATGGCATGATAGCACTCGATGGCCACGTGCTCACGACAGAGGAAGAAGTATCCCGCCTCGTCGGCGATCCACACGACCGGCTCATTCGCCCCCCCGCGCTGAGCCGCAACGCAGTCCGCCACGGCGCGCACGCGGTCGAGCCGGCGAATCCAGAGTTCTCCGGGATGCGGAAACAGTGCCGTGGTCCATGGGATGCCGATGAGAGTGGCGACGAGCAACGCGGTACCCCAGCCCCGGGCAGTCCGCGAGGCGCCGGCGAGAGCGACACCGGCATAGGCTGCAGCGATCGCGCCCGCTAGGATGAAGTACCGCGGTTGATTTCCCGTGCCCGTGCTCCAGGTCGCCGCAGCCAAGCTGCACAGGTGCAGGCACACGAGCGGCAGGAACTCGGTGCCGCGACGATGGTGCAGCGACCGCAACGCCCCCAGACATCCGAGCAGCGCCACCGACAGCGGCACCCCCAGCCACGCGCTCCACAACAGGTCGAAAAGTCGCGATGCGAGCGGCCGCATCAACGTCGGGTCGACCTGCAGGGTGCGAAACATGCGCAATGCATCCCCGTGCGCCATCTGTACGGCAATGCCCCACGCGAGCGCCGGGAGCAGACAGGCGATCAGGAACACCAACGCGCGCCACCGGTGTGGCCAGAGCGGCGCCGCAAACGCCGGTGCCAGGATGAAGGTCTCGAAGCGGCTCCACGAAGCGAAGAACACGCACACCCAAGCACACAGCAACCACGCCGAGCTGCCGCGCGCCGCGCGCACCACGCAGCACACCGCTGCGACACACAGGCAAGCGAACACGGGGTTGACGTCTGGTGTGGCGCCGTGAGCACTGGCGACCGGAAGCACGCCGACGAGGAGTGCCGCTAGCACGCCGGCCTGCGTTCCCCACTCGCGTTGAACCGCACGCCCAAGGAGCCAGACTGTGGCCGCCGATGCCAGAGCGCTGAGCAGGATCCCAGCGCGCACCGCGTCGCGGACGACGAGCCAAACGAGCGCGTGCAAGTAGAGATGTCCCGGTGCCCATAGCTCGCGCGGCACCCACTCCGGGTCCCGCAGCCAACGCAGCAGCCAGGCGACACGGGCGCCATCATCGCCGAGACCGATATCGCTCCAGGCCGAGACCAGCAGGCGCGCCACCAACGTCGCCAAGGCCAGTGCCGCGATCACCCAGCCCGAAGCGGTTCCGCCACGGGGAAGGGCGCCACGCACGGTGCCGACCAG
>DASRJO010000140.1:0-42423 GCA_035649435.1 Candidatus Krumholzibacteriia bacterium | reverse complement strand
GAACCTGCATCGATCCTCCACCGGGCATCGTCCTTGGTGCCGGCTGCCATTTTCATCCGCGCGCGGGTGAATGGCAACCGCCGCCCCTCCAAGCCCGGCCGCGGCTCGGCAGCGGTCGGCGCCAGCCCGCAGCGGCAACCTGCACCGGCCTTTCACACTTGCCAAGGAATGCGTAGGATCCTGCGCGGCGGAAACCGGGGGCCGTAGCCGCGAAGGGCGATGTTTCACGTGCTCGGTCGAACGCTGAAGAATTATGTCGTCGAGGAGCTGCTCGGCAAGGGCGGCATGGGCTCCGTGTATCGGGCGCGCGACACCGACCTCGAGCGCTTCGTCGCGATCAAAGTGCTGTCGCCGGAGCTCATGCGTCACCCCGAGCTGCAGCGCCGCTTTTTGCACGAAGCCAAGGCGGCATCCGCCGTCAACCACCCCGCGATCGCCCAGATCTACGAGATCGAGAGCGACGGGGACTTGACCTTCATCGTCATGGAGTACGTCGACGGTTCCACCGTGCGCAAGCTGGCGGAGCGCGGCGAGCTGGACGTGCTGTCGGCGGTGGAAATCGGCATCCAGGTGGCCGATGCGCTGGCACGCGCGCACGGGGCCGGGATCGTCCATCGCGACATCAAGTCCGACAACATCATGGTGACGCGGGATGGCCATCCGAAGGTGCTCGACTTCGGTCTCGCCAAGCTGCTGCCCACCGAGTCGAGCGATCCGAACGTGACGGTCGCGGCCTCGTTGAACATGACACAAGCCGGCACCGTGTTGGGCACCATCGCCTACATGAGTCCCGAACAGGCGCGTGGGCAGAGCGTCGATCATCGCTCGGATATCTTTTCGATCGGCGTCGTGTTGTACGAAATGGCCGCCGGCAAGCTGCCGTTCAGCGGGCCGAGCGCTTTCGACACCATGCATGCCATCGTCTACGGCGAAACGCCGGCGCTGACGACGATGCGTGCCGGCCTGCCCGTTTCGCTCCAGCGCGTGGTGGAGCGTTGTCTGCGCAAGGATCCCGCCGAGCGTTACCAGAACCTGGCCGAAACCGTCACCGATCTCAAGAAGGTCAAGCGCGAGATCGAATCGGGCCAGGTGAGCAGCGCGTCGTTCTTCGAACGCGTGCGCCTGCCGAAACGACTGCTGCCGCGCGGCCTCACCTCACGCGGTGCGCTGGTCATCGGCTTCTGGACCATCGTGCTCGGTAGCCTGTTCTTGACCGTCGTGAGCAACAACGGCGGGCCCGCGGGCGGCATGCCGTTCCTCGTCCTGGGTCTGATCGTGTTCGGGCACGTGCGCGGTCGCCGGCGCAGGATGATGCAGCGCTTCGTCAAGAAGGCTGCGAAGCTCAAGGAAGTACAGCTCGTCGGCCTGACGGGAGCCGAGCTCGTCGTGGCCAGTGTGGGGACGAAGGCCAGCACGTACGTCAAGCTCAATGCCCTCCTCGATGCAGCCAACGGCGGTTTGTACTCCGGCCAGCCCTTCACGATGAACGTCCGCACCGACCTCCCGAAAGAGGAGTTGAACGCACTCCCGGCGCGAATCAGCGTGCACTTCGTCCGCGAGGAGTGATCCGCCCTGAAACCTCCTTTGTGGCCAGTTCTCGCCGCGCTCTGCTCCACTCTCGCCGCTCCCTTCATCACACTCGCCGCGACCTCCGCTCCGCCCCCGAGTCTGCCCATCGCGCTGGAGGAGGATGCCTGGCGTCCGTTGTTGGATTGTGCCGACTCGACGCTGCAACGTCGGCTGAACGACGAGTTGTCACGCCGGCCCGAATGGCTGGCACTCGTGCGGGTCGGGGAACTTGCGGTGGGGCTGGTGGACTTGACCGAGATCGAAGCGCCGCGATTCGCGCAGGTGAACGGCGACACGATGATGTCGGCTGCGAGCCTGGGCAAGATCGCCATCCTGCTCGCAGCGCACCAGTCCTTGGCCGAGGGCAAGTTGCAGCCGTCCAGCGTGCTGCAGCGCGATCTTCACGGCATGATCCGGGCGTCGAGCAACGAGCCCGCAACGCGTGTCATCGATCGGCTGGGGGCAGGAAAGGTCGGGCTGCAGCGAATCGCGTCCGTTCTCGTACAACCTCGCTACAGATTGTTCGATCCAGAGCGAGGCGGCGGTTTGTGGGTCGGTTCCCGCTATCCGCCGCAGGGAGACAGTTTGCCGGACCCACTGCACGGCCTGCTGCACGCTGCGAATGCGACCCAAACCTGTCGCTTCTATTATCTTCTGGCGACCGGGCGACTGGTCGACTTCGAACACAGCAAGTCCATGCTGGAAGCCCTCGTGCAACCAGGGCTGAACACGAAGTTCGTGCGCGCGCTCACGCCAAGCACGAATCCGCGCAACATCTACCGCAAGTCCGGGACGTGGGGCCGCTATCACGCCGACTCCGTTCTGGTATGGGATGCGACCCGGCGCTACATCGCGGTCGCGATCGCCGAAGACCAAGACGGTGAGGCTCTCCTCACAGAGCTGCTTCCAGCCTTGGAGAGAGCACTGGGAATTCATTAGTTTGCTTCTGCGGCCCGAATGCACCGCTGAGCGTCAGCGTCGCTGGACAATCGAATCCAGCTCCGCCAGCACCATGTGCGCTGCTTCGCGATAGCCAGCGGCCGTGTAGTGGGCGCGGTAGGGATAGAAAAACGATTCCTGCCTGGAGCCTGCGCGGCGGAAGCCGGCGGATCCAGCGCCGATGAGTCCAAGAAGCATTCGACCGGGAGATTTCGGCTGTCGCGGTCGACGCTGGCGTTCCACGAACAGAGTCTCCTGGGGAAATCCGACACCGTTCAGTCGGCGGCGCTGCGGCCACGCGGGCCACAAGGAGTTAAGCTATGATGAAATAACATTTTAAGACTTGGGCGCGACACCCAGCGGCGTCAACTGCCTGAAGATCCGATGCGTTGACCACGATGCCACCGGGCATCGATTGCCGAGCTCGTTCCTAATGTTCACCTGCGAAAAAACAGCCCCGCCGGTGTACAGCGCATCCGGCGTATACTTGCCGCTGCTGATGATCCGTATCCTCTACCTCATCGACACGTTCTTCGGCCCCGTGGGGGGAACGGAGAACCAGATTCTCCGGATCGTCCAGGGGGTGGATCCTCAGCGCTTTCATTTCGATCTCGTGACTCTGCAGGAGAGTCGCTGGCTCGAATCCGCTGATCTCCCGTGTCGGGTGCATAGCCTGGGGATCCGTTCCTTCCGTAGTCTGGATTTCTTCCGCGGTCAGCGCGAATTCATCGCCTATTGCCGCGACCGCGATATCGACATCGTGCAGACCTTCTTCCGCGACTCGAGCATCGTCGGCATGCTGTGGGGCAGAAAAGCGGGTGTGCGCACGCTCATCGCCAGTCGCCGCAATCTCGGTGCCGGTTATTGGCACAACTGGATGCAGATTCGCATGCTGCGACATCTTGCCAAGCACACGCATCACTATGTCGCCAACTCGCAGGCCGCCGCCGAGGAAGCCATCCACGTCGAAAAGGTCCCCCGAAACAAGGTTTCGGTCATCCCCAACTGCCTCGACACGACGGCGTTCAAGGCCGTCGACCCCAGTTCACGACAGCAGGTTCGACTCGGCTGGGGTGTTCCATCCGATGCGCTCGTCGTCGGTTCGGTCGCCAACTTGCGTCCGATCAAGAATCTGGATTTCCTCGTGCGCGCCGCTCGACTCGTGGTCGATCGCGTTCCCGAGGCTCATTTCGTCGTTCTCGGCAACGGTCCGTTACGTGGCGAGTTGGAACGCGAGGTGCGCACCCAAGGACTGCAAAAACATTTCTTCCTCCCGGGGGCATCGACTCACGTCGCCCGCGACCTGCAGGCCTTCGATGCCACCGTTCTGTGCTCCAAGGGGGAAAGCAGTCCCAACGCCGTCCTGGAGTACATGGCCGCGGGGAAGGCGAGCGTCGTCGCCGACGTGGGTGGATGTGGCGAGTTGATCGACGACGGGGTATGCGGCCACACCTATCCTCCGGGCAACCACGAGCGCTTCGCGGAGCTGCTGGCGGAGCTGCTGCGCGATGCGGGCAAGCGCCAGGCCATGGGAGATCGGGCCCAGAAGCGAGCGCGCGATCGACACGACATCGGCACGGTCATCCCACAGCTCGAGAGCTTCTACGCATCCATCGCCGATTCCCGACATTCTCGAGGCCCGTAATCGTCGGTGACTGGGCCGACGCGCGCAGCATTTCGGCGCACGGGGCCTTTTGAATCGCGCCGCAGAGGGACCACTGGCACGGTTCCGACTCCGGGCTTAAGATTAGGAATCGAGCCTCGACACCCTTCGTGGAGCCCAATTGGCCTGGCAACCCGTACCCAACCTCCTGTCGGATCGCCCACGCTTCGACAGCGCCTCGGAAGCGGCCCTCGGGCGCCAGATTGCTACGTTCATCGGAGTGGGCGCCCTCGGCATTGCCCTCGGGTTGGCGCTCACGCGTTTCGACGTGCTTCTCATCATCGGCGGCGTGCTCGGCATCGGCAGCACCATCCTGATCTTGCTGCGTCCCTACATCGGACTCCTGCTCTACAGCGCGGTCTTCGTGATCCGGCTCGGCGAGCTCTACCCCATTCTCGCCACCTTGCACCTCGAGCGCCTGATAGGGGCCCTGACGCTCGTCAGCATGTTCCTCAACCAACACCGGATCCATCGCGAGCTGCGCATCGACGATTCACGTCAGACTCGGCTCTTTTGTCTCTTCATCCTCGTCGTCGCCCTGTCCGTGCCCTTCGCCTACTGGCGTTTCCGGGCCACCAACGGACTGGTGGAAGTGTTGCGGATCGGCGGCTTCTATCTCATGGTGGCGCACCTCGTCGATAGCCACAAACGTTTGCGCTGGTTCATCTACACGTTCCTTGCCCTGATCGCCTACCTGTGCGTCGATTCGCTGCGAGGGTATTTCTCCGGCGGCGCGTTTTTGTCGCAGGGCATCGATCGTGCGGTTGGCGGCACGAGCATGAGCAACAACCCGAACGAGCTGGGCACGACGCTGGCTTCAGCACTGCCACTCTTCCTGCTGTTGGCGCTGTCGCGAACCGAGAAGTGGCGCCGCGGGATCCTCGCGGCACTCGTCGTCTGCCTCGCCATCGCCATCGTACTCACTGGCTCACGGGCATCGATGCTCGGGTTGCTGGCGGGGTCCATCTTCATGTGGTGGAAAACGCGGCGGCGCGTGCTCACGGGCATTCTCGGTGCCTTGGTTCTCGTCGTTGGTTTCACCAACATGCCCAACCAGTACAAGACACGCTATTCGACCATCGCGGAGTCCCACCTCGACGCCTCGTCGCGGTCGCGGGTCGTCACCTGGATGGCGGGACTGCGCATGCTCGCCGACCGGCCGTTGTTCGGCGTCGGCATTCGTTGCTACGGCGCCGCGAACGGCAGCTACTCACACGGCCGCAGTTGGCTCGAGGCTCACAGCCTCTATTTCCAGGTGCTCGGCGAGCTCGGCCTGATCGGCGCGTTCGCGTTCTTTTCGTTCTTGTTGGAGATCCTGCGCCTCAACCGCCGCACTGCGCGAAGCTTGCAGGGAAACGAATGGCAGTTCGAGAGGGTGGTGTTGGAGGGGGTTTTCGTCGGCTTGATCACGTTGCTCGTATCCGGGGTCTTCGGCCACAGTCTGTTGCGCCGGACTTGGTATGTCTTTGCCGCCATTGCCCTGGCTGTGATGCGCTTGCACGCGACGCAGACCAGCGCCCCGGAGGCTCTCCCACCGACGGCGCACGCACGCGGTGCGCAACGGATTGCGATGCGAACCACATGAGGCATGGACCGCAAGCGCCACCCACTGCTGTACGAGAGGCCGTGCCGGCAGCGGGCAATGCCCGCGGTGCAGACACGCTCGCCGGCACCGAGGACATGCGCCCTCGCAGTGTGATGTCCCGTCTCGCGCCCTGGCTCGTCGGCGCGGTGATCCTCGGCGTCTACGCTCCGGTGCTCGTCGAGCTGGGACGTGACTGGTGGCGCGACTCCAACTACAGCCACGGCATCCTCATTCCACCGATCGTGTTCTTCCTGGTGTGGCGGCAGCGGCGGCAGCTGGCAGGTTTGCCGCTTCGCCCGGCTTGGCTCGGACTGGTGGGAATCGTGGGCGCCGCCGCGTTGCTGATTCTGGGGGCGGCAGGCGCCGAGGTGTTCACCCAACGCGTGAGCTTCGTCGCGATGTTGCTCTCCTCCGTGCTGTTCCTGCTCGGATGGCGCCGTTTGCGTCGCCTGTGGTTCCCCATCGCTTTCCTGCTGCTGGCCATCCCATTGCCCTACGTTCTCTATTATTCGCTCACCGCTCCGATGCAAGCCTTCGCCGCCAAATGCGCCGTCCTGGGCTTGAAGATCATCGGCGTCCCCGTCATGGCGCAGGGCAACATCCTGCATCTCCCCGGCGACAAGACGCTCGAGGTCGTGGAAGCCTGTAGTGGCATCCGATCGCTCTACACGTTCTTGGCTCTCGGCGCCCTCATGGCGTATTTAATGCCGATCGCGTTCTTCGGGCGCGCGATGGTGTTCTTGGCCACGATCCCGCTCAGCATCGCGGCGAACGCATTTCGCCTCTGGTCGACCGCCGTCGGCGCCCATCTCATCGGCATGCACGTGGCCACAGGCGTGTTTCATGAGGCGTTCGGGTTCGTCGTGTTCGTCGTCGCCTTGGCGCTGTTCTTTCTCATCCGCAAGGGGGCGCAAAGCCTGTGGCGATCCGCATCCTGATCCTGGTCGTCGTGCTGGCGATCGCCGGCGTCTACGCGCGCGTACTGGCCTCGAGCCGCGTGGTTGCGACCGCTTTGCCGCGGCTCGAAGCGTTGCCCGCGGCGTTCCCGGGGTGGACCAGCCAGGAGTTCCCGCTGTCGGAGGCCGACGCCGGCGTTCTCGCGGCCGATGTCACGGTGCAACGATTCTACCAGCGCGATGACGGTGCGTCGGTGTGGCTCTTCCTGGCGTATTTCTCCGATCAACAGGTGAACTCGCAGATCCATTCCCCGCGGCAATGCATCCCGGGCAGCGGTTGGAACGTGCTCGGTGTCGACGACGATGCGGTGGACCTCGCGCAAGGGCGTAGCCCAGCGACATGCATGCGGTTGCAGCGCAGCGGCGCCCCCGAGCGGCGCATGCTTTACTGGTTCCGCACGCGCAGTGGCACGGTCACCGGCGAATATGCTCTGAAGTGGGATCTGATGCGGAATGCGCTGGCACACCGCCCGACGGACGCGGTCTTCGTTCGCTACATCGCGGAGGCGCAGGACGAAACGGCGATGCGAAGCCTCGTGCAGACGCTCGATCCGTTCGTCCACTCCTTGTTGGCGGAGGTCGGCCTGCCGTGAGCTCGCCGCCGCCCCAAGGAGCCAGCGGAGCAACCTCGCTGGCCGCGTTCTCCGTCGACGTCGAGGATTACTTCCAAGTCGAGGCGCTGCGTCGTTTTTGCCCGCGCGAACGCTGGGAAAGTTTCGAGGACCGCACCGAAGCCAGCACCGATCGCCTGCTCGAAATGCTGGCGCGGCTCGGGTCGCGCGGCACGTTCTTCGTCCTCGGTTGGGTCGCCGCGCGGCATCCATCTCTGGTGCAGCGCATTGCCGCTGCGGGGCACGAAATCGCTTCGCATGGATTCGATCACGAGCTCGTCTATCACCAGACCCCCGAGGCGTTCCGGGACGACGTGCGCCGGGCGCGCGCGCTGCTGCAGGACTTGAGCGGTCAAGAGGTCATCGGCTATCGCGCACCCTCGTACACCATCGTGGCGCGAACGCAGTGGGCGCTGCCGATCCTGGTGCAGGAGGGCTATCGATACGATTCGAGCATTTTCCCGATCCCGCGCCGGCGCTACGGCATGCCGGGTTGTCCGCGCTGGCCACATCGGCGCGCGGCCGGGCCCGAGCATTCCATCGCCGAGTTCCCTCTGCCAACCGTGCGCGTCGGACCCGTGAATGCACCCGCCACCGGCGGCGCCTATTTGCGGCTTTTGCCGTATCCGTTTCAGGCCTGGGCGGTGCGTCGGATTATTAGACAGAATCGGCCCTTCGTTCTCACCATCCATCCTTGGGAGCTCGATTCCAGACAGCCTCGCTTCCCGGTCGGCGCCCGTACCCGCTGGACCCACTACCACAACCTCGAGCGCGCAGCGGTTCGCCTCGAAGGCTTGCTGAAGCTGTCGACGTATCGGCCTATCTCCGAAATACTACGCAAGTTAGATCTACTCGACGGGCCGGTTGGATCCAGCGCTTCTTAATTGGGAAAAATCCCGCTTTTCTCGTAATCCGCCGGAATCCGCTCTCCTTCGGGTCGGAGCCCGAGACGCGCGCAATTCAGCTCGTGCAGCGGCGCTACCCGAATTTGCCCCTACATCCGACCAGTGAAACGAACGGGAGCCGTGGATTTTGTAAAGCCGGCTGACATCTTTCGTTGACAGCTGGGAGCAGGGTCGTATAGCGTTTGTGTCTCAAATCCCGCACAGACTTGCGGTTTGGTGGCTCGGCGCCCACGGAGAATGCGTCTCGGGTCACTTCCCGGAGAGGTACAGCTGTCGATGAACATCTTTCTGTCTCTGGGAGTCGCTGGTCGTGCTTACCGCAGCATCTTGCCTCTGATGCTACGTCCGGCGCACTGGCTGCCCTTTTTGGTCTTGGCCGCCGTACAGTACGTGGCCCTTGGAATTCTGGTCGCGTTCCATCAGCCGGTAGTTGCACCCATTGGTGTGCCATTGATTCGACTGGCCGGCGGGGACAAAGCCATGCATTACCCCATGCTGTTTCTCTATCTGCCGAGCATGTACTCCCGAATCATGTTGGTGGTGGCGGTGCTGTTCGCCTCCGTGGTGGTGGCGGTCGCGACCTTGCGCTTCGCCCGCACGCTCGGGTTTGCCCCCGCGGGCCGTGCCCCCACGTCGATTCGCCGCCATTTGCCGACTCTCATACTGGTGAGCGTTCCGCCCACGCTCGCCATCCTGGCGTTGAGCTGGCTCGCTGGCCAGGTGCCGACCGATCTCATCCTGAACAACCCCAAGGTGCGTTGGGGTGTGCGTGGCGGTGTCCTGCTCGCCGTCGTGTTGGTGCAGAGTTTCGTGAGCTACGCCACCGCCTGGGTCGTTCTCCAAGGGCATTCGGTCGTCGCCGCGCTGCGTGATTCGTGCCGCGTCACGGCACGCACGTTCTTGCCGACATTTCTCGTCATTGCCATCCCGGTGGTGGCGCTCTACCCGATCAGCTACGTGATGCAGCGCGTCGATCTCTTCGTCGGCAAACTCCGGCCCGAGACCATCGCCGGACTGTTGGCCTTGCGCATTGCGGCAGAGCTGCTCTTCGGTTTCCTCATCGTCGGTGCCGTCACGCGGCTCTTCCTGTGGCGCACGGAGTCGGCCCGATGAAGGCACGTTTGGCAGTCGTCCTCGTTCTCGCCGGGCTGGGTGCGTGTGGGGGAGAAGCGCTGATCGGCGCACGCTACCGCGCCGAGCGCGAGATCTGGCACTTGAACGAGGAGTACCGCCGGCTCGACATCAAGCCGCAGCTGGTCGGGCCCGACACCTGGCGTGCGCTGGCGGTACGCTACGAAGACATGGCTGCGAGCTACGCGATCGCTCCCAAAACCGACACCGCAGACACCGTGGCGCACGAGGTGCGCACCTTGGTGGCGCGGTCACTGATCAGCGCGGCGCAGATTCGCGCCAACATCGGTGATTCGTTGCAGATGCATGCGAACTACAGGCGTGTGCTCGCCAATTTCCAGGACATTCCGTTGCTGGTGGCGGAGGTCGTGCTGGCGCAGGGCCGCATCGCCGAAGCAGCACAGAAGTGGGGCGAGGCGGCGTCCGCCTATTCCAACATCGTCGAGCATGTTGCCCCGCTGCCCGGAGATCCGGGTGTCCCCGGCGCGGTTCTCGAGTTGCCGTTGCGGGTGGCGCGCTTGCGACATCAAGAGATCGTGCAAGCCGTCGCCGCGGGGGATACCACCGGGGCACGTGCCGCCGCGCGCGCCGCCTATGCGGATGCCGAACAGCGCTATGCATACTGGATCAGCACGCAACCGCAAACGCGCCTCGCGCTCGAAGCTCACTTGCACCTGGCAGATACCGCCGCCGACCAAGCGCACTGGCAAGTCGCACTGCAAGAGCTGCGGCTGGTGGAGAAGCAGGTCGCCGGCAACAAGGAATCCATCGTCGATGCCGGCAACGTGCGCTTCAGTATCGCTTTGGTGCAGAACCGCTTCGCACCGGCCGAAAGCACACGCGCGACATTGCTGTCTCTCTTGGCGGAATATCCGCAGAGCCCCGCCGCGCCGCAGGCGCTGCTGGCATTGGCCAACCAGGCCGCGAGACTTGGCGCCACCAACGACGCCCTGGACTACCTCGACCGCTTGCGGGACGACTATGCCGGCGCCGATCAGCTCAACGCCGAGGGTTTGCTGACGCGCGGCCGCCTGTTGGAGCGGGAATCGCGCTGGGCGGAGGCACTCGATGCATTCCGCAACCTGCCGGTTCGCCATCCATTGAGTGAGCCGGCGTTGCAAGCGCCGCTCGAGATCGTCGCCCACTACACACGGGTCGAGGACACACAGGAAGCCAACGCGGCCCTGGCGCGAGCGGAACGCGAATACCGCCAGCTCCTCGCGCGTTATCCAGCGCACCCGATCACTCTCTCGACACGCACGAAGTTGGTGCAGACGTTGGCGCTGCAGAAACGCAATGACGAAGCCTTGACGGAGCTGCTGGCGATCAGCGACGCGCTGCAAGGCCACCCGCAGGGCGCCACCTACATGCTGCAAGCAGCACGTTTTGCCTACAACCAGATGGACGATCACCCGCGCGCGGCGGAAATCCTCGCACGCCTGGCGAAGAGCTATCCCAACATGGACATCGGGCGTTGGGCGGCCGCGGAGGCCACGCGCCTGCAGGAGGGGGGAAGCCAATGACCCTGCAAGAATTCCCTCTGCTCATCGGAGCGCTGTCGTGCCTCGTGCCGCTGATTGCGATGCTCTTGCGCCAGCCTGCGCGTTTGCTGCGCGTCGCGACCGCACTTCTGGCGTTTTCCCTGGCAGGGTTCTTGTTCTCCTTGCTGCGACTGGTGCAGGTCGGTCCCACCAGCGAGCCGCATCTCTGGGTGTACGCCGTGATGGCTTCCGGCGCGCCCTTGCTTCTCGCCGGTTGGATGCTCTCGGTGGGTATCGGCCGCGAGCGCCCGGACGAGTCGTTCCGCAAATCGCGGCAGACCTTCGTTTTCCTCCTTCTCGGCGGCGTCCTGTCCCTGTTGGTCGTGCGCCATGGACGGTTCATCCTCGGCTTCGACTGGGACGCCGGTCGCGGCACCATTCACCTGGGCGCTCTCGGCAAGGCCTACGTCAGCTATCTGCTGGTCGGCATGGTGCTGACGGGCTACAACCTGGAGAGCACCTACCGGTTGGTGCCCAGCCAAGCGCGGCCGCGCTTGAAGCTGCTCTTCCTCAGCTTCTTCGGTCTGCTGGGGTTCTTCACCTTCATTCTGACCACCGGGCTGCTGTACTCCTCCATCGGCGTCGGCAAGCTCGTGGCCGCCTCGATTCCCATCGTGGTCGTCAACGTCGTGCTCGGCTACACGTTCATGCGCAACGCCTTGTCCGACGTGGCGGCGCCGGTGTCGCGCAGCATCGTCTACTCGTCTTTCACCGCCATCGCTGCCGGGCTGTACGTGCTCGCAGTCGGCGTGATTTCGCAGGTTGCCGTCTTCACTCATTGGTCGCCCGACGAGGTCGTGACCCTCTCCTTCGGATTCCTGGCCATCTTGCTCGCGGTGTTGCTGCTGTTCTCCAATCGTTTCCAGCGCCGTGTGCGGCGGTTCATCGATCGCAATTTTTACGTCAATCGTTACGATTACCGCACGCAGTGGTCCAATGTGACCCGCGCCATGGAGAGCGGGATCGACACGGAGTCGGTGCTCGAATCCGCCCACGCCTTGTTGCGCGACATCTTCCTCGCCGAGGACGTCACGTTGGCTCTGCGCGAAAAGGCGACCTTGGTCATCGTGCCGCGAGCCGGCCATGGAGTCGGCGATCCGCGCGCCGTCCTGGTCGACGACTCACCGTTGGCGCTGCGGTTGGCCGCTGACCGGCATTCACTGCTGCTCGATCGCCGCCCGGACGATTTCGAGTACATCTCGATCTACGCCGAGAACGGCGTCTGGCTCGATGCCACCGCCAGCCAGATCGTCGCCCCGCTGCTCGATGGAGCAAGGCTGGTCGGCAGCATCGGGCTGCACCGCAGCCACAGGGACGATCCGTTCACCTACGAAGACGTGGCACTGCTCGACAGCGTGGCGTCGCACGTTTCGGCAAGGCTGCGCGAGGTCCAACAGGCCGAGGAGATGGCGGAGAACCGCGAGATGAACCTCATCTCGCAGTGGAGCAACATGTTGCTCCACGACCTGAAGAACTACCTGTCGCCGTTGCGCCTGGTGGCGCTGAACCTCGTCCAGTTCAAGGAAAAGCCTGGGATCGCCGAGCTGGCTGCCGGCGATATCGGACTGGTCGCGGACCGCATGGACGCGCTCGTGCGCACGTTGTCGGAACTGCGTGACGACCCCAGTCGCTCACAGCATCGCATCGACCTCAACCAGCTCGTGCACACGACGCTCACCCAGATGCAGGTGGAGCGCCGGGAAACGCTGCAGGTGGAGCTCGATCTCGATCGGCAGGCGGCGGTGACGGGCGATCAGGACATGCTGCAGCGCGTGCTGGAGAACCTGGTGACCAACGCCATCGAGGCCATGGATGGCGCCGGCACGCTCACCATCCAGACCCGCAGCGAAGCAATGCGCAACAACAGCTCGCTGGTGCACGTGTCGGTGCAGGACACCGGCGTCGGCATGCCGCCGGAGTTCGTGCGCGAACACCTGTTCCGTCCCTTCGCCACCACCAAGCGCGGTGGCCTCGGTCTCGGTCTGTACCAGAGCCGTTCGATCGTGCGCGCCCACGGTGGCGAGCTCAAGGTCGAAAGCCACCAGGGAGTGGGAACCACTTTTCAGATCATCATGACCGCGGCGACGGACATCGACTCCGTGGCTGACGGGCGCTTGCGCACGCCCGACGGGGTCGTGGCATGATCGATGTCGCGCCGCAGGACGACAAGCCGAAGCTGCTGATCGTCGACGACGACCCGGTGATGCTCAGCCAGCTGGGGCTGGCGCTCGGCGACGAGTATCAGGTGTTCACCGCCGATCATCCCAAGCGCGCATGGCAGATCATCGCAGCCGAGCGCCCGCAGCTGCTGACCTTGGACCTGGCCCTCGAGCGCAACGACCCGGAATCCGGTTTCTCGCTCCTCGAACGTTGTCTCGAGTTCGATCCGTTGATGAAGATCGTTCTCATCACCGCGAACGACACGCGGGATTTCGCCCTGCGCGCCATGGACCAGGGCGCCTTCGACTTCCTCAGCAAGCCGTTCGATCCGGATACCCTGCGGCATCTCATGCGCCAGGCCCGGCGTGTCGGCGAATGGCAGCGGCAAAACGAAAAGCTGCTGCAGACGTTCGACGTCAAGGGGCGCCTCGGACACCTCCTGGGCCGCTCGCCGCAGATGGAGCAGGTCTTCGAAATGGTGCGCAAAGTGGCGCCGACTTCGGTGTCGGTGCTCATCCTCGGCGAATCTGGCACCGGCAAGGAGCTGATCGCGCGCGAGCTGCGCCGGCTGAGCAAGCGCGCCACCAAGGCATTCGTCAACATCAGCTGCGGCGCCATCCCGGACAACCTGCTGGAGAGCGAGCTGTTCGGCCACGAGAAGGGCTCGTTCACCGGCGCGCACACGTCTCGCCCTGGCAAGCTCGAGCTCGCCGATGGCGGCACCGTGTTCTTGGACGAGGTGGGCGAGCTGCCGCCGCAGCTGCAGGTCAAGCTGCTGCGATTCCTGCAGGAACGCGAGGTCGAGCGCGTCGGCGGCCGCACCGTGTTTCGCCTCGATGTGCGCGTCATCGCCGCGACCAACCGCGACCTGACAAGCGAAGTGCGCGCCGGACGTTTCCGCGAGGATCTCTTCTACCGCTTGTCGGTGGTGAACATCCGCATGCCGCCGCTGCGCGAACGACAGCAGGATGTCCTCTACCTCGCCCAGTACTTCCTGGAACGTTTCGCCAGCGAGATGGGCAAGGAGCGGCTGGCCTTCAGCCGCAAGGCCCGCCAATCCATCCTGCACTATCGCTGGCCCGGCAACGTGCGCGAGCTGGAACACCATGTCCAGAAAGCGGTGGTGCTGTCGTCCGGTCGTCTGGTGCGCGCCGTCGATCTCGATCTGGGCGAGGAAAATCCGCTCGAATCGCTGTCGCTGCGCGCAGTGCGCGAGCAGACCGATCACCGCATGATCGAGCAAGCCCTGCGGCGTACCTGCGGCAACATCTCCAAGGCCGCCGACGAGCTGGGAATCTCGCGTCCGAGCTTGCACGACCTCATACGCAAACACGGCATCGACGCCACCTCGTACCGCACCAACACGGATGCCCAGACCTCCGACGAGTCGGAGTAACGGAAGGAACGCAGTCGGTGTCGAGAACACGCACCTTCATCGCCGTCCTTGTCCTTGCCGCCGGTGGCCCGGCGCGCGCCGAGCTGGCGTTGAAGTCGGAGCCCAGCTCGGTGCACTTGCAATTCCGCGGGCCGGTCGCCGTCCAAGGCGTGACCCCCATGTCACTGCAGCAACTGCCCGCGGGCGAATACCTGCTGCAGGCCTCGGGGCTGGGGCTGGTGACGGCTCGGGGACGTCTGCGCAGCACGACGGCGCAGGGTGTGAACATGGTGCGCTGGTCGAGCCCGTACGCATTTCTCGCGCCCCCGGGTTTCGTTCACTTGACACGCCATGAAGGCTGGCGCGGCACCATGTTCATGACCATGGCGGCGGGCGGCGTGATCGGTGCGATCGCCAAGAACGCGCACCACGAAACCGCCAGCACCGATCTCGAGCTGGCGCAGGACGCGTACGACCAGGCGACGACGGTCGAAGGCATCAATGCCGCGCGACTCGACCTGGAAAGCGCCGCGGATCGCGAAGAAGACGAAAGTCATATGCGTGCGATTTGGACCGGCTACACGGTTGCCGTCTGGGCCGGTACCGCGGTCGAAGCCTGGCTGCTGACGTCATCGCCTTCGTTCCAATCCAACGCCGATGGCAGCTTCACCTTCGGCGTGCGCACGGCACGTCCGCTCGATGCCGCCTTGCGCAGCGCGTTGGTGCCCGGCGCCGGTCAGCGACACATGGGAAGTCGCTGGCGAGCGCTTGCATTCGGCACCTCGGTGATGGCATTCGCAGCCGGCGGCATCGCCGCCTACGACGAGTACCTGTCGGCCGATCGCAAACAGGCCGACGTGCAGCGCCGCTACGACGCGGCGACCACCGAGCAAGAGTTCGCGACCTTGGGCCCTCAGCTCGCCCAGGCGGCAGACGATACAGATGAATGGAAGGTCAAAGTGTGGACGTTGTTCGGCGTGACCGGGGCCGCGTACATCTGGAACGTTCTCGATGCCATGAGCATGGGTGCCTCCGGCTGGACGCGTTCCGCCGTGGATGTGTCCGTGGTGCCGCGCGCGGATGGCATGGTCGCCAGCCTGACGTGGAGGCTGCCATGAAACGCCACGCGCCGGCCATGAGCCGTTCGGCGATTCTGTTGTGGTGGGTGCTCGCGCTCTGTCTTGGCGGTTGCGCCCAAGACCCGGAGCCTCCGAGTTACGACAACCCATTCGATCCGCGCAACGGGCAAGGGATGCCGGTGCCGGACTCTCTCTTCGTTTTCGTCGGGAACAACGCGGTACAGCTGTACTGGGGAATGCCCGACAATGCGACCGCGGACGAGTTCGCCGTGTTCCGGCAACGACTCGACGTCGTCGAAAGCGAAGCCCTCCTCGCGCGCCTGCGCGCGCGTTCTTTCCGCGACACCGGCGTGCGAACCGGCCAGGCGTACGCTTACCGCATTTCCGCCGGTCAGAACGGCCGTTTCGGTCCGCGCAGCGTAGCGGTGGAAGCGCGACCGGGCGTGTTCTCGATCGTCATCGCCGGCGATGCGCCCAAGACGCGGACGCGCTCCGTCACGCTCTCGCTCAGCGCCCCATCCGGCGACAAGGTTCGGTTGTACGACGATCCCGCGCAATCGGCGACTTCTTGGCTGGATCTCGCGCCGACGCTGCCTTTCACGCTCAGCCCAGACGATGGCGACAAGACTGTGTACTGCGTCTTTCTGATGCAGGACGGCTCTGAGGCGCTTCCGGTCTTCGACTCGATCCTCCTCGACACGCGCGCGGTGATTCTCAGCGTGGATTTCGACGGTGCCGAGACGCGCACGCCGGGGGAAATCCTCCACTTCCATTTGGATGCAGGGGAACCCGGTGGCACGGCGCGCGTCGATGTGGCCGGGCTGTTCGCGCAGCCGCCGGCTACGAGTGGGCTCCAGTTGTTCGATGACGGTTCAGTCGGGGATCGCGCCGCCGGCGACGGTGTCTACGAGCGCGCTTGGGTGATCCCCGCCGGCCCCGAGGTCACGCGCGCGGCGGTCGTGGGGAACTTCACCGACGACGTGGGGAACACGGCCTCGGCCCTTTCCGCTCCGCGTCCTCTGAGCGTGCACGCAAGCCTGGCCCCTGTGACGATTGTGGAACCGGCGCTGTTCCCGCCAGCGACATCTGCCGCATCCGTGACCGTGCGTTGGACCCCACAGTCCACTGCCAGTGATTTCGCCTCGTATCAGATCTTCCGTTCCGACACCGAGCCCGTCGATTCGACGGCGCGCCAGGTCGGCACCATCACGGCGCGCACAACTCTACAGTTCGTCGACTCCGACGTCGTCGAGAACGAGCAGTATTTCTATGGTGTGTACGTGGTCGGGAGCGAAGGCCGGATGCAGGGGTCCGTCAACACGCTCGGCGTCTTCGTGCCCAACGAGCGTCCGCCGCGTGACGTGACGTTGGAACCGGTGTCGTCCATCGGGCCGACGAGCCTGTCGCTGCGCTGGAGCCGATCGACGGACCGGGATTTCGCCGCCTACATGGTGTTCCGCAACGAGACGGGCACCGTGACCGACCTTGACACCATGGTGACGCGCATCACCGATCCGAATCTCAACTTCTGGGACGAGCTGGGATTGAGCGACGACACGCAGTATTTCTATCGCCTCTACGTCGAGGACACCGGCGGCCTGCGCTCACGCAGCAACGAGGTCAGCGCCACCACAGAGAACGATCCGCCGGCCGACGTCGACAGCCTCTGGGCCACCAACGTCACCGCCATCGCAGCGACCCTGAACTGGACGGCGAGCACCGATCGCAGCTTCGCCCTCTATCGCTTGTACCGCGACGAAGCTCGCCCGGTGACGACGACCGCCTCGACGCTCGTGATCGAGATCGATGAAATCGACCTCACCCATTACACCGACATCGAGATCGATCCCGGCATGACTTACTACTACCGGCTCTTCGTCGTCGACGAAGGCGAAGCAGTATCCAAGGGCAGCGACACGATCGAAGTCACGACACCCGATTGAGAGTTGGAGGTGCAGCCATGTTGGAAACCAGGACCCCGCGGGAACCGACCGTAGCACCGCATTCCCCGGCAAACGAACCGCGGTCCTTCGACTTTTCGCCGTGGACGACTTTGCCGGTCTTGACGCCAAAGAATGCGGAGACGCCCGAGGCATGCGGCCCGGGCGCTTTCGAACGTTGGGTGGCTCTCCTGATGTTCGCCGGAATCACACCGCTTCTGGCCGCCATCGCCGTCGCGATCAAGGTGGAGTCGCCGCGCGGCACCATCTTTTACCGCCAGGAACGGGTGGGAATCGATCGACGGCGGCCGCGCGACCATGCGAGCGCCGAGAATCCATCCCTGGATCGCGGCGACCGGCGGAAATCTCCCGGTGCCGGCCGCACCTTCCGCATCTGGAAGTTCCGCACCATGGTCCCCAATGCCGAAGCAGGCACCGGCCCGATCTGGGCGACGGAGAACGACCCGCGTGTGACGCGCGTCGGCCGCTTCTTGCGCACGTTGCGCATGGACGAGCTGCCGCAGCTGCTCAATGTCGTGCAGGGCGACATGCGGCTTATCGGACCGCGCCCGGAACGGCCACAGTTCGTCGCGCAGCTCGCCAAAGCCGTGCCGGAGTACTGGCGGCGCCATTCCGTTCCACCTGGAATCACCGGCCTGGCGCAGGTGCAGCGTAGCTACGACGCCAGTCTCGATGACGTGGTGACGAAGCTCAAATACGATCTCTTCTACGTCGACAACCGCTGTCTCATGCTCAACGTCAAGATCCTGATGAAGACCTTCGACGTGGTCTTCCGTGGACGCGGAGCGCACTGACTCGGAGCGTCGGCGACGCAGGCAACACACGGGCTCGTCATCGCCGCGTGAATCGATTGATGGCGAAGGGCAACATGTTCTCGGAATCCGAGCACCAGTCGGTATCGACGACCGGCGGCGCGATCGCCTCGCCTCGGGCTCGGAGCGGGCTCGCCCCTCTCAGCATCTGCCACCTCATCAGCACCAACTTCCTCGGCGGCCCCGAAAAGCAGATCCTCGCGCACTGCGTGCAGTTGCAACGCGCCGGGTGGCACAGTCTCGTCGCTTCGTTTCGCGAGAATCGGTCTCATGTCGAGATCATCGAGGCCGCGGCCGCGCGCGGCTTGTCCACGTTCCTCCTCGACACGCGTTCGCCCTTCGATCCGCGGGCCGTGCGACAGCTGCAGAGCTGCCTCGACCAAGCCGGCACCGACGTCCTGGTGACCCATGGTTACAAGTCCAATGTCGTGGGCTGGCTGACTTGCCGGCGTCGCGACACCGCGCACGTGCCGTTCGTGCGCGGGTTCACCGCCGAGAACTGGCGCGTTCGTCGTTACGAAGAGATCGACCGTTGGGTGCTGCGCCGTGCTCGCGCTCTGCTTTGCGTCTCCGAGGGCACGCGACTCATGCTCACGCAGCGCGGCGTCGCGGCACACCGTCTCACGGTGGTGCACAATGCGGTGGACTGCGATCTCGCCGATGCCACGCCGCACCTCGACCTGCGCACCGAATTCGGTTGGCCGCCGGAGACGCGCGTCATCGTCGCCGCCGGAAGGTTGAGCCCGGAGAAGGGTCACCGCATTCTGATCGAGGCCATGGGGTTGCTCGCCGCGGATCGGCCGCCGCTGCATCTAGTGCTCCTCGGCGACGGCCCCGAGTCGGAGCGTTTGCAGCGACAGACGGCGCAGCTGTCTCTAGACGCGCGCATTGTCTTCGCCGGTTTTCGTCGCGATGCGCTGTCTTGCATGGCGGGTGCCGATCTGGTGGTCAATCCGTCTTTCAGCGAGGGCCTGCCGAATGTGTTGCTGGAAGCTTTTTCGCTCGGCAAACCTGTCGTGGCGACAGATGTCGGCGGCACCCGCGAGCTGGTGCAGAATGGGCGCACGGGGTGGCTCGTCCCCTCGGGCGATGCAGCGGCCGTGGCCTCTGCCATTCGTGCCGCGTTCGCCGACGCAGAGGGCCGTGCTGCCCTCGCCGGCAATGCGCGGCGGCTCGTGGAATGGGAATTCTCCTTCTCCCAACAGGCGGAGCGGCTGATGCAGTTCTATCGCACGCTGCACACGGAAGGCATGGCGCGACGGCCGAGCACCTCCAGTGGTCACGGCGGCCGGTCATGATCTCGTGGTGGCTCAGAACCTGTGTCGTTCCCCCTTGGGCTCTGCACGAGCGCTCGCCCTACCTACGCGTCGCGGCGAGGCTCGAGCGCGAGAGAAAGCTGTCGTTGGCGGAACGGCAGGAACGCCAATGGCGCGCGCTGCAAGCCATCGTGCGCCACGCCTGGCAAGAATCGCCGTTCTATCGCCGGCGCTTCGGCGAGGCCGGCTTCGAACCGGGCGACTTGCGCACTTGGGACGATCTGCGCCGCCTCCCCATTCTCACCAAGCAGGACGTGCGGACGGAGGCCGACGCACTCGTGGCCCGGTCGCACGCGGGGGCGCCGCTGTTGCGCAAACGCACCTCGGGCTCGACGGGTGTGTCGCTGCACGTCCAGGTCGACGATGTCTGCAACGAGCGCCGGCGCGGCGTGACACTGTTTCGCGATCGCTGGACGGGATGGAATCTGGGTGAATATCGCGCCGCCATCTGGGGCAATCCGCCGCCGGCCGTGCGTTGGCGTCAGCGGCTGCGCAGCGCGCTTCTCGAGCGCACCTTCTACCTCGATACGTTGCGCATGGACGAGGCGATGCTGCGCCAATTCGCCGAGTCCATTCTCGTGCGTAAACCGACGTTGCTCTGGGGCCACGCACACTCGCTCGCGCTCTTCGCGCAATACTGGGAGGAGCATTACCCAGGTGCGCACCGATTCAAGGGCGTGCTCAGCACCGCGATGGTGCTGCATCGGCACGAACGCGAGACGATCGAGCGCGTTTTCGGCACCCGGGTCTTCGACCGCTATGGTTGCGAGGAAGTGAGCCTCATCGCCAGCGAGTGCGAGTCCCACTCGGGACTGCACGTCAACACCGACGCGTTGGTGGTCGAGATCGACCGCCGCGATAGCGAGCCAGCCGGACACATCCTGGTGACCGATCTGTGGAACCAGGGGATGCCCTTCATCCGCTACGAAGTAGGGGATCGCGGCGTCGAGGGCTCCGCCACCTGCGACTGTGGTCGCACCTACCCGCTGCTCGCGAGCGTCACCGGGCGTGTCGCCGACTACCTGTGGACCCCTCGGGGAGAGCGGGTGTCCGGGATCTCTCTCACGGAGAACTTCGCCACACTCATCCCAGGCGTCCGCCAAGTGCAGATTTTGCAGGACCACCTGACGCAAATCGTCATCAGTGTGGTTCCGGATGTCGGATTCGGCGACGGCAGCCGAAACGCCATCGCGGCGCTGGTCGAGAAGCGCTTCGGACCCGAAATGGCATTCGCCATTGAGCTGGTCGAGACAATCCCTCAGGAACCCTCGGGGAAGTACCGATTCACGATCTGCAGAATCCCCGATGCCGAGGTGTCGGCTTTCCGACACGCCAGGAACTGAGAAGCCTATTTCAATCGTCGCTGTAAGTAATTGATTTTAATTGTCATAATGCCACCGCGCTGGCCTGTATCGCTCCTGAGGGCGGAATCATGACCCGGGCCGAACAGGGAAACCCCTTCGCTCCCAACCCATCAGCCGGAACTGTCGGAAAAGGCTTCGCTTGCCAGGCCGATGAGTATGTTTAAAACGTTTGTTTTCAATTGATTATGTTGTGGGCCGGCGCTTGCTTAGACCCCTGTACGTTCCGTTTGGCGAGCCACACCGGTGGCATTACGGGGAGAAAATTGTGAAACGGTTTCTAGTAGCCATGATGATCGTCGCAGCCCTGGTCCCCGCGACCAGCTCTGCAATCCCTCTGCTGCAGCTCTACATCGAGGGCGCAACGTACCAGGCGTCGAGCCAGACCTGGATCACCACGTCCAACAGCTTCAGGCTGTGGGTCATCGCCAACGTCAGTGGACCCGGCGGGACTGGCGGGGTTGGCATCAACGACGTCCGCCTGGCCGCGGCGTTTCTCACTTCCGAATCCGGTACCATTTCGCTCACGGCAACCACGACCGGTCTCGTGACCGATCCTTCGACGCCTTCGGCCCCGTCGGTGATGGTCGGACTCGGCGCTGACGGCACGCAACCTTTGATGAGCGATGGCGGCTTGCTGCCGACGCACGGGATTTATGGCGCGGGCACCAGCTTCACCCAATACTCGATTGGCAACATGCTGAGCACCGATTCGCCCATCGCTGATTTCGGTGGCCCCATTTACCCAGGCAGCTTCACTGCCAACAGGGCGCAGATCAACGCCTACGACGTCGTGGTCACGGGCTACACCCAAGTTCACTTCGACGCCTTCAACCACGTCGTTGGTGAAACACATTCGAAGTTCGCGCCGTTCTCGCACGACGCCGGTGGCACGCCGACTCCCGAGCCGGGAACGGTTCTGCTCCTCGGGAGCGGGATCTTTGCCGCCGCTTCGGCTGGTTTCCGCCGCCGCAAGTCGCGCTAGGCTCTGCTTCTTCTCGTAAACAGGCCAAGAAAAAGCCGGGGAGTCGATCTCCCCGGCTTTTTCATTTCGTTCGCCGAAGCTAGTCGCGCGGTGTGCGCTCCCAGATCGGCTTGCCGACGCGGAGCAACCCGCCGAGCGTGAGCAGCGCAAGCCGGACGATGACGACGGGGGAGCGGAGTAAAAGCTTCAGCCTCCCACCCCCGAGTCCGAAGTGCATTGCACTGGAAGCGAAGTAAAGACCCTGCAACCCCAACACCGCGATCGACAGGGCAAGGAGACCTCGGGACAGACCGCCAGGCTGCAGCCGGAAATCGACCCAGGCCAAGAGCACCGTCCCCAAGACTACGAACAAGATCAGCGGACGGCTCAGCACGAGAAGGGTCCATCCCGCATCGAAGAGACGGCGGTCCCCACGCCGCAATCCGAGAAGAATCAGTGGAGCCGCCTGGTGGCGGCACAGCTCCAAGTTGCCCCCGGCCCAACGCCGGCGTTGCACCTCCAGCTGACGCCGGCCCGCGGGGAAGCGCGACCACACATGGATCTCCGGCACGAAGACGATGGGAATGTTCTGGCGCAGCAGATCCAGGCTGTACTCGGTGTCCTCGGTCACCCCGCGCGCCTTCCACGGCAGTCGCGCCAAAACGTCGCGATGCAACACGATGCCGGTCCCGAGCAGGAAGACCGCGAGCCCGAGCCGAGATTTGGGGGCGCAGAAGAGCTCGCTCAGCATGTGCATCCCGAGCGCGACCACGTAGCTCGTCGGGCTCTCGGCCGCGTTCGACGCCACGTAAGACGCTTGCAGGGCGCGGGCCCCCTCGCGCAAGCGCGCGTCGAAGACACGGAGCGCCGCGGGGTCCACGGTACAGTCCGCATCGAGAACCAGGACGGCGTCGTGGTCCTCTCCGGCCAGTAGCGCGAGTGCCCACTCGAGGGCGAAACCCTTGCCGCGCCTTTCCGTGTCGTGACGTTCGAGACAGCGCGCACCGTGTGTGCGCGTCACCTCCGCGGTACGGTCGGTGCAATTGTCGGCGATGACAACAACGGCGAAGCGTTCTGCGGGATAATCGAGTGCGGCGCAGGCCTGCAACGTCCCCGGCAGCGTGGCTTCCTCGTCATGCGCCGGAATGACGATCAGAAAGCGTTGCGCGCCCGGCTTTGCATGGCCCGGATCGCGGCGTGGGCGGAGAATCCGGGCGACCCCGGCGAGGCCGAATGCATAGAGCGTGGCGGCGGCACCAAAGCCGAGGCTCGTGATCAGGATGGCATGCAGCCACACGGCGATCTCCCGAGAAAAACCACCCGCACATCGGCGGCGCCGATTGCGAAGGCATCGGCTTCGATCCTTGACGACGACTTCAGCTTTGTCCAGCGCCGCCCGGTGCCCGAGACATCGTCACGGGCGCCTGCGTCCGGAACCGCCACCATTCGCCCAAGCCGCGCCAGAAACCAAGGAACAGGCCGGAATGCAGAAAGCCGAAAACGACTGCCGTCCGCAGCGCCTGCAATCCGAACCCTGCAGCGCGCACACCCTCGATGAGAGTTACAGCAAGATACGCGAGCCCCGCCAGCATGACCCCTGCGATGCCCCGTCTCCATCCGGCCGCAGCGAGCCCGACCGCGAACGCCGGCAGCAGAATGCTGATTCCCACCAGCGCCCACGGAACCACCTCGGGATGCTTCGCCATCAGTCGCGCCCGCCCGCGCCCGTAGCGCTGCATCTGCCGATGCAGACTTCGCAAGGACGTGCGTGGCCGGTAGTGGATGCGCAGATCGGGGTGACGGTAGGCGATCAGGCCCGCACGCGCGACACGATGATTGAACTCGACATCCTCGCAGGCGTCGAAGCGCTCGTCATAGCCGCCGAGATCGATCACGGTGCTGCGGCGATACGCGGCCCCTGCCGAGCGCGGATCGGTGATCGCGGCTGTTTCGCGATAGATGTCCGAACCGGGATTGTGGCCCAGCCACGAATGCCGCGCAGCTGCGATCGCCCGCGCCCAATCTTCCGTCGCCAGATCCATCAGCGGTTGTGGGCGGCACAAGCAGGCGGCCCCAGTGGCCTCGAAGATTTGCACCAAGCGCACCAGGTAATCCGGCCGCGGCAACCCGCAGTGGCCGTCGATGTAGAGGACGTAGTCCCCGCGCGCCGCCGCGGCGCCGACGTTGCGCCCAGCGCTGCTGCGCACACCGGGGTTGTGCAGCAGACGCAATCGCGCTTCCGATGCCGCCATGTCCGTGACGATCGATCGCGTGCGGTCGCGTGAGCCCCCGTCGACGACGAGAACTTCGAACCCACGCGGCGGATCTTCTTGGCGCAGGATTTCGTCGAGAAGACGGCGGATGTCCTTCTCTTCGTCGAGAACGGGCAGCACGACGGAGACGGCTGGCGGGGCTTCGATGCGCTCGTCAGGGATTGACACGCGGCCTCGGGGCACGTTTCTTCGAGCGCACCGCCGCATATCCGTAGTAATTGACGTCCATGTACTCCGGCGCCGCCTGCTGGACGTTGCCGACCACGACGCCGAGAATCTCGGCGCCGAGCCCGATACAGAGCTCGCGAGCACGCCGCACATGGTGCCGCGTGCTCAAGCCCGCCATGACTGCGAGGATGACACCATCGCAGTGCGGCATCACCGTCGCGCCGTCGGGCACCGGAATGAGCGCCGGGACATCCACGAGCACCATGTCGTAGCCATGGCGCAAGAACCGGAAGAGCTCGACGAGCTTGGGGGTGTTCAGCAACACGTCCGGGTCGGCATCCTGGGGATCGGGAACCAGCAGATCGAGACCCGAGCCATCGTTGGCAAGACCCGTGTGCAGGATGGCATCGCTGATCGTGCACTCTCCGCGCAGAACTTCCGCCAGGCCGTGGTGCACCATGACTCCGAAGTGGCGGTTCAAGCTCGGGTTCCTGAAGTCGGTGTCGAGCGCCAGGATCTTGCGCCCGGGATGCATGGCCAACGCCGCACTCAGGTAGGCCACGGTGGTGCTCTTGCCTTCGCCGCGCAGCGCGCTGGTCACCAGGACGACCTTCCTGCTCTCGTTCTGCACCAGCCGCCAAAGATGCGACCCGAGCTTGTGCATCTCGTTCGTCATCGGATGATCGCTGCGGAGCTCGTCGTCGAGTGCCATGCTCTACCGTTCCGGTTCGTTGTTCAGCGGGATGGCGCATCCTGCGTGCTCGGCGCCTCGGGCACGACGACGTTCGTCGAACGTCCCGTGGCCAGACCGCGGAGCACAGTGAAGCTGGCGATGAAGACCAACAGGGTGAGCACCAAGACACCCGACACCGCAGCCGGCAACCAGTAACGCCTCAGACCGCGCTGGCGCGGCTGCAGCTTGCGCAGCAGCGGCGTCGTGCAGAGCACCGGCTCGGGAACCACACGCCGGATGTCTTCGAGCGTGCGCAAGGTCGCATCCGTTGTCTCGCCGAGAAACGCGAGGCCGGCCCCGAGCACCGGGCCGAGCAACAAGGCCGCGAGCAGGATCTTCATTCGGTCCGGCCGGCTCGGCGTCAGCGGCAGCTTCGCCGGGTCGAGGATCTTGAGCAGCACACCGAGGTCCGCTGCCTCCATCGACTGGCGCGTGGTGCTCGCGATCATCTGGTCTTTGTAGTTCTTCAGCCACTCGCGGTTCTTCAGTACCTCTGCCTGGAGCCGCTGCAACTCCATGTCGTCCGCCGGCTTGCTCTGCGCCTGCCGGCGGAACCCCTCGATGCTCTGCTCCAGCTGGTTCGCACAATCCTCCTGCAACTGCGCATCGATGCGTGTGAACGTGTATTCCGCCAGCTCCTGGTTGACCTTTTCCGTCGACTGCGGCGCACGTTCTCGCGCTTCACTTCCGAGGAGCGCGAGGAGCTCCCGTTGCACCGCGACGTATTGCACCGGCGGCCAGTTGGAGGATTCTCCCGCACCCGTGCCACCACCGCTCATCGCCAGGATATCTTCGACGGCATCTTCGAGCGCCGATTTCATCTTCCCTGCCAATTCACGCACTGTGGGCCGCTCGCACAGGGGGTCGGCGTCGACCGGCGCCAAGCCGAGTCCGCTCAGGCCCCTCGACCTCACCCGCTCCTGTAATTCCCTGTCTTCCGCTCCTTTCTTCACTCGCCGGTGCAAGGCTTCCGCGGTTTTGAGATTCTCGGCGCGGACCGTGCCCGAGAAGCTTTCGCCGATCATCGATTCTTCGTAGCGTTTCAGCGCGTTTTCCGCGTTACGCAGATCCCCCTCGTACTTGGCTAGTTGGTCGCGGACGAATTCGTGTTGAGCCAGGAACTGGTCCGCCGCCGCCGCCCTGGCGTGATCGAGGTAGAGCTCGCTCACATACTTAGCCAAATCTCTGGCCGACTCCGGGTTGGTATCCCTGACAATGACACGATAGATCCCGGGTCCGACCACCGCGAATCGAATCCGGCTCTGCAGCCTCTGCACCACCAGTCGCATGGCGAAGTCTTCGGACTCGGCGCCTGGATGCTTGGCGCGATACGCTGCCGCTGCGGCTCGAATCCCCGGGTTCTCGGTCATCTTGAGAAAGCCCGCGACCTTCTCCAGGAAGGCCCGGCTCTGAATGCGTGCCATCAGGTTGGCGAACTGCACTTCCTCCACTTCGGATGCCCTGCCGCTCGAAGACCTGTCCCCCATCACCTGTTCCAATGGCCGCACGAGAGTTTGGCGCTCGGGAAAGATGAGCGTCACCTGCGCTTCGTATTCGTTGGGCATGAAGCGGAGGGCGATCAGCGCCGAGCAAAACACCGTGACCGACGAGAGAATGACCAGACCCTTGCGGCGCCACAGGATCATGAGGTAGTGCCGCAGGTCGATGGTTCGGTCCAAGGAAGGTGTGCTCATGGTTCGTCTCCCCGCTTCACTCGTTGATGACGAGGATGAGGCTCGTCAAGGAGGTGAGCAGCGGTAGGATGACTACGAGGGCTCTGCCAATGGTGCCCGGGCCCATCCCTTTCGGCGGAATCGACACGGTGTCATCTGCCTGGAGGCCGACATCGATCTCCGATTTACCCTCGTACAGCAGCCCCTCGAGATCCAGCTTGTACGCGACGATGCCGCTGGGATTTCTTCGGGTCAGTTGCACCTTGCCCAGATTGGCTTCGGGAAGCGGCCCGCCTGCCAGAGCCAGGGCTTCCACCACCGATGTGGCAGACCCCAAGCGGTAGACACCAGGCGTGTGCACGGCGCCGAGAACCTGGAATGACGAGCCCGTTGTCGCTGTTCCTTCAGCCGCCAACGAGGGAACCGAGATCGTGTCGTGCGGCCGCAGCTCGGGCATCGTTGGCGGCATCTTGCCTTCCAAGGCCGTCGACAAATCGACGGTGACCCCCTCGCCCTCTCGGCGAATGATCTGCACATGGCTCAGGTCAGCGCTCGCTGTCGGACCACCAGCGTGCTTCATCAGCAGATCCCAGAGATCGGGAATGGTACGAAATCCATAGGTTCCAGTATTCCGCACTTCACCGAGGACGTTGACGCTGCGGCTCTTGTACTGGGTGACGGTGACGAGGACCTCGGTGACACCTTGGACGAGGAGCCTGTACTGGCTGCTCAGCTCCTTCCCGAGCGCCTCTTCTGTGAGACCGGCCGCCTGCACCTTTCGACCCAGGTCCGGGACGAGCAATTTGCCTTCGGGGTCGATGGCGATTTCCTTGTCCAGATCCGACCGACCATAAGCACTGATCTTCACCACGTCGTCGGCACCCAGGACGTAGACGGCCTCTTTTTGCGCCCAAGCCGGCGTAGCTCCTGCCAGGCACAGCGTTGCCAATCCCGCGATGCAGAAGCGGCGACCGATGATGGCCACGCGGACCGAGCCCCATTTGAATTGCCGCATCGCTGGGTCTTTTCCATTCCAGTTTCGTGAGGACAATTCATTCTAGCACAATCCCTTGCGGTCTCTCGGAGGGAAAAACGGCGCCTTTCTTGGCCGCCAAGATAATGTAACTCATTATATTTAAATGTTTTATATCAAGCTCTACGGGCGTCCCGGGTCGCCGAGGAGGATGGCTCCCTGGCCGTTCCGCAACCGGATCTCTTGGACCGCCAAGCCGATCTTCCCGTTCGGGTCGACGGGGACGAGCGGGGCCGGGAGTTTCACTGCAACGGCGGTTTCGGCTTCGATCCCCTGGTTCCAATCGCCGCGATTGCGCAGGACCACGAGACCGCGTTCATAACGTCGCGCCTTGACCGCGTAGGCATTCCCCATCGGATCGGCTCCCGATAACAGCGTGTAGGGTGCGCCGGTCGGGGTCCCGAGCTGCGCGCTCGCGACGTCGATGCATCCACGCCACGTCAACGTGTCCCAAGCCGCCACGTTCGGCGCGTTCGTGCCCATTTCGTAGAACAAGGTGCGCGGCGTGCGCGCGATCAGGTAGAAGGCGAGGTTCCCCAGCATGGCCTCGCCGAAGCTGTACTCGCCCTGACGGTTTTGCACGTTGCGGGCCATCATGGCGCTGTGGAACGTCGCGATGCCGGCGGCTTCCGCCAACGAATTGCGCCGGTAGGCCTCGTCCACGAGGTCGATCCCGAAGTTGCGCACGGGGTTGTACTGGAACTCCATGAACAGCACGTGGGCTACATCGCGACGTACGTAGTCGTCGTCCCAGATATTCGCGACGTTGATCATGAGCTCCTTGCGCCGGCCGTCCGCGGCCCAAGCGGTCGCGGCATCCAACGTGTCCTTGAGCGCGCTCAGGAACGGTCCGAGGTTGTGGCTCCAGTGCCACTGCCCATGCTCGCGGCTACCCACAACCGGGTGTCCCGGCGCCTCGCGGACGCGGCCACCGCTCAAGATGTTGCCGAAGTTGAAGAACTGTGCCGTGGCGTTGTCGAGGAAGATCCCCTCGGGGTAGAGATTCGACCCCGCAAAGGGGGTGTCGAAGGCGAGATGCACCATCACCTCGCGATGCAATCGCAACGCGCGCGGCGTCGAGAAGTTCACCGCCCGCCGGCTCAGGTTGCGGTAATAGACCGGCAAGCGCGCTTCGGCGCCATTCGCCGCTGTGCCACCGCCCCAGCCGCGCACGAGGAGCGTCTCCCCTTCGAGCACCACACGTGTGTCGTCCCAATAGTGGAGGTACGCTTCCTCCACGTCGGTGCCCGTGCTCGCGGCCAGCGACTGCAACAGGTCGTGCTCGGCCGTGCCCTGGCGTGATGTGACGTAGTTGTCCGTGCCGGAGTTGTACACGTACCAGCGAAAGCCGGGGTTGAGCGTCTTGATCGCCACTCGATCCGCGTCTTCGCCGTCGCCTTTGCCGGTGATGCCGACGCCATAGCGTTGCGCTGCCTGTTGGCGCACCGTGTCATCGCGCGCGCGGGAATACCAAATGACCCCGTGCTTCAAACGCCAGTCGACTTCGGCGGCTGCGATTCCCCCGAGCGCGACGAGCACGACTAGGCACTGGAACGCGCCGAATCTCCGGCCCCGGCTCTCGGGATATTCCTTACCCCGAGGCTCCTCGACACGAGTCGCCGCACGCCGATTTGCAGCACCCCCATGTGCGTCACCCCGGCTCCGTTTGAAGTCCATCGCCAACCGCATCGACAGATTGCAGCACAGACGTCGTCCCCACGCCAGCGCCGCCACATCGGGGGTCTCATGAGTTCGAGCTCCGCTGCCTCGTTCGAGGACCGGCGCCAATCCGGCCTGTGCTTGCGGGAATCCACCCTTTTTCCGCGCGCGAGCTGGACGCGGGATGCACCCGCTGCTATGCTAGACGGCTCGAATCCAAGGATAAAACTGCGGCGCCAGAGCGGGCACGGGGGAATGTTGTCGAACGACGGCCATCACCGACAGGTGCTCGGGCGGCTGCGAAGGCTGGCGCGTGAGCGCAACGTCTTCGCGCTCTTGCAGTTGAGCCAGAGAATCATCCCGCGCTGGCTGCTGTTTTTCGACCGCGTGGTGATCACACGCAGCGAACTGGTGCCGGAGATTTCCATGCCGCGCGATGTGATCTTCCGGCGCGTCGAGGCCACGCCGCCGCTCGAGGCGTTCGAACGCCTCGCGGAACCCGGTGCGGATGCGTCGTGGTTGCAACGGCGCTTTCACGACGATCTCGCCAGCGGGCGCGAAGGCTTCGCCGGCTGGCAGGGCGACGCCATCGTCGCCTATGCGTGGGCCGTGCGCGGCCACCAAAGCATGACGGAAGTCAAATGCGACCTGTTGTTGCAACCGGACGAAGCCTGCACGTATCGCTCGTATGTCATCCCATCACTGCGGCTGTCGCGCGTGTATGGCGGCATGGCGCGTTTCACCTTGCAGGAGCTGCGAGCGCGCGGCATCCGCTGGTTCATCGGCTACGGCCAGTATGCCAATCGTCATTCCATCCGCACCCACCAGCGCATGGGTTACGAGATCGTCGGGTGGGTTCTGATGGTGGAGTTCCTCGCCTGGGCATTGCATGTACGAAACTTGGCTTGCGAGGGCAACCGCCGCCGTTGGGAGTTGAGCCGGCGCAAACGTGGAGCCGCGTGCTACACCACTGTCGGCGCGACCTTGCCCGTGACGACGCCCTTGCCGCAAGTGCCCGTGGTCGCGACTCCCGCGGCCTGAGCGTTTTCAGCATCGGAGGTTTCTGGGAGTGGAAAAACAACTGACGCAAAAAGTCCTCGACATTCTCACGCAACGCATCGTCGCGCCGGAAAGTGGCAAGCGTCTCGACGCCAAAACACCGCTCCTGTCCAGCGGTCTCGGTCTCGACTCTGTGGCGGTTCTCGATCTGATCATGGAGCTGGAGAAGGAGTTTTCCATTTCGTTCGACGACGCGGATCTCTCGGTCGAGTTGTTCCAGAATGCCGAAGCCCTGGCCCGGGCCGTCGAAACCAAGCTCGATGCGAGCGGTGTCCAGCGCGACCGCGGGTGAACCGACCATGCCGAACGAATCCACCGTGAGCACGCCGACTCGCCCGTCCGGCCCGGAGCTCGGTTTGAGCGGCATCGTGCAGCTGGCGATCGGGTATCAGCGCGCACAGGTATTGTTCACGGCCAACGCGCTCGGTGTGTTTTCGCTCCTGGCCAGCGGCCCGCGCACGGCGAGCGAGGTCGCAGCCCATCTGGGCTGCGCGGTGCGCGGTGTCACGGCATTGCTCGATGCCTGCGTGCGCCTCGGATTGCTGCGCACGACGGGAGCGTCGTATCAGAACTCGCGCAGCGCCAGTTTGTTCCTCGTTCCGGGCCGGGAATCGTCCTACAGCTCGGTGCTGTCGTTCTGGCAGCGGTTCAGCTACGGCGTGTGGGGCCGGCTCGAACACGCGGTGCGCGAGAACGCGCCACAGACGGCGACCGGGTCCAAGCCGGACGATCTCTTCGACTCCATGACTGCCGATGCCGAGCAACTGCGGCTCTTCTTCGACGGCCTCGCCGGGCTGGCCTACTGGCCGGCGAACCGCATCGCCGATGCCTACGACTTCGCCGCGCGCACCCACCTGCTCGATTTGGGCGGCGGCTCCGGCGCTTTCAGCACCATCCTCGCCACGCGTCACCTGCACTTGCGAGTGACGCTCTTCGACCTCGAACCGGTGTGCAAGCTGGCGCGCGAGCGTTTCACCGCGGCGGGTCTCGATTCTCGCGCACGCGCCGTGCCGGGTGATTTCCATCACGATCGTCTGCCGACCGACTGTGACAGCGTGCTGGTGGCCAACGTATTGCACGATTGGTCGCCCGACGAGTGCGTTGCGATTCTCGAGCGCGTGCACGCGGCGCTGCCGCCCGGCGGCGAGATCCTGATCCACGAAACCATGCCCGACGAGGCGGAGACTCCCGAGGCGCCTTTGTTCTCCTTGGCGTTGTTGCTGGATACGCAGCGCGGCCGGGCGTATCGGTTCACCGAGCTGCAGGAATGGCTCGAGCGTTGTGAGTTCCAGGACGTGCGGCGGCTGCCGATCGTCGGCGCCACGGGGCTCGTGGTCGCGCGCAAGAAGGAATGAGGAGGCGTGGCCAGGTGCATGGCACCACGGACCACGCGAGGCACATGGAACGGACACTGCAAACGGATTTCTACGCCCAGCTCGACCGTGGCGCGGAGCGTCGTGCAATCGGATTCGCCGATGCGGCGGGCGCGGTCGAATGGCGGACGTGGCAAGAGTTCCACGATCGTGCAGCCAGCCGCGCCGCGGCATTGCGCGCGGCCGGAGTGCGGCCGGGCGATGTATGTCTCCTCGTTCTCCCGAGCGACGAAGCGTGCGCGACCTTGCTTGCCGGGGCGCTTCTCGCCGGCGCGGTGCCGCTGTTGGTGGCGCCTCCGTTGCTGCAGGGGATGCAGTCGAATCTCACCGACGTCGTGGCACGGATGCTGGTCCGGCTCCGTCCCACCGTGGTCGTGATGCCCGCCCGCATGGCCAACCAGCGCGCCGAGTGGCAACGGCGCCGCAAACAGACGCGCTTTTTCTTCGGCGACAGCGAGCTCGTCCTCGCGAACGGCACTGTGCCGCTTCTCTCGCCCAAGTCCAGCGCCGTGGCCGCGTTGCAGCTCACTTCCGGCACCACCGGGTTTCCCCGCGTGTGCGAATGGCGCCAACATCAGGTCGCCGCCGCCCTGGCCGGCATGCGCAGCGCAATGCGACTCGATTCGGACGACGTCTGTTACAACTGGACGCCGCTCTATCACGACATGGGCCTGGTGAACAATTTCTTCCTCTGTTTGACCTCCGGCGTACCACTGGTCATGGCGAACCCGCACGATTTCGTCACCCGTCCGGCGTCCTGGCTGCGCGGCATGGCGGCGACGCGTGCAACCGTCAGCTGGTCGCCCAACTTCGGCTTCGCGCTCGCCACCCGCAAGATCACTCCCGAACAGATGCAAGGCGTGCGCTTGGACCACGTGCGTGCGTTGTGGAACGCCGCCGAGCGCATCCATCTGCCGACGATGCGCGAGTTCCATGCGCGCTTCGCTGCCCACGGTCTGCGCTGGGAAGCCATGAAGACGAATTTCGGTTGCGCCGAATGTGTCGGCGGCGTCTCGTTCAGCTCCGTCGACGCCCCCCTGGTCTTCGAGCGGATCGACGGCGAGCGTCTGCAGACTCACCGCCGCGCCGACCCGGTGCCGGAATCCTCTGCCACAGCGCGCGCGGTCACCGTGGTCGGTGTCGGACGCGCCGTCCCCGGCGTGCGTTTCCACATCTTGTCGCCGCGGCGGCAGAAACTGCCGGATGGACGAGTAGGCGAAATCGCGGTGGAAACACCGTCACGCATGCAGGGCTACGTGCGCGCACAGCGTGAGAATCGCCGCGCGCTGCACGGCAAGCTGCTGCGCACCGGTGACTTCGGCTACAAGCGCGGCGAGGAGCTTTTCTGGGTCGGTCGCGTGCGCGAGCGCATCACCATCCAAGGCAAGAAAGTCGACCCGAGCTACTTCGAAGCCGCGCTGCACGGGATCCCCGCGCTGCGTCCGGGGTGTTTCGTCGCCTTCGGTGTCGACGATGCCGAGCGCGGCACGCAGCGTCTCGTCGTCGTCGCCGAGGTGGCGCAGCCGTTGGCGCGCCCGCTCGATGCCATCCGCGGCGACATTCAAGAGCGTGTGTTCCGTCATCTTGGGCTCGAGACCAGCGACACGGTGCTCGTGCCGCGCGGCACTCTGCCCAAGACTTCCAGCGGCAAACGCCGCCATCGGCACTTCCGCCGATTGTATCTCGAAGGCAAGTTGCGAAATTTGGAATCTCAGGGGGTGTACGATGAAGGTCTTGTTCATCCAGCCGCCGACGAACCCACAGGTGTGGGGCGGTGACGCAATCTTCGTCACCGAGCCGTTGTGGGCGGAGTATCTGGCGTCCGGTTTGAAAGACGCGCATGACGTCGCCTTGTTCGACATGCGCGTGCAAAAGACTCCGCTCGCCGACGCATTGGCGAGCTTCAAGCCCGACGTGGTCGGGATGACCGCCTATACGGTCGACGTCAACACCGTGCGGGCGCTGGCGAAGGAGATCAAGGCCACCGACCGCGCGATGCGTGTCGTCGTCGGCGGCTTCTTCGCCAACGGCGCTCCGGCAGAGCTCCTCACCCCCGAGATCGATGTCGTGGTGCCCGCCGAAGGCGTCAACACCCTGCGCGAGCTCGTCGATACCTGGGAAGCCAAGGGGCAAAAAGCCGATCTGAACGGCGTCAAGGGTCTGGCGCTGCACGAGAACGGCGGCATGAAGCAGACGCCGGTCCGGGCGTGGCCGCACCTCGACAGCTATCGCCATCCCGACCGCACGCTTTCGGCGCACGTGCGCGACCAGTATTTCGACAAGTGGATGAAGCCCGTCGCTTCGATCATGAGCTCGTACAGTTGCCCATTCCGCTGCGAGTTCTGCTGCCTGTGGCCCACGACCAATGGCAAATACCTGTCGCGCGGCCCGGAATCCTTCGTCGACGAAGTGGCGACCATCGCCGAACCCAATGTCTGGTTCACCGACGACGAGGCCCTGATCGACGGCCCGCGCATGCACCGCATCGCGGATCTGCTCGAACAGCGAGGCATCCACAAGAACTACTTCTTCATGACCCGGACCGACAGCATCCGGCGCGACCCGAAACTGATCGAGAAGTGGGCGCGCGTCGGGCTCAAGCGCGTCATGGTCGGCTTCGAGACCATTCGCGACAAGGACCTGGTGGATTTCAACAAGGATGCGACGATGGACGATACGCACATTTCCATCGAGATCCTGCAGAAGCACGGGCTCGAGATCAATTCGAACTTCGTGCTCACCCAGGACTACGAGCCGCAGGATTTCGACAACCTGCACCGGTTCGTCGAAGAACGCAATCTCGGCCTGCCGCTCTATTTCATCCTCACGCCCTTCCCGGGCACGGTGACCTATCAGAAGCTCAAGCCGATGATCTTCGAGAACAACTACGACTATTACGATCTGCTGCACTCGGTGCTGCCGACGAAGATGTCGTTGCGCGACTACTACAGCTCGTTTTCGAAGCTGTACGGTGCCATCGAGCCGTTGCGGCGCGGCATCCAGGGCTTCGGGGACAATTTGGACGAGATCGTGATCCGCAATCTGCGCAAGGTCATGTCGAGCATGCGCTCGGGCATGCCGGCGCCGCCGGATCACGCCTGAAATCTGACACCGCCGAGTCGCGTTTGGCACCGCCAGCCGCGACCGGCGCCGCCGGGTGACCTTGGCAGATTCCGTGCGCACCGCGCGCGAGCTGCAGCACAAGTGCGATGCCCCGGGCATCGCTGGAGGTCCTATGCGAATCATCCTGTTCAACCCGCCACGCTACGTGAGCGGCGATCATCACAAGTTCAACAACGCGCTGCTGTGGCTGGCCTCCTACCTGCATCGTCGCGGCGTCGAGGTGCGCATCGTCCCCCTCAACCACGCCGGCTTCGCCGACACCGTGGCGGAGGAGATCGCCACCTTCAAGCCGCAGTTCGCCGCCGTGTGTTGCAAGTGGTGGGACACGTTGTACTCCTCGTCGCACATCGCGTCCTTGATCAAGAAGCAGGACCCGCGCGTGGTCACCATCGCCGGCGGCCAGACCGCGACCTTCTTCGCCACGGATGTCGTCGCGCGCACCGATTTCGACGTCGTCATTCGCGGCGACGGCGAGGAGCCGCTCTACCGGCTGGTGTCCGGCCAGGAACCGCAGAACAGCGTGTTCAAGACGCGGCCCGTGGTGCCGGACAAGAATTCCTGGTACGTGCAGACCGAGGAGTCCTTCGCCGACACCTTCCTGGAAGAGAACCTCGAGGACATCGTCTCGGACGTCAGCGTGCTCAACAGCTACATCTGGACGGGCAAGGGCTGCGTCGAGAGCTGCGCCTACTGTTCGGCGAATGCCTGGAACAACAAGCAGAGCTTCGGCCGCGCCCGCTTCATCTATCGCCCCATCGAACAGATCCTGCGCGAGATCGACATCCTCGGCAAGTATCCGGATGGCGGCCGCATCACCTTCGACTTCGACCCTTTGCGCGGCAACATCGACGAGGACTACCACCTGCGGTTGCTCGCGGCGCTGGAGAAGAAGAAACACAACGTCTACTTCTGCAGCTGGTCGTTGCCCAGCAAGCAACTGGTGGACGCACTGGCGGAGACCTTCAACTTCGTCGAGCTGTGCATCGACGTGCAGACGTGTTCCGAGCGCCTGCGGCGCGTCCTCGGCCAGAAACGCTACCTGAAGGCTTTCTTCTCCGACGCCGAACTCGACGACGTGCTGCAGCACTGTCGGCAGTACGACAACTTCACCATCGACTTGAGCACCCTCATGGGGTTGCCCTTCGAGGAAGACGAGGACATCGAAGCCATCCCGCGCTTCTCCGACCTTGTGTACGACAAGTTCAGCGACGTGCGCTACCCGTACGTCTCACCCATGAATGTCGAGCCGGGCTCGATGCTGTTGCGCGACCCAGCGAAGTACGACATGGTGCTCATGCGCAGCACCTTCGACGACTTCTTCCAGTACACCAAGCGCAGCTTCGAGAACAACATCAACTGCTATCAGCCGAAGGAATACGGTCCGGGGATTTATCATCCCCTCGGCGTCGTGCCGCGCCGCGACCATGAATCCGGCGACATCTTCCGCGTCTACGAGACCTGGAAGAAGGTCCAAGAGCACGTCGACAAGCGCTCGGAAGAGAAGCTTTTGATCCGGGCGCGCAAGTACAGGAAATACGGGCTGCTCAAGGCCGGGATCCAAGGCGGCATCGATCGCCCGACCTTGGCGCGCTCCGAGGTAGAGTGAAATCGGGTGGGCTCTCGGCGGCTCACTTGTCGAAGCTGTACATGCCGGAAATGAGGACCTTGAAGCGCGGCAGTTGCAGGTCGTTGCCGATGCCGATGCGGTAGAGGAAGTGCGGGTCCTGTCCAAGCCGGTTGAGCCGCGACACGGTGGTGGCCGCGGACTTGAACTCCCGCCGCGCGAGCGCCAACGCCGCCGGCGAAATGTCGACGCGCCGCCCGCTCGGGAAGGCGAAGTCGTCGACCGCCGTGCCGAGACGCGACCGGATGTCGTCGCGTGATCCGAGCATCTCGTCTTCGAGATGCCGGTCGTCGAGACGGCTGAGAATAGGGTGCGTGCGCGTGTGCGCCCCGAATCCCACCAATCCTTCGCGCTGCAGAGTCCCGACCTCTTCCCAAGTCATGGGATGGTAGTCGGTGAACTGCGCGTGGTCGATGCGGTCGGCGTAACGATCCTCGAGAGCCTTGAGCACGCCGTCTTTGTCCTCCGTGCGCAGCGCCTTGAGGTGAATGGAGATGCGACGCCGAGCCCGGTAGAGCCGCGTGGCGTCCGAGATGTCGAACTCCTCCGAACCCCAGGGCCGCAGGTCGAGCTTGGATTCGCCACTCGAGGTGAGCAGCACGGAGATATAGTCGCTCCAGATGTACCGCACGGGATCGTGCTGTGGCGTGATGAAACCCGTCGTCAAGTACACCGTCGCCGGAATCCCGAGCTTTTTCAGGATCGGATACGCCACTTTGTTGGTGGAGCCATAACCCTCGTCGAACGTCACTGTTGCCGTGTAGGGCTCCACTCGGCGCGATGCCATCATTTCCAGCAAACGCGCCAGGGTGACGACGTTGTAGTGACTCTTGAGGTAGTGCATCTGGGCTTCGAACTTGTCCGCCGGCACTTGGCCCCAATCGGGGCTGGTCTTCGCCGGCGTCAGGCCGTGATACATGAGGATGAGTGCGCAGTGCTTGTACAGGCTCCGGCCGAGCCAGTGCGCGCCGAGGCCTTCCAGCACGCTCTTGGCCGTCGACTTGATGGGATGCATGCCTGTCGCCTGTCGTGTGAACGCTTCGAATCCACGGCGGAACGGCTCGGCTCGCTTCGGCACAATGGTCCGCGCGTGGCGCAGCCCCTCAATCACGTTGATCCCAGGAGACGGCTGAATCATAGCAGAACCGCCCGCGTCATCCGCGATTCCAGTCCCTTGGTGACGCGCTCAATCAACGTCGCCGCAAGAGCTTGCGTCCCATCCCACGCGCCCGGTCCAGCGCCGTGTCGCACCACAGCCCGGCTCGCCGGCGGTAGCCGACGTAGTTGGCGTTGCGGTCCAAATGGTTGGCGAAGTGGTCCTTGAATGCCTCGTCGCCGCGCGTGAAGTCGAACTCCTGCATCGCGTTTTCTTCGCACCAACGAAACAATTCCACGAGCAGAGTCGACCCCGGCGACAACTTGCTGTGCGCCACATCGTAGGTCGGTTTGTAGAAAAGCAGCTTGGCGGCGTGCACGAAGCCGAAATGAAAAGCCACCGGGACCTCGTCCAGCAGGACCACGGTGAACAGCAGCCGCTCAGGAGACATGCGCTCGACGAGACGCCGGTAGAAGTCGCGGTTCTCCACGGCGAGAAAGAGACTCGGATACGGCGTCGACGACCAGCGCTGTACGTGCATGGCGAAGAACCGCTCCAGATGCGGCTGGATCTCCGTTGCCGTGCGCCCGTGTCGCGTTTTCACCACCCCCGCACGCACCAGGAGCTTGCTGTTCTTGCGCAGCATCTTGCTCTCGGTCGCGCGCTGGAAAACGGGCTCGTCGCCGTCGCGGCGCAGACCCGGACATGGCGTATCGGGCAACCGGCGCCAGCGCAATCGCCCCGGTGCCGTCTCCAGGACGCGTCGCAGTGCGCTCCACTCCGGCAAGTCGGCGGCATGGAAGGTCTGCCAGCGCTCCGGGATGGACAGGGCGACATCCACGAGTGCCGCCGCGACTTCGCCGCCCGCCGCGCCAAATTCGCCCCCCGTTGCACCAACCAAGAAGTCGAGGTAGTCCGAGTTGCCGTGCCCGACGAATTGGATTCGGCCAGCGTGGAACGCGCGCTCTTCGTGGTAGAGCGGCGCCAGCCCCACGAGGCGTTCCCCATCGCGGGCGGCGAGCAGGACCAGAGTTCGGCCGCGACTCTGTTTCGCCGACCACCAGCAAGAGTTCCATGCATAGGTCTGAAAGATGGAAGACTCGGCACAGCGGCCGAGGAGCTCCTCCCATGCAGTTTCGCCGATTTCCTCGAAACTCTGGTGCCGTGAAATCACGAGTGTCATGGGATGCCATGGTACAGCACCGGGCATTCTTGACATTGCGTGTCGCTGCGTGTTCCCATGAAGCCTCTGCTGGCGGATCCACTCACTGCAACCGGCTGTTGGAGCGCCATGAATTTCGCCTGGAACGAAGACCAGACGGCGCTCCGCGACGCCATCACCCGCTTCGCCGTGCAGGCGCTAGCCGACCCGCTCATCGAACGCGACCGGAACTCCGAGTTCTGGCGCGAGGGTTGGCAGAAGTGCGCGCAGTTCGGCATCACGGGATTGCCGGCACCGATGGAATATGGCGGTGGCGGCGCCGACACTTTGACCACGGCCGGCGCGCTCGAGGCCTTGGGTTACGGCTGCCCCGACAATGGCCTCATCTTCACGATCAACGCGCATCTGTGGAGCTCCGTCGTGCCGCTCATGACCTTCGGCACCGAGGCGCAGAAGCAGCGCTATCTGACCAAGCTCGCGAGCGGCGAGTGGATCGGCGCGCACTGCATGACCGAACCCGGATCGGGGTCGGACGCCTACAGCCTGCGCACACGCGCGGAGCGCCGGGGTGATCGCTACGTGTTGCATGGCAGCAAAACGTTCATCACCAATGCACCGGCTGCGGACCTCATGATCGTCTTCGCCACCGTCGACCCGGCGAAGGGAGCCGCGGGCGTCACGGGTTTCTTGGTCGAGAGGGGCACGCCCGGACTCTTGGTGCAGGGCAAGATCGAGAAGATGGGCCTGCGCACGTCGCCGATGTCCGAGGTCGTGCTCGAAGACTGCGAGGTGCCGGAAGAAAACCGGCTGGGCAAGGAAGGCATCGGCCCGTCGATTTTCACCACGTCGATGGAGTGGGAACGAATCTGCATCCTGGCCAGCCAGCTTGGCGCCATGCAACGCTTGTTGGAGACCTCCGTGCGATACGCCAAGGAGCGCCAGCAGTTCGGCAAACCAATCGGAAAGTTCCAATCCATCGCCAACAAGATCGCCGACATGGAAGTGCGGTTGGAAACGGGAAGGCTCGTGTTGTACAAGGCCGCGTGGCTCAAATCCACCGGCAAGCATGCACTGCGCGAGGCTTCCATCGCCAAACTCTACGTCAGCGAGATGTGCGTGCAGAACTGCTTGGACGCCATCCAGATCCAGGGCGGCTACGGTTACATGACCGAATCGCAGATCGAACGCGAGCTGCGCGATGCCGTGGCCGGCACCATCTATTCAGGAACGTCCGAGATCCAGCGCATGATCATCGCCGGCTTCCAGGGACTGTGACGCCCGTTCCGTCACCACCGCGCATGGCATATCTCCTCCAGCAACTTCAGAGCGCCAGTGCCGAGCGGCACGCGGACAAACCCGCGGTCTGGGCACAGGGACGCACGCTGACACACGGTCAGCTCGAAGCCGACTCGAACCGGCTGGCGCTCTGCCTGCAGGCGCGAGGCATCGGTCGCGGCGACCGCGTCGGCTTGTGGTTTCCCAAGGCAGTGGAATCCATCGTCGCCATGCTGGGGATCCTGAAATGCGGCGCCACGTACGTGCCCCTCGATCCCATGGCACCGCCGATGCGGATCGCATCCATCCTCGCCGACTGCAGCCTCGCCGGCCTGATCACCGATGCGACACGGCTCCACGGTCTCGACCCCTCGGCGCAACAGTCGCTGCGGCTGCGTTTGCTCGTCGAGCCCGCGACCGCCGACGCGAGCACCTTGTCTTGGGACACGCTCGGCGCATTTCCCGACACGCCGCCCGCGGTGGATGCGGTGGAATCCGATCTCGCCTACATCCTGTACACGTCGGGCTCCACGGGCAACCCCAAGGGCGTGATGATCTCGCACCGCAACGCCCTCACCTTCGTCGACTGGTGTGCCGACACTTTCCGGGTGACGGCCAGCGACCGGCTGTCCAACCACGCGCCGTTGCATTTCGATCTGTCGGTGTTCGATGTCTACAATGCTCTCGAAGCCGGCGCCTGTGTGTTTCTGATTCCGGAAAGCGTCGCCGTGTTCCCCGCCAACATGGCCGCCTTCATCGCGCAGCATGGCATCAGCATCTGGTACTCGGTGCCCTCGGCGCTCGTCTCGCTTCTCCTGCACGGTGGCCTGGAAACCCGCGAACTGGCGGCGTTGCGCCTGGTGTTGTTCGCCGGCGAAGTGTTGCCGATGACGTACCTGCGACGGCTCACCGCGGCCTTGCCTCGCGCCGACTTCCACAATCTCTATGGTCCGACGGAAACGAACGTCTGCACCCATTACCCAGTCGATCGCGCCGCCCTCGCGCAACTGGAACGATTGCCGATCGGCAGGGCCTGCGCCAACACAGAGGTTTTCGCCCTCGATGCCGGCGGCGCGCGCGTGCAGCCGGGACAAGAGGGGGAGCTCTACGTGCGCGGCCCGTCGGTAACCAGCGGCTACTGGGGCGACGCGGAAAAGACGGCGCGCTCCGTCGTGCCGCACCCGCTGCATTCGCCGAGCGGCGAGAAGGTCTATCGCACCGGGGATCTCGTCGTCTTGCGCTCCGACGGCGACTACGATTTCGTCGGGCGCCGCGACAGCATGGTGAAGAGCCGCGGTTACCGCATCGAGCTCGGGGACATCGAGTCGGCGCTCTATCTCCTGCCCGGAGTGCGGGAAGCCGCGGCCGTCGCCATTCCCGACCCGGAGATCGGGTGCCGACTGATCGCCTTCGTCGTCCCGCACCAGCCGGACGGCTTGAGCGTGCTGTCGATACAACAACATTGTTCGGAACGAATTCCGAAGTATATGATTCCGGAGAAGATCATCCTGTGTGACGGCCTGCCGCGCACGTCCACCGGCAAGGTGGACCGGACACGGCTGGCGCGAGACCGCGAACCCGGAGAGGCCAGCACATGACGTCCTCGAGCGCGAACATCGACAAGATTCGCCGGTTCATCCTGGACAAGATCGCTCTGGGTCGCGGGATCACTGCGCTGGCGGACGAGGAATCGTTGGTGGAACGCGGGGTCATCGATTCGCTCGGGATCTTCCAGCTGGTGTCGTTCCTGGAGGAGACATTCGGCGTCCAAGTCGGCGACGACGAGATCCTCTTGGAGAATTTTTCCACCATCCTCGACATCGATCACTTCGTGCGCGCCAAGCTCGCTGCCGAGTGACTCTTGACGCTCGCGGGACCGGCAGTTCATCGATGGGTTGGATGGGGTGCGCGAAGCCCGAGCCGCCAGCTCGCGGTGGGGATCCAATCACAGGACGAAGTAGTCGCGGGCGCTCCGCCATTGCGTGCGTGGTCGCGGCGTTCTTGGCCTCAAGGGGTCATGTGGATCTTGCTGACCAGGACGCGCGTCGGTGTCTGCAAGCGCGTGAAGTACACGCCCGGTGCCACGCGCTGGCCTTGCGCGTCCTCGCCCGACCACACCACCGCGTGGCTGCGACCGTCCGCCTCGCCCGAGTACAACCGCCGCACCTCCCGGCCGCGCACGTCGTACACGCGCAGATCCGCTCGTCCGCCGCGCTCCAAGCCGAACCGGATCGTCGTCTGCTC
>DASRJO010000139.1:0-6233 GCA_035649435.1 Candidatus Krumholzibacteriia bacterium | reverse complement strand
AGTGCCACCAGCTGACGCCATCGTTCAGGATGTGATTGTCGACGTGGACCCAGCCGGCCTCGCTGCACGGCGCGCCGGTGTCGAAGGACCAGTCGGCGATCCACGTCGTATCCTGCAACGCCTTCTGCGGCGCTGGGTTCGTTCCATCGACATCACCCACGACGTCGACGTCCACGTCCGGCTCAGAAACTTGCTGCTGTGCGACCGGCCGCGCGAACACGGCACCGGCGACTAGGAGCAAGCTGCAAAAGCAGGCGATGGAGATACGCCAGTATCTCTTCATCTTCTCCCCCTCAACATGAAACGCGAAGCGATTGCTATTTTGAATTCAGATGAATTCAGGCGAGAAATGGGCCTCGGGAACGAGGCCGGACCTTCCAGGTAGCCAGAGTTGCTACCTCCCCTTCCCCCTTTCCGGGTCGAAAGGTCCAGAACGTCAAAAAACCAGGCTGCCCGGGCCTCCGCAGAGATCGGCGCGTCCCGGGCACTCATGTTGGATTTGACCCGGGAATGGTATCAATTATGAGCGTCTAATGTCAAAAGTGAGCCTCGAGCTGTCGAGTCCGAGCGTCCAACCACGTGGCGTGTCCATCAGATCGTGCCAACACGCTAGATCCGTGAAACTACGGAGGGCCTTTGACAACTAGTTAAGGCCCAACCAATTACAGCCCGTGCCAAGCCTCGAGCGATTTGCATTTTTCGTCACTGCACCGTTCGCGAGCCTGCGAACCCTCTCGACCCGATGTCCATGAACGGGGCCGGCGCCGGACGTGATGGAGCCACGTCGCGGCGCCGGTCCGCATCAGTGATCCGTTGCCTAGTGCGTGCGGCAATCCGGGGACCCCTCCGCATGCGACCCGAGTACGACCCGAGGGGTCAGCGGTTCGTGCGCCCCCGTGCCCGCACGGCACCGAGCACCTGAGCGAGAACGTCGAGGCGCTCGCCCCAGTACTTCTTCCTCTTTTCCGCCTCGGCCTTGGTCGCAAGCTTGCGGTGCTGGACGGCAGCTTGGGTCTTCTCGGGCCCTTTCGGAGTCAGCCAGACCTCGACGCTCGTGCCATCGCTCCAAGTCAGGCGCACCGATTTCCCCGCCGTGGCCTTGCGCGCGATGATCTTCTCGCCGGCCAGCCAGCGCTTGCGGCCGGATGCAGTGCTGAAAGCGTCGAAGAGCGTGCCGACCGCCACCGGAAACGTCTTGCTCTTCGTTGCTTCGTAACTGCCACCACGACGCTGTCCGATGTCGCGTAGCCCGCGGATGCGCTCGTAGCCGACGGTCACAGTCTGCGACCACCAGCCACCGATCTCGAGCACTTCGTTCACGTGTCGCGCGATGTCTCGATGGGCCATCTTCGTCGCACCGATGGCATCGAGCACATTCACCCATTCCTTCCATGTGCGCCCGGTCTTGGCGTGAATGGTGTCGTCGCTCATGCCGGCAAGCTTGGCGAAGTCGGCAACCTTGCGCTCCGCCGCGACGGCCTGCGTCCCGGCAACGCGCGTTTCCAGCGCCCGTGACTTCGTCACGGGTGCGCGTTGCGATCTCTTCTCGACCAGATGAGCGCGGGCGGCGGTGTAGGATTCGCCCGTCTTTTGCATGCGAGAGCGCACCAGGCGCTTCAAGTCCTTCTGCTTCGGCATCGTCGATCTCCTCCAACCAGGTCGAACGCTACATCCCCCAGCAATGCAGCACCGACCGGCGAAGGCCTCGTCGATGCCGGTCCGGGAGTATGCCCCCCTTTGCCTCACGAGGGCCTTCGCTGGGGAAAGGCCGAAGAGGTTGGGCGTGGACCGACGCCTATTCAAAAGAATGACCCAAGATTCAACGAGATTCAAGCCCCACGCGGTGATCACCGCCCTTTCGGAACGTTCCAAAGCCTGGCACAGAAAGGCGCGGCTTGATCTATGGCAGGCGGATCGGATGAACGCAGGGAGTAACCCTAGCGACCGGTAATGCGCTGCCATTCTTCCGGGGTCAAGAGCGGTGGGACGGAGTCGGCTGGTCGCGGTCCGGCGCGCAGTCGCGCGATCCGATCCGCGGTCGTGGGATGGGTCGAGAAAAACTCCGACAGCACGGTGCCGGACTCGAGTCGCTCGAGGAGGTCCGCCATGGCGCTCGTATCGCGTCCCTGATCGTGAAGAACGCGGATTGCGAACGCGTCCGCTTCCATTTCCTCACGGCGGTCGTGCGCGAGGTTGACCAACAACGAGCTGTTGTCGAGAACGATGGCCGCAAGCCCGCTCGCGTCCCCTCCGATCGCCGCCACGACGAAACCGAGCAACGCCGTGCGCGCGATGCGGTGCAAACCATGTCGCTGCTGCACGTGACCCGCCTCGTGCGCCAGGACCCCGAGCAATTCGTTCTCGTTCTGCATGAGGTCCACGAGCCCACGATGGAGAACGACATACCCTCCCGGAATGGCGAAAGCATTCGGGATCGAGTCCTCGACCAACGCGATCTGGAGGGGCGCGACGTCGAGCGCGGCGGCACAGCGATCGAGAGCTTGCTGGAGTTCTGGATCGCTGGCGCGTTTTTCTGCCGCCATCGTGACATCGAAAACACGACGCCCGAGCTCGGCTTCCGTCTCTTCTGGGACGAGACGCACGGCCGCACCCGCGAGCCCATCCACCGCGTAGCGCAAGAAAACGAACACCACCAGAGCGAGAACGGCGACACCGGCGACGATTTTTCTTACCGGCGAGCCGGGAAGCGCGCGCCGGGCGAGACCGAGGCGACGCAGTGTCGGCTGCGCCGAGGCATCGAGGAGGAGAACAGCGCGCGGCGCCTCCGCCGCCGACGGGGACTCGACTCCGCGCGCCCCGAGCTCGACACGCACTTGCCCGCCGAAGGTGGTGCCCGTGACGCGCATCGCGTCGCCGTCCCAATCTCGCCACGCGTCACCAATGCGCACGCGCATCCCACCTGGACCGACGATGACCTCGACCTGTCGCGGGCTCGTGCTCTCGCCTTCGTACAGATCGCCCGTGCCGCTCCAGCTTCCCGATTCAGACGCCATCGATTCCCCCAGACTCTGGTGGCATGAGCTTCCGTTTCGACCTAACGCTCACCTTGCATTACGACGCACAGTCGGCTACGGCCCTGGGGATCCCGAGTGCCAACCTCGTGCTCATCCGGCGCGTGAGCGCTGGATACGAGATCGTTGCGGAAGCCGAGCACGATCCGCAGGCTGCACTCTTCCATCTGACCACGCCGATGCCGAACGAATGGTACGGCGTGGCCGACCGCTCGAATCTGCCCGTCGCAGTGGCGTCGAGCTCTTGGGGGATCGTGAAGGCTGCCTACCGCTGAGCGGGTCATGATCCGTGACGGTCGGAGGGCGCGGCAAGCGTCTTCCCCGGAAACAGTGTGTACAGCACGGGCAGCACGAGGAGCGTCAACAAGGTCGAAGAGATCACGCCGCCGATGACTACGGTTGCCAGCGGACGCTGGACTTCGGCGCCGATGCCTGTGTTGAGGGCCATGGGCACGAAGCCGAGGCTCGCGACCAAAGCAGTCATCAGCACGGGCCGGAGCCTGCGATCCGCCGCTTGCTCGACCGCGAGACGCATCGACAGGCCGCTCGCACGTAATTGCCGGATCGTCGACACCAGAACCATGTCGCCCAGCACCGACACTCCGGAAAGGGCGACGAACCCCACGCCGGCAGAAATGCTGAAGGGCATCTCGCGCAGCCAGAGCGCCACGACACCGCCGACGACAGCGAACGGCACGCCGGTGAAGATCCGGATCGCATCGGTGAAGCGCCCATAGGTGAAGTAGAGCAGCACGAAAATGAGCGTGAGCGCGATCGGCACCACCACCATGAGCCGGCGTTTGCCGCGTTCGAGGTGCTCGAACTGACCACCAAAGCGCACGTAATAGCCTGGCGGCATCTGCACGCGCGCATCGATGGCTGCTCGTGCGTCGGCGACATAGCTCCCCACGTCGCGTTCGCGGACGTTGGCTTGCACCACAATTCTGCGCTTGCCCCATTCGCGGCTGATCGTCGCCGGCCCCTCGACGGATCGGATGTGCGCGAGCGCTGCCAGCGGCACGCGGTCGCCGTTGGCGGCGGCCACGATCAGTTGACCGACGCTCTCGGGATCCTCACGGTATTGGTCATCGAGGCGCACCGTGATCGGGAACCTCCGATCGCCTTCTTGCAGCTCTCCCACCGGTCGCGTGCCGAGCGCCTCGATGATCGCGAGCACCTCGCGCGCTGGAATCCCGTGCCGCGCGATCGCCTCGCGGTCGATCTCGATCTGTAGCATCGGTTGTCCGGTGAGCTGTTCGGTGACGATATCGACGCCGCCCGGCAGATCTTCGAGCACGGCTTCGATCTCGCGCGCTTTTGCTTTCAACGTGTCGAAGTCGTCGCCGAAGAGCTTGACGCCCACATCGGCGCGGATGCCGGCGATCATCTCGTTGACCCGCATTTCGATCGGCTGCGTGAACACCATGCGCATGCCCGGCAAGTTCTCGAGCTCCGTCTGCATGGCGTAGACGAGCTCTTGCTGCGTGCGCGCGCGCTTCCATCGACCGCGCGGTGTGAGCATCATGAACACGTCCGAAAGCTCGAGACCCATCGGGTCGGTTGCGACCTCCGCCGTGCCGGTGCGCGTCCACACATGTTCGATCTCATCGGGAAACTTCTCGAGCAGGAGCCTCTCGATCTGGGTGCCGTAGCGGGTCGACTCGTCGACGGAAACCCCGGCGAGCCGGATCGTGTTGATGACGATCGAGCCTTCCCAGAGCCGCGGCACGAACTCCGACCCGAGCCGCGTGCCCAAGAAGCCTGCCCCGGCCAATACCAGCATCGCGAGTACGAGTACCGCCGCACGCCGCCGCAACGCCAACGACAGCAGCGGGCGATAGCCGCGCTGGAGAAGGCGCACGAGCGCGTTCGCCGTGTGTGCAGTCCGCCGCGGCAGGAGCAGGCTCGAGAGCACGGGGACGAGCGTGAGGGACAGCGCCATCGACCCGAGCAGCGCGAAGATCACCGTCAGGGCCATCGGCCGGAACAGCTTGCCCTCGATGCCCGCGAGCGCCAGGATCGGCAAGTAGACGATCATGATGATGAGCTCACCGAACATCGTCGGTTTGCGCACCTCGATCGCCGCGTCCCGAACGATGTCGAGCCGGCTGCGCTCGGTGCGGTCTTCCGCCAGACGTCGCATCGCGTTCTCGACCTGGATCACCGAGCTGTCGACGATGAGACCGAAATCGATCGCTCCCAGGCTCATCAGGCTGCCGGCGATCCCTGCGCGCAGCATGAGGTCGAAGGCGCAGAGCATCGACAATGGGATCGCCGCCGCGACGATCAGCCCAGCGCGGAGATTCCCCAGGAATGCGAAGAGCACGGCGATGACCAGCAGCGCACCTTCGAACAGGTTGTTCCTCACCGTGTGCAAAACTTTCTCGACGAGCCGGGTGCGCTCGTAGACCGGCGTGACCTCGATTCCCTGCGGCAAGCTCTTCTGAATCTCCTCGAGGCGGACTCGCAGCCGGTTCGAAATCTCATGACTGTTCTCGCCCATGAGCAGGAAGCCGAGGCCGAGCACGACTTCGCCTTGGCCCTCGGCAGTCACGGCGCCGCGCCGGATCTCGCGGCCCTCGACCACCCGGCCGATGTCGTGCACATGAACCGGCACACCATCGTATGCCGTCACCGCGATGCGCTCGATGTCCTCCGGCTGCGTGACGATGCCGACGCCTTGGATGAGGCTCGACTCCCCGCCTCGATCGAGCGTGCCGCCGCCGACGTTGGCGTTGTTGTCTTCGAGTGCTTCGATGACCTCCAAGAAGCTGAGGTCGTATTTCTGCAGTTGCACGGGGTCGAGGACGACCTGGATCTGCCGCTCGTCGCCACCCCAGGTGTTGACTTCCGCCACGCCGGGAACGGAGCGCAGCTGCGGCTTGATGATCCAATCCTGGATGGTGCGCAGCTCCGCGAGTGATTTGTCCTTGCCGCGCACGAGATAGTGGAAGATCTCACCGAGCCCGGTGGCGACCGGGCCGAGCTGAGGTCTTTCGATCCCGGGCGACAGCACCACCGCCTGCAAGCGCTCCATGGCCACCTGGCGGGCGAAGTAGATGTCGGTGCCATCGGCGAAGAGGACCGTCACCTGGGAGAGGCCGAACTTCGAGATCGAGCGAACTTCGTGCAGGTGCGGCAGGCCCGTGATCGCCTGCTCGATCGGGAACGTGATCTGGCGCTCGATCTCGAGCGGCGAGA
>DASRJO010000138.1:0-2276 GCA_035649435.1 Candidatus Krumholzibacteriia bacterium | reverse complement strand
CTGCTTCTTCGGCGTGCCGTCCTCGTTGAGGATGCCGAGCATCGCGTAGCGGTGCAGGATCAGGCGCGCCATGTACGAGATGGTCGACGGGAAGGTCTGCTGCTTCTTGCTGCCCGGGACGAAGGCCATGAAGTCGCCGAGCGGCTCGGGGAAGTCGAGCAGCTTCTTCAGCTTCATGCCGATCCACGCCGGGTCGAGCACGCGCATGTCGAGCGACAGCATCTTGCACAGGCCGTCGAGCGAGCGCGGGTACTCGCCGGATAGCCACACGGAGTAGGGCCGGGTGATGCCTGCCGTTGGTCCTTCTCCTGTCGGGAGGGTGATCTCCTTGAGGGCGAGGACGAAGTCGTCGCCGGTGCGCGGGTTGAGGATGTCCACCGTCCAGCTCATGGTGCCGTCGGTGCCGGTCTTCGGCTCCTTGAGCGCGAACATGGCGTCGAGCACCGGCGAGGAAGCTTCTTCCGACGCGAGACGGAAGGTTTCGTCGGCCATGCCGCCCTGGATCTGATCCACGCGCCAGCGCACGATCTGCGCGAAGGCGGCGACGGCGGAGGGCATGAGCATTTTCTCGCCCGTGGGCGGGAAGGGCATCTCGAACGGCTCTTCGCCTCCGGTCTTGGCGAGCGTGTCGAGCTTGAGCTTGAGCCACGCGCTGTCTTCGGCGCGCATGTCCATCGACAGCGTCTTGGCGAGCGCGCCCAGGCCGCGCGGCTGCTCGCTGCCGTTGACCCAGACCTCGAAGGCGCGCGGGCGGCCGTTCTCGACGTGGCCGACGAACACCGCGAAGCGGTACTGCGGATGCTCGATCATGTAGGTCCACGCCGGGTTGCCGCTCGACAGGTCGGGGCGGCCGGGCCAGCGCAGCGAAGCGAGCACCGGCGCGGGCACCGATTTCACCGAGATGCGCCGGTTGACGTCGTCCTGGGTGAAATCCTGCGGCGCGCTGCTCACGCTCAGCACCGAGCCGAGCACCTTGTTCGGGCGATAGGTGGCGAGGCCCTTGAGGCCGGACTTCCACGCATGGAAGTACAGGTCCTGGAATTCGCCGTACGGATAGTCCTCCGGCACGTTGACCGTCTTCGAGATGCTGGTGTCGACGAACGGCGCCACCGCGGCCACCATCTCCTGGTGCGCGTTGGCGCTGATCTCGAGCGCGGTGACGAAGTAGGGCGGCAGCGTGTCGGGGTCAAAACTGCGGTCCGCTAGCCTCGCGCGATATAGCCGATACGCGTGGTCTTCGACCGAATATTCCTGCCAGCCGCCGTCGATGCGCTTCTTGCGCGTGTAGGTCCACGAGAACGGCGGCTCGATGCCGTTCGACGCGTTGTCGGCGAAAGCGAGGCTGATGGTGCCGGTAGGGGCGATCGACAGCAGGTGCGAGTTGCGGATGCCGTTCTGCTGGATCAGTTTCTTGATTGGAGAGGGCAGCCGGGATGCGAAGCTGGTCCCCGAGAGATAGAGGTCGGCGTTGAACATCGGGAACGCGCCGCGCTCCTTCGCCAGCTCGGCCGACGCGGTGTAGGCGTGGTCGCGCATGTTCTCCGAGATGCGCGCCGCCATCTGGCGCGCCTCGTCGGTGTCGTACCTGAGGCGCAGCATGATGAGCGCGTCGCCCAGGCCGGTGAAGCCCAGGCCGACGCGGCGCTTGGCCATCGCCTCCTCGTGCTGCTGCTTGAGCGGCCAGGCAGTGATGTCGAGCACGTTGTCCAGCATGCGCGTCGCCACCGCGACCACCTTGCCGAACGCCTCGAAATCGAAAAATGCATTCTGTTCGAATGCGTTTCTGACGAACTTGGTGAGGTCGATGGAGCCCAGGCAGCAGCAGCCGTAGGGCGGCAGCGGCTGCTCCGCGCACGGGTTGGTGGCGTCGATGCGCTCGCAGTACTGCAGGTTGTTGTCGACGTTGATGCGGTCGAGAAACAGGATGCCCGGCTCGGCGTGGTCGTACGTCGAGCGCATGATCTGGTCCCACAGCTCGCGCGCGCGGATGGTCTTGTAGATCCACAGGCCGTCGTCGCGCTGGGGCGCGTCCTTCGCGGAAGGCTTCGCGCGGTGCACGAGCTCGACCTCGCGGTCCTTTTCCACCGCCGCCATGAACTCGTCGGTGACGCCGACCGAGATGTTGAAGTTGGCGAGGTCGCCCTTGTCTTTGGCGTGGATGAAGTCCTCGATGTCCGGGTGGTCGCAGCGCAGCACGCCCATCTGCGCGCCGCGGCGCGAGCCGGCGGACTCGACCGTCTCGCACGAGCGGTCGAACACGCGCATGTAGGAGATCG
>DASRJO010000137.1:0-3965 GCA_035649435.1 Candidatus Krumholzibacteriia bacterium | reverse complement strand
CGCGGTGAAATGCAGGCCGAAGATCGCGAGCGTGAGGAAAAGCGCACCCTGGAGGCGGTGAAGCAATGTCGTGTTGCCGGCTCCGACGACCAGCGCGGCTGCGCCCAATCCGCATCCGAGTGCGATCGAGGCCGCGACCAGGGCCTCGTCCCATACGATGAATCCGGCGACGTGGAATGCTGCCATGCCCGTGTAGTGCATGGTGGCGATGCCACCGCCCACGAGAACCCCGGCGAGGGCCCGCATCGGCAGGTCTCCGCCGATCGCCACAAAGTACGCGAATCCCGTGACGGCGATGGCTGCGACGAGCGACAGGAGCGTGAGGACGAGATCGTATCCCGTCGGCCCGTCGGGACTGAAGGCAAGCATGGCGATGAAATGCGTAGCCCAAATGCAAAAGCCGTTGGCCACCGCCGTTGCGGCCAGCCAGCCCCAACGGCTACGCCCTTGCGCAACGCGCACGTGATTGAGGAGCGTGATCGCGCCGTAAGACCCGAGCGCGCACACGCCAAAAGCGAGCACCACCAGGCGATAGTCGTGCTGCTGGGTGAGGCAATCCAGTACGCGGAGCACGACTTTCCCTAACTTGCAAGACGCAGCTTTTCCACTGAGAGAGCATCTACACCTGTGTCACGGATGGCTCAAGCAAGCTCTATTGCAACGTTAGAGCTTGCAGACGTCAGCATCAGCCCGCGGCAGCAAGCGCGCAGCTAATGATGGCATGTACCGAGCGCCATGCTGGCGCGGTATTGGCGTGTCGCTCCCCGATTTGGGGGATACGTCGCAATGGGAGCATGACCTTCCGGTCGCGACCTCGCGCACGAGCGTGTCGCCCCCCTCAAACCCCCGTAATCCGAATCCCCACGCCGTCGACCTTGTAGTTGCGGTTGATGCCGATCAGCACCGAGGTCAGCGCCTCGGCGGCAACCGAGTTGGCGAGCGGGCCGGCGTGCACGCCCGCGCAAGCCGGCGGCCTTGGCGAGGCCGAGGACGGCCCCGCGGTCCTCCGGGTCGTCGCCGAACACATCGGCACGCCTTGCCGAGCGCACGAACGTGGCACCGTCGAATTTGACCGTTCTCCAATCAAATCTATTTCACATTGCGCGGGCGCACTTCTTTTGCGTTCCGGGCTCGAGGCACAACTATGCGCGCAGCTTTGCAAACCGCGAGGCCTGCAACAAGCGATCTCAAGTCGCTGTATACCCCTCCATCTGGGCCGCCAGTCCAGGCAAGGGGTCCGCATTGCCGAGGAGGGGCCATCCAGCACCAGAATTCGAGAATGAAGTAGAGATAGTAGAGTTCGACGATCTGCCGCCAGTCTTTGCGTGCCGGCTCCCCGTAGCCGTCGAGCAAGGCTGCACGCTTGGCGTCATCGGCGTCCGGGTAGCAGTAGAGGGTTTTTGCAAGGTCCATGAGCGGATCGGCGGCCTGGGCGCCTTCGAAGTCCAGGATGCCCGAGAGGCGTAGCGTCCCGCTCCCCTTGCTATGGCCTGCGCGATGCGGTTCGGCACCGCAATATCCGGCTTGAAGGACTTGCGACCTAACCTCGCCACGGTTGCTGACCTCGACCACGCCTGCGGGATATCAAGTCACTCTGACTAACCGCTCGCGCCGAATCATGAGGGCTTGACCCTCCTCGGCACAAACATGAGCAGCGTCCCGATCCGCTCATATCCTACGCGCGGGTACAAGCGCGCGCCTGTGTGACTAGCCGTCAGCACCGAGCACTTCGAGCCACGGGCACGGTCGTCCCGCAGCATCCGGCACAACAGCGCTTGGCCAATCCCCCGCCGCCGGTGCGACGCATTCACATGCATGTCCGCGCACCACGTTGCGCCCGCCGCATCCACGCTCCGCACGCGGCCTACGATTTCCTCCCCATCGAGCGCCACATACTGGCGGAAAGGTGCGTCCTGGGCGAGGTGATCGCTCGCGATGGGACGCGTTCGCGTCATCTTCCCCAGCCGGGCGGCCAGCTCGGGTGTCCGCACCCGTTCGATCGACATGGAGGATGGCGACTTTGGAATGCGCCTCAGCGGCTGCATGAAAAAGCCTTCCGTCGCGAGCAGCCGATAGCCCAGCGACTTGTACGCGGCTCGGATCGGCTGGTCCGGCTCTCCCTCCCCGATCATGGCGCACACGAAGAACCGCCCTCGCGTGTGCTCTCGCGCAATCGCATCCACGTCCCTGGCGTCCACGTCGTGCGCAATCCACTCCTCCTTGCGATAGTCGCGGGGATTCCTGCGCGCAGCATCCCGCATCACCCACAATGGCCCGACGCGGCTTGCTTGGTAGGGAAAAGTGCGGCTCTTGCCCGCGCTATGCCCGCGCACGAACACCTCGATTGCGAACCCCATCTCCCGGCGCTGGCGGTTCATCGCGGCCGATTACCGTTGTCGTCCAGCTCGAAACAATACGGCACCGAGCGGTGCAATTGTGCGACCATACCCGAGTTTTCGACGCCGCTGCCTGTTGCTCTCGCAAGCGGCGTGATGCACGATCGGATGCTTCCTCAGAGTGGCAGCCATGACACCCGATCCCTTACCCAGAGCGGCCGATGCCGAACACTTGACCGATGCGCTGCGGCGGTCCGGTGCGCTGGGTGACGGGCGCGTTTGCGAGGTCGCGGTCGAGAGCTCGCGCGCAACGATCTTGTCCAGGATCATTCGGCTGCGCTTGTCCTACGAAGGAGCGGCTGCCGAAGCGCCGCGCTCGCTCATTCTCAAGACCGGCCTCCAGGAGCACGCCGGCACCAAGTGGAGCGCAGGTCGCCAGGAGGTCGCGTTCTACACGCAGGTTGCCTCGGTGATGGCGGAGCGTCTCGCCCCTCGCTGCTACGAAGGCGTCTGGGATACAGGCACGAACGAGTGGCACCTTCTCCTCGAAGACCTCACCGAGTCGCATTTCATCGCCACGGCCTGGCCGCTTCCGCCGACGCTGGAGGAAGGCAGGCAGATCATAGGTGCGCGGGCGCGCTTTCATGCACAATGGTGGGATGACCCCCGCCTCGGCGTATCGATTGGCACGTGGCTTCCAGCCGACGATGGGCAGCTCCGACAGTTCGCGGCGGAATTCGCGCGCTTTGCCGATCGCGTCGGTGACCGCTTGCCGCCCGAGCGCCGCACCCTCTTCGAGCGATTGATCGACGCGGGCCCCCGTCTGAACAAGCGCTACCATTCGCATCGCAACGCCACGATTGTTCAGGGCGATTCCCACATCTGGAACACCTTCCTCCCCAAGACTGGCGCCAGCGACGACGTGCGACTCTTCGATTGGGACTCCTGGCGCCTCGACATGGCCACGGACGACCTCGCCTACATGATGGCGCTCCATTGGTACCCCGATCTCAGGCGCGTCTTCGAGCGCCCCCTGCTCGATCACTATCATGCCGAGCTCACGGCGCACGGCGTGACCGGCTACGACCGGCGCGCGCTGGATGACGACTACCGCCTGTCGGTGCTGTGGCAGATCGCAACGCCCGTGTGGCAAGTCGCCTATAACATTCCGCCGGTGATCTGGTGGAACAATCTGGGGCGCATCTTTCTGGCCGTCGACGATCTCGGTTGTCACGAGTTGCTTGTCTAAGTGGCGTTCGCCGATCGGATTTTGTTTGGCGTGCTCCCTCAAACCCCCGTAATCCGAATCCCCGCGCCGTCGACCTTGTAGTTGCGGTTGATGCCGATCAGCACCGAGGTCAGCGCCTCGGCCGCCACCGAGTTGGCGAGCGGGCCGGCGTGCACCCCGCGCAAGCCGGCGGCCTTGGCGAGGCCCAGCACCACCTCGCGATCCCTAGGGTCGTCGCCGAAGATCAGCACGTCGCAGTCGACAGGCTCGTCCGTCTGCAGCTTGTGGCCGGCGACGTTGTGGAAGGCCGACACCACGCGCACCCCGGCCCCGAGCCGCTTCTGCGCGGTGAGCGCCGCGGAATGCTCCGGCGGCAGCTGCACCCGCGCCACCCGCGGCGG
>DASRJO010000136.1:0-5558 GCA_035649435.1 Candidatus Krumholzibacteriia bacterium | reverse complement strand
CGTAGCCGAAGGCACGCCAGGCCGAGCGCCGGAGAACCTCGGCCGTCGCGCGTGCGATCGGCAGTGCCAACACCGACGCGACTGCCGCGAGGCCAAGCAGCAGCCGATCGCCTTCGACCACTGTGGACGGCACCACTGGCGTGGACGGCGAGACAGGCTTGGACGGCAAGACTGCCGTGGACGACGACACTGACGTAGACGGCACGACTGGAGTGGACGGCAAGACCGGCAGTCCCGCCGACTCATCCGACGTGACACCCACGCCGGTCGAGGTTGCTTGGTCTACGACAGAGCCACGCGCAGCGCTCGTCCGCTGGACACGTTCTTTTCCGCAAGAACCGAAGGGCGCGCTGGTCTCTGCCAGGAGGAGCGGCAGTTCGTCCGTAAGCGCCGCAGAAGCAAACGCGGTGGCTCCGCCGGTCATGGCCGGCGCACGCATCCATCTGGGGGGTCCCACGGCACCTGTCCCTGGGAGGAAACGGTGGTCGGGTCTGCTCATTCAATATAGTGAAGCACGATACAAATGTCAAGTAGATGTGTGATCAAGTCAGTATTGAGCAAATTATTAGTGCAATATTCGTGCCTATTTGATGCGGGAGGCTTTATGGGGTTGAGCTAATTGGAAACATCGTTGACAGCATGTTCGACACACCAGCGAGTTCGCTGAGTGAGAGTGCCGAGAGCTGTTGAGAAGGTGGGCGGCGTTCGCCGCACGACTCAGGACGCTGTCATGCTCGTTGAGCCTCGGGTTCCGAGCGCTCAATCGCGGCGGTCTATTGCGGATTCTCCGCGCGCTCGAAGAGGGATGGATCCTCGGGTGGGGCGTCGCGCTTGAGTCTGAGCTTCAAGTCGGGGTGCTCGGTGGGTTCTGGCATGAACCAGCAATCGAGAACCTCATCGCCCAGCGACAGCAAATGGAAGTCGCCAGCGAGGCGGATGGCGGAACGCCTCAGGGGTCTCGGTACATCCGGGGTCCCCATCGGGATGTGCATGATCTGAGCGGGGCTGCCTTCGATCAGAATCCAAGCGATTTCGGTGGGAAGCACGTAGGGATCGGTGGGGATCTTCCCCTGGCGGTCGTGGTAGATCAAAAACGGCGCGGCACGCAACACGTCGGCGTGCAACACAGGACGCTCTGGGTACAAGTAGCATCCTGCGCGAGTCATCCGGCTGCCGATGACCAGGGTCTCCGCGTTGAGACGTCCGAGCCGACGCAAAGCGGCGTGCAGGGACTCGAACTCCGCCTTTCGAGTGCGGTCATAGAAAAAATCATTCTTGGCAAGCAACTGATCGCTCGCGCGTTGAAGCCCGGGTGGCAACCGATCCCACCATGCGTGGAGCGGCAGCGGTGGCGCCGGGACGAGCGTCTCGAGCGACATCAACTCCAATGCGTCCGAGGAGGCCATGTGGCGATGCGAGGCCGGGGTCGGCAGGAGGAAGAACATCCCCACGTCGATTGCCAGGGCGCCGGCGGCCACTCGTGTATTCAAGGTCACCAGGGTCCGCGATGTCGACACGCTCGAAGATCCGGCGGACTGGCGTCGCAGCCACGAGGCCGTCCAAAGGCAGAGCGCTGGCCAGACTGCGAGCAGGTACCCGGTTCCCGGCACGCCAAGAACCAAAGCGGCGACCACGGGTGGCAGCACCCACGCCGTGCCGAAAGATGCCCCGAAGGCAGCGAGTGCAGTCAGCGGCCGCGCTGGGAAGGACTCGACAGACCCTGATGTTGCGGTCGCTGAGGCCGGGGCCTGCCCGCGAAGGTCGAGCAGCCCGGGCCGATTCTGCGGTGATTCAATTTCACGGCGTGATCGGTTTCGGCGTATGGCGGTCCCGCATGCAACGAGCCAACGCGTGGCGCCGAAGCCCCACGCGAGGGTCGAGCCGGCGAGTACGAGTTGGTGCAAGAATGGCGCGGGTCCGCTCACGAGCGTCGAAGTTTGCAGGATCGATTTCGTCATCATCCAAGATTGGGAGGCATAGTCGGACACGCCTCCGGCGACATCGATCTGGGGCACGAGCCAGCACAGCGTGCCGAGAAACCAGAAGACCCCGGCCTGGACCACGGCGCGCGGCGCGAGCTGCAGACGACGTGCACTCCACAGCAGCATGGGCACGGCGAACACCAGCGTCGTCGGCCGCAGGCCAGCAAGAATGCCGATGATGTAGCCCTCGCGACACAATTCGCGCTTGCTCCGCAGGACGGCGCGCATCAAGAGAAAAGCGGCTACGGAGGTGACGAGAGCTTCGGCGCCGTAAGTCCCCGCGGACATGCCATGGAACAGAGTGATGGGACTGGAAACGAACAGGAAGACGGCCCAGCGAGCAGTGGTCCGGTCGGCGACGAGGTGCGCGAGCCGTGCAAGGAAGTATGCGGAGGTGGCGAGAACCAGGATCGAAACGAGACGGAGTGCGAGGACAGGTCTCGCGGTCAGCACATCGAGACATTGCGCCAGCCACACCCAAAGCACGTATCCCGGAGGATTGGGCTGGTGCAGGCTGAGATCCTGATGCTCGAGCGCGAGCGCCAATGGGATGGAGTGGAGGTCGACGAGTTCGCGTGCCCCTAGGGCGGCGCAGATCACGACGAACAATGCGAGGAGGGTCCACGTCACTGAATCGCGGGCCATTCGTCAAACGTCCTCGCGTGGCGGGCGCGGCGCGGGTTCGCGTGCGGCGGGCGACGTCGACTCGACTGGGGAGGGCGATGCGGGTTCGGGCACGAGGGCGGCGCGCACGGGGGAGGCGTCGGCGCCGGTGAGTCGGAGCGGCAATGCGACCAGGACGTACGGACCGGGTGCCACGTGCGCGAGTAGGAGGCCTTCCAGGATGGCCATGTCGTGCCGCGCCACCGCATGGTGGCTCTCGAGCACCTTGTCGTCGAAGGGGTCGATGGACGGTGTGTCGATGCCGACGAGTCGCACGCCCTGCGCGGCGAGGAAATCAACCAGCTCTGGTGAAAGGCTGGCGAAGTCGCGATTCCAAGCATCAGGGTCGGGGAACGTCTCGGTGCGGAAGAGCACGCGTGGGCGTGAAATCACCGTCCGCACGTCGGATGGGCGAATGCGAGTCCCGCGCGGCACGGCCACGGCGATGACCTGGCAGGGGCCATAATAGAGGGCTAGATCGCGCTCGGCGATGGATTGGCCGCCGCGGACGTAGTGGCGCGGCGCGTCGGCGTGCGCGCCGACATGCAGGGTCGAGTGCATCGAACCCAAGGTCAGATGATCCCCCTGGTCGATCGTGAGGCTTTCGTCGTGACGGTAGGCGACGTCCCCAGGCCACACCTCGATCCGAGGCGAAACGACAGGCGAAATGTCGAGAATCTCAATGTCGTGGTGGGAGCTCATTTGGGGGTGCTCGAGTCTGTCGTCGGGGCGGTGTCATTGCAGCGCGCGATGATCTTGAGCTCGACGGCGATCGGTGTGGGCAGGGCTCGGACCTCGACGGTGGTGCGAGTGGGAGCGATTGGGCCGAGAGTCTCGGCGTAGACGCGATTGAATGTGTCGAAGTCACGCTGCATGTCGATCAGGAAGACCGTGACGTCCAGGACGCGGTCGAGTGACGAGCCGGCGGCCTCGAGCACGATGCGCACGTTTTCAATCACGGCGCGTGTTTGGGCGGCCACGTCGTAGTCGAGCGCGGCGCCGCTCGCATCGTGGACCGGACCTCCTGGGATGTCGTTGGTGCGCGCCTGGCGCGGGCCGATGCCGGAGAGATAGAGCAAGTCGCCGACGCGACGTGCATGGGGATAGGCGCCGACGGGGTCCGGCGCTGCCTCGGTGCGGATTCCCGCGCCGGAGTCGATGTGCTTGGTGGCGGATGCGGTCTGCGAGCCGGCGGGCGATGCGCTGCGCCGGCCGGACTTCGAGGCGGCGTCACGAGAGCGGCCGCGCAAGGCGACACCGCCGCTGGTCGCTTTACGCCCGCCGGGACCAGTGGGGGAGAGGACGCCGCGCTCGCCGCCATAGAACTCCGTATCCTCTTCGTCGAACTCGAGGTTTGACGCTGCGCGCAGGCTCGGCAGCAGGCCGACCACGGCGCCGCCGGTACCCCAGAGCGGTTGATACTCGAACACCCGGCCTTTGTAATCGTTGTTCTGGCCGAGCACGGAAGCGAGCCACCAGATCGCCTTCAACTTCTGATCGGCGTGAGCCTGGCTGCTGAATTGCCGCGCCAACTGTGATACGTCTTCGATGCGGCCCTCGGCGAGGATCTCGAGCAGCTTGCGGTTCCACTCGTCGTCCTTGAGCGAAGAAATGCGGTCCTCTGCCGGATCGATCGGTTGGGTGAAGAGCCGATTGGAAAGCGCCGTGACGGCGACGCAAACGGCGCGTCGGCCGGTGGTGCGCAGGGCGTCGGCAGCGGCTTTGCCGAGCACCACGGTCTCGGCGCGGTCGGAGTACATGTTGCACGAGACGACGCAGGCTGGGATGCGGTTATCGGGATCGAGGAGCTTGAGCGCGACCACTGTGCCCGTGTCGATGGGGAATCCGTGGTACGCCACGGTGCGTGCGTGCAGGCCGCGCTCGCGTGCCGACTTCTCGTAGGCCGAGGCGAAAGTCGAGTCCATGCGAAAGCGGTACGGCATGTCGCCGAGCTCGTGCCACTCTGGGTCCACGTGCACCCACTCGGGCTCCGGTTGCGCTTGGATCTGGTGGCCGATGACGCTGATCCACTGCGTGCTGTAGAGGAGCAGCAGATCGGCACCGAGCGCTTCGATTTCGGTGCGCGCGGCGTCGAACGCCTGGCGCAACGCTCCCCAGCTCGCCGAACGGTCGGGCGCGAGCAGAGGCTGTGGCATTCCAGGAACGATGTAACCGGCGACGGCACCGCCCGGGCGCGAATCTCCTTCGACGCCGACTGCGCTCGCGCCGTGTGAGCGCGGGGCCTCTTCGATCTGGTGTGCCGTCGCACCGCGTGGGCGCGGATCGGCTTCGATGCGGCCACCGTCGGCACCACGCGATGGAGCGCCGAGGGCAAGCGCGGACTTCTTCGCATTACGTGACACCGGACGGACCATCGGGCTCGGCTGCCGGCCGATTCCGGCGGCCGATCGCGATGCCGGTGGTCTCCACTCGACGACCGCATTGCCTGTGCCGATCACCGTGCCATAGCCATGCACTTCGGCTGGGTAGGTGGGAAATCCCAGCGCCCCGATGAGCCAGCTCAGGCATCCGGCGTTGGCCTCGCTCTCGGTCTGCTCGATGAAATCGGGGATTTCGTCGATGAGCTGGCGCGTGCGGCCGGCACGCATGTGGTCGAGCATGCGCATGTCCCACAGGTATTGGCCGTGATGATAGGAGTGCTCGTGCGACATGTCCTCGGGGATCGGCGGCTCGACGGTGAAATGGCGATGGCTGAGCGAGTTGGACGCGAGCAGCACGGCGCGACGGCCGCTCTTCTCGACGGCCCGACGCGTGGCTTCGCCGAGGGCGAGCATCTGTTCCTGGCCGACATCGCTGCTGAAATAGAAGAAGGCGGCATTCGACGACAGGCCGACGATGGGACGATCCCACTTCGGGTTCACCATGTGGCAGGAAGTGATCGTGCCGTAGTCG
>DASRJO010000135.1:0-8783 GCA_035649435.1 Candidatus Krumholzibacteriia bacterium | reverse complement strand
CCCACTGCATCGAGGATGAAACAGGCGCGCAGGCGCACGTGGCCGACGAGGAGCGGCAGGTCCTGCAGCAATGTCTCCAGCCCCTGGCCGCCCTGGAGCTCGGCCGAAACGAAGGCGAGGAGCACGCTGCGGTGCAGCGTGTCATGCACGCGAGCGAAGGCGCGCGCGATCTCGAGCAGCGCGGCCACGCCGCTCGCGTTGTCGTCGGCGCCGTTCAGCACCTCGCCCACACTATTGACGCCGCTGTGATCGTAGTGTGCGACGAGGAGGATGCACTCGTCGCGGCCGGCGGCCCCGCCGAAGCCGGCGAGAACGTTGCGTCCGAGCGACACCTCTTCTTGGAACTCGACCTGCACGCGCGCTTCCGTCGGCGCTTCGCCTGCCTGCATCCATCCCGGGCGCAACACTAATGCGGGGATCGTGCGCTCCGGCGCCACACGCCAAGCTGCGGCTTGCAACGCCGCGCCCAGTCGCGCCGGGTGGAGATTGCTGCGCACACCACGCGGCGAACGCAAGCCGGGGAGGAGTTCGGGGGGCAGCTGGGCGGGATAGCTGGCGCCGGGGAGCCGGGCCCAGTCGGGGCTCTCGGTGAAGACGACGGCAGATGCGCCGCGAGCGGTCAGATGGTGCGCGGCACGGTAATAGGGCGCGTCGGGTGCATCACCGGCCCGCGGGACGAGCGCGCTCCATGGCACGAACACCACGCGGCCTCGCACCGAGGCCGCGGCCTCTTGCGTCAAGTCCTCGGCGCCGGACGCGAGCGTCACCGGGTGCGCGAGGACGTCGTCTTCGCTCGAGAACACCAGCGGTCGAAAGTCGGCGCCCACCGCGGCCTCGTGCGTCGTTCTGCCGTCCGTGAGCGCGAAGCGCGTGGCCGGTGCGAGGCGTTGCAGCAGCACGCTGAAGTGATGGTCGAACGTCGTGGCACGCGGGCCGAGGAGCGCCTCGGCGCGGGTGCTCGCGACGAGGCCCTCCGCCGCCAGCTGCGCGTGCAAGTAGGTGGCCACCGAATCGACTTCGGGGGAGGCGTGATGGCGGCCGGCCCGCGCATCGGCCGCGAGGTAGCGTCCGGTGGCGGCCGCGTGTTCGGCGCTGATGGCAGAAGCTCCCCGCGCGGCGGGATCTCGCGGCGACTGGGCGCATCCGCCGAGGAACATGCACACGATCACGGCGATCGTGCGAACTGCCCCGGATGGGGCCAGTCGCGATTCTCTGGTCTTTGGATCGGTCCTGGGTCCGAACATGGGCGAGAGTATAGCGGGCGCAAGAGCGCAGAGGTTTGCGCTCCTTGCCTCTTGCGTTACCATGCGCTCCGACTCGTTTGCGACGAGGCGGCATCCATGACTGTCATGCGCTGGTCCCTCGCAGCTGCCGCCATCTTCGGCGGCCTCGGCCTCCTCGCGGCCGGGTGCTTCTTCCTGCTCGTCCTGAGCGGTGTGATGTCACCCGGCGGCTCGGGCGCCGGGCTCTATTGGCTCATGTCTCTCGTTGCCGTTTTCGCCGTCGGCGCTTGGCTGTTGCTCGTGGTCTGGTGCGGTGTGGACGCCTCCCGCCGGGAAATGAGCGGACCCTTGTGGGCGGTTCTGGTCTTCGTCCTCGGCTTTCCAGTCGGGCCCCTGGTGTACTTGGTGCTGCGCCGCAGCCCGGAGCCTCCACGCGCCGTCAATCCATGACTCGAGAGGGACCGAGCCAGGCGAGCGCCCACTGGCGTCCGGTGCGATGGCCCTGCTTGCGATGTGAAAAGAAGTGGGTGCCGTCGCAGCCGGTGCAAGGTGGATCCGGCGCGATCTGGCTCGCCGGCACGCCGCTCGCGAGCGCAAACTGGCGGTTCGCTTGCCGCAGGTCCAGGTGTGCCTGCCCGTCCAAGAAGAGGAGCGCCGCGGGAAGTCGGCTCGCGACTTCGGGGCCGACGGCGTAGCAACAAGGTCCGATGCTCGGTCCCATCGCCAGGTGCAAGTCGCGCGCCTGCGATCCCGTAGCGACCAAGCCTTCGACCGCACGGGAGACGATCGCGGCCGCCGTTCCACGCCAGCCGGCGTGCACGAGCGCCACGCGCCGTCGAGCCGCATCCCAGAGGAAAACTGGAACGCAGTCGGCCACTCCCACGACCAAGACCTCCCCCGGCGTCTCGGTCCATTGACCATCCGCTTCGGGTTCGGAGGCGCTGCCGGCACGCAGCACGCTGTCGCCGTGCACTTGGCGCAAACGATGCCATTTCTTGTCCGCGAGCCCCAGGCTCTGTGCGAGCAGGGTGCGATTGGCGTCGACGTGCTCGGGGTCGTCCCCGGTGGACAAGCCGAGGTTGAGGGTGTCGTAGGGCGGGGCGCTCGTGCCTCCGAGCCGCGTCGTGACCAGCATCCCGAGCCAAGGCCAACGTGGATCGAGCGCCGGTTGCCACACCGTGATCGGCCCGTGCCGCAGGAAGGCGCCGGAATTGGCTGACACTTTGAATCTCCAGCCGTTCGCGCCCTGGGGAATCAACCATCGATGACGAAGGTGAACACCGCTTTAGAGGCTTCCGCCGGATCGAGAGCGGGCTCCAAGGTGACGCTAGCGGTGCAGGTGTCGCCGCGCGCGAAACCATAACGGTAGCCATTGACGATGCTGGTGTTCCAGCTGAACTGAATGCGGTCTTGCGACGAGAACTCGGTGGTGTAGAGCGGCGGGTCCATCTGGCCGTGCCAACGGGGGTCGTCCGGATCCGCCGGCTTGGCCTCGAGCCGAAAGCGCCAGCGTGCACGCAAATTGGCTCGTGCAAGGAAGGTGCCCTCGTTTCCGAATCCCACACCCAGCTCTTTGCCAGCCCATTCCAGGGTGAGTGGCACGGGGAGCAGCAGGCCGTTGGAAACGTTGGTCTGGGTGTTGTCGTCGCAGGCCAGAAGAGAAATCGCCCCGCAGGCGATGACCGCGACCACCCAGGCACGACGTCGAGACGAGGCCATGGTTGCTCCTTGGTTCGGGCTCTGCATGATCGAATGATGCATGCGCGAGCGAGCGCGCGCAACCGCTGGGGTTTCTGCCCCAGACACCTTGGCCCCATTCGTGCGATTGGCGCGCCTGGGCGGGTCATGGTATGCTGACGGCGCTTCAGAAAGCGCCCGAGCAGTCCGCGAGGTTCCGCGTTGAGAGTCGCCGTCGCTTCGATGGAAGGGGCCTACATCAACCACGGACTGCAGGCCGCCGAGCAGTTCTTCGTCTTCGATGTCTTTCTTTCCGGCATCTCCTACGTGGAAAAGCGCGAGAACACTTTCCGCGAGCACACCAACAGCCGCAAGGCGATGCACGGGGTGGCGGAGCTGCTGCGGGACTGCAAGGTCGTCTGCTGCACTCAAGCGGGTGCGGATGCCGTCGAGTTCTTCGCCCGCCGCGGCGTTGAGCTCGACATGTCCGATGGTCCCATCGACGAGAAGCTCAAGGCCTTCATCGAGTCCGTGTTCTGAATCGTGCCCGTCGCCGCGAAGGCGGCGCGGTTCAGCGCTCGAACATCTCTTGCACCGGGACCACCCGGATGGCATCGGCAGCAATGCCGAGCGCCAAGCTCGCGATCTCCTGGTCCTCGGACTGCACCGCCGCTGACTGCGGCGAGCGATACTGGATCGGTGTCGGCTCGCCACCGGCGAGCTGCGCGCGCAGCTGCTCCGCCTGGCCGCTCACGATGGCGATCTTCATGCGCTCGACCTGCAAGTGCTTGGTGATCGCGGCGTTCACCTCGGCCAAGGTCAAGGTGGCGAGCGTGCTGCGGAAATGCTCGAGGTGGCTGGTCTCGAGGGCGTAGAAGCGGTCGTCGACGGCGTAGCCGAGCCGCTGCTGCGTCGTCTCGGCGAAGTGCAGGATGTACTTGGCGAGGAAGTTGCGCGTCAGGTCGAACTCTTCCTGCGTCATGCCGTGCTGCACCAGGTCCTGAATTTCGCGCAGCGCCGCGCGCAAGGCGAACACCGCCTTGTCGTTGGGCAAGGTGCGGATCCAGACCTCGAAGCATTGCTGCCGGCGCGGCACGTTCGTCGGCGGCTTCTGCCGCTGCCCGCCTTCGGGATACGCCTCGATGTACGAGTAATCGCCGTAATTGAGACCGCGTTCGGATCGGATCACCTGGTACAGGTGGCTCGAGCTGTTGCGGTGCTCGCCGAGCCAGGAGTTCGCCACCCACAGCGCGTAGTACTCGCGCTCGCCGCGCACGAGATCGATGGGGAAGCCGAAGCTGATCGAAGCGTCGGCACCGGGCTTGTCGATCAGCAGCACTTCGCGGCCGGCGAATGGGGCAACTTGCGGCTTGGCGAGCGGCGCCGGCGCGCTCGGCGGCAGGGTGGCGAGGTCGCGCTCGAGACGGGCGGGGAGATCGGCGGGATAACCCCCGGCGAGCGCCACCACGGCGTTGCCGGCGGTGAAGTGTGTGGCGTAGAACTGCCGCACGTCGTCCAAAGTGAGCGCGCGCAACCCCTGCACCGTGCCGACCTCGGGATGGCGGTAGGAAGTTCCCGCGAACACCATGTCATAGAACGCCGCCTTGCCGAGATCTTCGTCGGAGGCGTAGCGCAGCGTGTTCTCGATGGTGTTGAGCGCGTTGCTGCGCAGCCGCTCGAAGTCGGCGGTGGCGAACGCGGGGCGGAGCACCGCGTCGGTGAACAGGGCGTAGAACTTCTCCAGGTTGTCGCGATGCGTGCGTCCGGTGAAAGTCGTCATCTCGCGGTCGACGCGCACCTGGTACGACGAGGCCAGGGGATACAGCTTGGCGAGGATCGTCTCGTAGCTGTTGGCGGTCGTGGCGCCCTCGGCCAGGAGATCGCCGGTGAGCGCGGCCAGACCTTCCTTGCCGGCGGGATCGTTCTGCGACCCGACCTTGAACCAGACCGAAAAGCTCACGGTGGCATCGTCCGGGACGGGCAGCAGAATGGCCTCCTGTCCTTCCGGTCCGGAACCTTTGCCGCAGGCGAGGCCGATGAGACACGACGCGACCAGCGCCAGGCAGAGCCGCGTCCCGCGACCATGGAGATGCATGCTTCGATCGTGCATCAGCTCTGACCTCCGCGCAGCACGGCGACGGTGCGCCGTGTCGGTTGCAGGTATTTCTGCGCCGCCTCCTGCACCTGGGCGGCGGTCACCTTGCCGTAGGCTTCGTACAGCGGTTCCACGACCTCGATGCCGCCGGTCACGGCGATCACACGCGACAGCGCCCGTGCCACGTTCATCGGCGTGTCGAGTCCCATCAGGAACTCGTAACGCAGGCGCGACTTGAGGTCGGCGAGGCGCGCCGCGTCCGGCGCCGTGTCCCGGTAGTGGGCGATCGTCGCGTCGATCTCCGCCAGGACGTAATCGATCTTGGCCGGATCCTTGATGCGCGTGATGATGTCGAGCAGCCCGGGGTCGCGGTTCAGATTGACCTCGGCCTCGATGAACTCCACCACTTGCTCGTCGAGCACCAGCTTCTTGTGAATTTCGCTCGTCTCACCGAAGGCGAGCGCGGTCAACAGCTGGGCCGCGACGAGCGTCGGGTTGGCCGGATCGAAGGCGTCGACCTTGTACGCCAGCCAGGCGAGCGGCAGCGACTGGCCGTCGTAGGCGACGTCGAGGCGCTTCTCGCGCGTCTGCTCGGGTTCCTGCCGCACCTGCGGCGCCACATACCCCGGCTTCCAGGTGCCGTAGTACTGCCGGAGCAGCGCCATGGTCCGCGGCACTTCGACGTCCCCGGTCACCAGGATGACGACGTTCTCGGGGCGGTAGAAGCGCTGGAAGAAGGACTTGGAGTACTCGTACATCGTCGGCATGGCCTCGATGTCCTCGACGAAGCCCATGGCGGTGTGGCCATAGGTGTGCACGTCGAAGGCCGCGCGGTGCACGGCCTCGTAGAGGGTGAAGAACGGGCTCGTGCGGTTCTTGCGGTACTCGCCGAACACGGCGCCGGCCTCGGTCTTGAACTCGTCCTCCGGATATTGCAGGTTCTGGAACCGATCGCTCTCGAGATCGATCACCTTCTCCAGATCCTCGGCCGCGATGTTGAAGTAGTAACCGGTGAGATCGTCCGAGGTGAAGGCGTTGGTGTCGGCTCCCATGCCGGTCACGATCTGCTCGCGCACGTCGCGCGGATATTTCTCCGAGCCCCGGAACATCATGTGTTCGAAGAAGTGCGCGAAGCCGGTGTGTCCGGCTTCGACCTCGTCGCGGGCGCCGGTGCGGACGACGCTCCAGTAAGCCACCAGCCCTCCCGATTGCATGGGGATGACGATGGCCTTGAGGCCGTTGTCGAGAGTTTCCAAGTGCGCCGGGTAGGGGAAGATCCCCGCCCCGAGCACTGGTGTCGCGGTGGCGTGAGCAGAGGCGAGCGCGAGGAGCAGCGCGGCGTGCCGGCGCCATCCACGGGGCAGGTCGAGCACGGTCGTCTCCTTCAGGAATGGAGTCTTGGGCAGTGAACTCGCCGACTATAGCGAAAGGACGTCGGTCTCGTACATCCTGATTCGTGCGGCGGTGCGCGAGATTCAGCGGGCGACCTTGGAGGGTCGGAAGAGCTGTTTGACCTGCTGCCAGCTCTGGGCTCGCACCGCCGTCGGGTTGTAGGTGTAATGCATGATCTGGCCCTCGTCCGTCCTGAAGTCGGTGACGTAGAGATTCCCCTCGCTGTCGATCGCCAGATCGTGCGGCCCGATCAACGCGTCGGCATCGAAGTTGCGCCGGCCCCAGGCGGCGACGAATTCGCCGTCGGCGGTGAATTTCTGCAGGCGAAAATTGTGATGATCGACGACGTAGACGTTGCCGGCCGAATCCGTCGTGAGGCCGAGCGGCGTGCGGAATTGATTTGTGCCCTCGCCGAAAGTCCCCCAGCGCCGCACGAACACGCCTTCGGTGGTGAACTGGTGCACGCACTGGCAACAGCCTTCGAGGAGATTGCCGATTTCGCTCACGTACACGTACGATGCGGTGACGGCGATCCCGAGGGCCGAATGAAACGTGCCGTCGCCGTTGAAGGGCGAGCCCCAAGCGCCGAGCGGCGCGCCATCGGTGCTCAGCTTCTGCACGTCGCCACGCCCGGTGTCGGAGACGTAGACGTTGCCGGCCGGATCGACCGCGACGGCGAAGGGATTGATGAATTGGCCGGGGTCGCTGCCATTCTGATCCCAGATCGCGACCAATCCGCCGTCGAGATCGAATTTCTGCAGGCGCGCGTTGCGCGAATCGGCGACGAGGACGAAGCCGGCCGGATCCACCGCCACTCGCGTCGGGCGGTCGAACTGCCCAGGAGCGCTGCCCGAATCTCCCCAAGCGACGACGAATTGTCGCGCTGCATCGAACTTCTGGATCCGGTGGTTGCGCGTGTCGGCGACGTAGATCGTCCCGGCCGCATCCACGGCAATGCCCTGCGGGTATTGCACGAAACCCGGCGCCGTTCCCAAGCGTGCGAAGCGGCGAAGGAACGTCGGTGGCTCGACCGCAGCAGACGGGGCAGCGAACAGGAGCAAACTGGCGCAGAGGACGGCCGGGGCGAAGCGCCGCAGGATCCCGGCACGGCGCAGCGAGGCCATGGGTGGCAGTGGCACTCTCCTGGCGAGGAAGGCTACGGCGACACTTGCAAGCTAGGAACGTCGCCGTCCAAAGTCAAATGACGTGGCGCGAGCGCGAATCTTGCTAAACGCGCGGCCCGCGACGGTCCTCGATCTTGGCTGCGGAGCGTAGCTCCGCCGCCCAGGCTTGCAACAGCTCGCTCACTCGCCGGTCCATGAGGCTGCGATAGTGCGTGTCGCGTGCCTGCTGGTACTGGCCGGCATCGAACGTGTCGCTCGCGAGCAGCTGGACGACATAGGCACCTTGCGAGGTTTCCACCACGCCGCTGGTTTGTCCCGGCACGAGAGCGCTCGAGACGGCGGTGAACTCGTTGGCACCGCCGACATCGGCCACGGTGTCGTAGAACGTAAACGGCTCGGGTGTGCGGACCTCCAGGCCCGCGGCCCGCGCCGCGTCGTCGAGGCTCGCACCCGCTTGCATGCGTTGCACGACGGCGTCGAGGCGAGTGCGCGCCGCGTCCTTGCGCCGCTGTTCCTGGAAGGCTGCCAGCACGCGTTCGCGCACGGTCTCGAACGCTTCGGTGGCGGGTGGCCGGCGTTCGGCGACGCGCGCCACCAGGATGGTGTCGTCGTTGCCGAACGGCCCGCCGACGTCTCCCACCTTGGCGGCGAACGCCCAGTCGTGCATGCGTTGCGAGAAGCCGAAGCCGGGAATGAAGCTGCTCTCGGAGATGGGCTGCAAGGTCTCGCGCACGAGGCTGTGCTTGGTGGCCGCGGCCTCGAACCCATCACGTGCGTCGGCGGCGACGCGGAAGGCGAACGTGCGCAAGCTGTCGAGCGTGGTCGCGCTCGGCTGCAGCCGCAGCACGATCTGCCGCACGTAGAGCTCACGCTGGCCGTCGGCGGTGGTGCGCTGGCTGTCTACCTGCGCGACGTACAGCCCGCGCTCGGTCATGAGCGGATCGGTGCGTGTGCCGACGGCGAGCGTCCACACCGCATCGTCGACCGTCTCCGGCAGGAAGCCACGGCGCACCCAACCGACGGCACCGCCCTGGCTCGCCGTCGGATCCTCGGAATAGATGGTGGCCAAAGCGGCGAAATCCTTGGTCACGCCGCGAGCCAGCTCGTCGAGCATCTCCAACGCGTCGCGCCGCAATTCCTCTTGGTCCTCGGCACTCGACTTCTTGTCGATGCGCAGTACCTCGACGACGACTTGTTCGCCGCGGCTCCAACGCTCCGATTGTTCCTGATGGAAACGGCGCAGCTCGTCCTCGCTCGGCGGCGTGGCGTCGA
>DASRJO010000134.1:0-2965 GCA_035649435.1 Candidatus Krumholzibacteriia bacterium | reverse complement strand
ACAAGCAGACCTGCACGCTGTGCAAGGCCTGCGTCGGCGCCTGCCCGGAGTCGGCGCTGGTCGACGCCACCGAATCGCCGGCGCTGCGCTTCGTCGAGCGCAACTGCGTGCAATGCGGTCTGTGCGTGAATACGTGTCCGGAGAACGCCATCACGCTCATCCCGCGCCTCGCCCTCGGCGCCCAGGCGAAAGATGCCGTGACTCTCAACGAAGCCGAACCCTTCAACTGCGTGCGTTGCGGCAAGCCCTTCGGTACGCGCCAGATGATCGACAACATGCTCGGCAAGCTGGGCGCGCATTCGATGTTCAAGGATGGAACCCGCCGGCTGCAGATGTGTGCCGACTGCCGCGTCGTCGACATGATGGAAAACAAGACCGAAGCCAGCATCTTCGACTACAAGAAATGACGCAGCCCCTGCAGTTCGTCGCGCCGGAGGAGGCGGCGCGCGCCAGCCTCTACGGCCTCGTCGCGCGCCTGTTCTACGCCGCGCCCGACGCGCAGTTGATTTCGGAGCTGGTGCGCGCGCCCGCGCTCGAGGCCGAGGCCGCGCTCGCCGCGCCGTGGCGGCAGATGACGCAGGCCTGTGCAAACGTGTTTCCCGTCGCGCTCGAGAACGAGCACACCGAGCTGTTCGTCGGCACCGGCAAGTCGGAAGTTACGCCCTACCTCTCGCATTACGTGGTGCGCCACTCGAGCGACAGCCCGCTCCTCGCGCTGCGCCAGCAGCTCGTGGCCTGGGGCATCGGGCGCAAGGAGGAGGTGCCCGAGTACGAGGACCACATCAGCGGCGTCTGTGAAACGATGCGCTACGCTATTGCAGTGCAGCAGCGAAGCGCGGAAGAGCAGAAGGCGTTCTTCGAGCGCTTTCTCTATCGCGGCGGAATTGCCTTCTGCGATGCGGTAAGCGCTTCGCCGAAAGCAGATTTTTACCAGCTGGTGGCGCGCTTCACGCGTGCCTACTTCGAGGTCGAGCGCGCTGCGTTCGAGATGGTCGAGTAGACCCTAACGAGAGACGTTCTCAACAACGTCCGGGCACATGAGAACCGCTCTCAAGTGGTGCGCTAAATCCTCTTGAATGAAAGGAATTTGAAGGGTAACGTCGCTCTGGCTTGACCATAAGTGGCTGTTCACGAGGAGATCGCCATGACCGAGAAGAAAGCCAAACTTTCCAGACGCAATTTCCTGCTGACGATGGGCGCCGGCGGTGCTGCGACCGCAGCGGCGATCGTCGCGAAAACCTCGTCTCCCGTGCAGCCGAGCAAAGACAAGCGTGCGACGCGCGGCTATCACGCCACCGCGCACATCAGCAACTACTACCGCACCACCAAGGTTTGAGGAGTCCACGATGCTTCTGACCCGCAAAGCAACGCAAGCGGTTGCCCAGCCTCGTCTGTCCCGCGGCCTTTCCGGCGTGCTGGCGAAGACGATGGACCGCCGCACCTTCCTCAAGCGCTCGGGCGTCACCGTCGGCGCCGGCGCGGCGGCCTCGCAGCTGCCGTTCAGCATGATGGGCAGCGCGCAGGCGCAGGATCCCGCCGCCGGCAAGCTCGAGGTCAAGCGCACGGTATGCACGCACTGCTCCGTGGGCTGCGCCATCGACGCCGTGGTGCAGAACGGCGTCTGGATCCGCCAGGAGCCGGTGTTCGACTCGCCGATCAACCTCGGCGCGCACTGCGCCAAGGGCGCCTCGATCCGCGAGCACGGCATCGCGCACGATTCGCACCGCCTCAAGTACCCGATGAAGCTCGCCGGCGGCAAGTGGCAGAAGATCTCCTGGGACCAGGCCTACGACGAGATCTCGAAGAAGATGCTCGACATCCGCAAGCAGAGCGGGCCGGACTCGCTCTTCATCGTCGGCTCGTCGAAGCACAACAACGAGCAGGCGGAGCTGCTGTGCAAGTGGGCGCGGCTCTGGGGCACCAACAACACCGACCACCAGGCGCGCATCTGCCACTCCACCACCGTGGCGGGGCTGGGCCAGACCTGGGGCTACGGGGCGATGACCAATTCGTACAACGACGAGCAGAATTCCAAGTCGATGATGTTCCTCGGCTCGAACGCCGCCGAGGCGCACCCGGTGTCGATGCTGCATACGATCCATGCGCGCGAGAACGGCGCCAAGGTGATCGTCGTCGATCCGCGCTACACGCGCACCGCGGCCAAGGCCGACATTTACGTGCGGCATCGCTCGGGCACCGATGTTGCCTTCCTCTTCGGCGTCCTCTACCACATCTTCAAGAACGGCTGGGAGGACAAGAAGTACCTCCATGACCGCGTCTACGGCATGGACGAGGTGAAGAAAGAGGTGATGGCGAAGTGGACCCCGGACAAGTGCACCGAGGTGACCGGCTGCTCCGAGGCCGAGGTGTACCTGGTCGCCAAGACCATGGCCGAGAACCGCCCGGGCTTCATCATCTGGGCGATGGGACAGACGCAGCACAACAACGCCAACGCCGTCGTGCGCGCGACCAACATCGTGCAGCTCGCGCTCGGCAACATCGGGCGCTCCGGCGGCGGCGCCAACGTGTACCGCGGCCACGACAACGTGCAGGGTGCGACCGATCTCGGGCCCAACCCCGACACGCTGCCGGGCTACTACCCGGTCGCCGTGCCCGGCTCCTGGGCGCACTGGGCCGCGGTGTGGAACGTGGACCTCGACTGGCTGAAGAAGCAGTACGCCTCCGAGGCCATGATGGCCAAGCCCGGCATGACGGTGTCGCGCTGGATCGACGGCGTGACGGAGAAGAACGAAAACATCGACCAGGATCCCAACCTGCGCATGATCTTCTTCTGGGGCCATGCGCCGAACTCGCAGACGCGCGGCTCCGAGATGCTCGAGGCGATGAAGAAGCTCGACCTGATGGTGGTCATCGACCCCTATCCGTCGGCGAGCGCGGCGATGTTCGCCAAGGTGCGCAAGGACGGCGCCTACCTGCTGCCGGCGGCGACGCAGCTCGAGTGCGA
>DASRJO010000133.1:0-2511 GCA_035649435.1 Candidatus Krumholzibacteriia bacterium | reverse complement strand
CCCCGTCACCCGTCCCCCCTCCCATGTTCGTGCCCTTCAAGCTGCGCGATCTGGTATTGAGCAACCGCGTCGTAGTCTCGCCGATGTGCCAGTACAGCGCCGAGGATGGCATGCCCGATGACTGGCATCTGGTACACATCGGCAGTCGCGCGATTGGTGGCGCCGGCTTGGTGTTCGTCGAAATGACGGATGTGTCCCGGGAGGGTCGGATCTCACCCGGATGCACTGGGATGTACAAACCGGAGCATGTGAAGGCGTGGAAGCGCATCGTCGATTTCGTTCATGCGAATAGTGACGCGAAGATCGCAATGCAGCTGGGACACGCCGGCCGAAAGGGTTCGACGCAACGCATGTGGGAGGGGATGGACGAGCCCTTACCCGAGGGCAACTGGCCGATCATCTCGGCCTCCCCACTGCCCTACTTCCCACACAGCCAGGTCCCCACGGAGATGACTCGGGGCCATATGGATGAAGTGAAGGCCGATTTCGTCCGCGCTGCCGAGCTGTCGGAGCAGGCGGGATTCGATCTGCTCGAGCTGCATATGGCGCACGGGTATCTGCTCGCGAGCTTCATCTCACCGCTGACCAACACGCGCACGGACGAGTACGGGGGCTCACTCGAAAACCGCATGCGCTTTCCGTTGGAAGTCTTCGATGCCGTCCGCGCGGTCTGGCCGGCCCACAAGCCGATGTCGGTGCGGATCTCTGCCGTGGACTGGGCGCCGGGCGGGATGCAGCCGGCGGATGCCGTCGAGGTCGCGCGCCTGCTCAAGGCGCACCACTGCGATATCACGGACGTGTCGGCGGGGCAGACGGTCGCCGACGCCAAGCCCCAGTACGGTCGCCAGTTTCAGACGCCATTTGCCGATCGCATTCGGCACGAGGTAGGGATCGCGACCATGGCCGTGGGCAACATCTCCTCGTATCAGGACGTGAATACGATACTGGCGGCGGGGCGGGCCGATTTGTGTGTACTCGCACGGGCCCACTTATGGGACCCCTATTGGACGAGGCACGCAGCGTACGAGCAAGCGTATGCACTTCCCTGGCCTGACCCGTACGCGACACTCAACAAGTACAAGCCGAGGATGAGCTGATGGCCGTCACGTACGCGAGTTACTTACAGCTCGATAAACTTCTCGATCTCCAGCATCCGCGTCCTGGGGAGCTCGAGCACGACGAGACCCTCTTCGTCATCATCCATCAGGTGTATGAGCTGTGGTTCAAGGAAGTGCTGCACGAGCTCGACTATCTCCAACGAATGCTGCGCGGCAACGACACACCGCTGGCAGCTGCGACGCTGAAGCGCATCCTGACCATCCTCAAGACGTTGGTTGCACAGATTGACGTGCTCGAGACGATCACGCCGCTCAACTTTCTCGCGTTTCGCGACCGGCTCGAATCAGGAAGCGGCTTTCAGTCGCATCAGTTTCGCGCGATCGAGTTCGTGCTCGGCAAGAAGGGGCGGCCGTCGTTCGAGCGTTATCCGGCGGGGAGCCCCCAGCGGAAGGTTGTCGAGGACCGCTTCGCGCAGCCGACGTTGTGGGACGCGTTCCTTCATTATCTCGATGCCAACGGCTACAAGGTGCCCCAGGGCCAGCTGCGGCGGGACGTGACGTTGCCGCTCGAGCCGTCGCCTGAGGTGCAGAAGCTCTTGATCGACGTCTATCGCAAAAACCCGACGGTTGCCTCGATCGCCGAGCGGCTGGTGGACCTGGATGAGGGGTTCATGGAGTGGCGGTACCGGCACGTGAAGATGGTACAGCGCACGATTGGGACGAAGGCTGGGACGGGAGGTTCAGCGGGTGCCGAGTATCTAATGAAAACGCTCAACCAACCCGCCTTTCCGGATCTCTGGGCGATTCGATCAGAGTTGTGATCAACCCCGAAGCGCTCGCCAAACACTACACGCGTTTTCGAGTCACCGAACGCATTCTGCTCACGGGCCACTCGCACCAGGCATGGCCCGATGTGGCGTTCGAGGCGCAGCAGCAGGCGTGGTTAGACACGGCCGAGCACGTCGATGACGTGTGGGAGCTCGCGTTTCAGAAAGCCAACGAGGTCCGGCGCGGCTTTGCGCGGCTGCTGGACGATACGCCCGAGCGGATCGCGCTCGCACCAAACACCCATGAGCTGGTCGTCCGGTTCCTCTCGGCCCTGCCGCTGCGGAAGCGCCCGCAGCTCGTCACCACCGATGGCGAATTCCACACCATTCGGCGCCAGCTGGATCGATTGGCAGAAGAAGGCATCGAGATCATCAAGGTGCCGGCGATGCCGGCCGCGACGTTGGCCGAGCGGCTGGCGATATCGGTCGACGATGGCACGGCCGCGGTCCTGGTGTCCTCCGTGCTCTACACCAATGCGCACATCGTTCCCCATCTGCGGGCCGTCCAAGAGGCCTGCGAACGGGTTGGCGCCGAGCTGCTGGTGGATGCCTATCACGCGCTCAACGTCGTGCCGTTCTCTCTTGTAGAGGAAGGGCTGCAGCGCGCATACGTGGTGGGAGGTGGG
>DASRJO010000132.1:0-43655 GCA_035649435.1 Candidatus Krumholzibacteriia bacterium | reverse complement strand
CCGAGCCCGCGGCGGAATTGCAAGCCTATCGACACGCGCGCGCGCGCGACGAAATCCCCGCCGGCTCAACGGCCGAGCCCACGCACCTGTCGCAGCTGGACGGTGTCGCGGGATGAGCGTCGCGCCCCCCCGGGGCGCGTGTGCTGCCGCCGTGTCTCGACGAGGGAAACCTGCTCGGCGCACCGGCCCTCGTGGCCCGCGCGCGTGGCGAAGAATGCTTGCGGTCTCAGCCCCCGAAGTCTCGATCCATCACGGTCTTGCGGCCGTCCTTTTTCGCGTTCTCGATCGCCTGGTCGCACAGACGTCGGATCACGTCCGAGATCTTGGGAGCGACGCTGCCCGCCGTATTGTAGTCGGACTTTTCCCGAATGTAGTTTTTCACCTTCGAGACGACGACTAGCACTTCCTTCTCGCTCATCGCCTACCTCCTATCGAGTGCCGTCAGCTCGAGGGACCGTCCGGTCCGGCCTCGATTCGACGGAGCGCCAGACCATAGCAGATCGCTGCCCCCGGGGTCACCCCTGTCGAGCCTGCCGATTTCCGTGATGGGAAGGATCGGGCCCGCCACGATGTTGGTTGCGTGCATCATGCCGAGCGCACCCGGCAGCAAGAACGGTGCCCGGGTTCATGTCGCTGTCGCCGGCGTTGTCACGCGATCGTTCGAACGGCGACGCGGCAAGCGCTTACCCCGCAAGGTCAGGTACTCGGAATACAGGTCGGCCGCAAGGCACGAATGCGCCGGCAATACGATCACGAGATCGCCGATGTCCACTGAATGGAACAACTCGTCCTCTACTTGCACCAGCCCGTGTTCCTGCGACAGCGAGATGACCGGGGCGCCGGGCTCGGGGCTCCCCCAGCGGTCCCCGGTCCAGGTCGCCAAGCAGCCATACGTCGGACGACCGCGCGCATCCCGACAAGTGTCCTTCGACAGATGGACGGCGCCGCCATAGAGAACGAGCTCGTGACGCGCCGCCGACTTGCCGGCGACGGGGCACGCCACCGCGACCGCGATGTCGTCGTTGGTGCAGACACCCAATCGCGCCTGCATGAGATCGAAGAATACGAAGTTCCCGGGACGGATCTCGTCGGCGCCGGTGAAAGATTGCGCCAGGCTGCAGCCTGGCGTGTCGCCGATGGAGATCACGCCAGGATCCACGCCGCCCGCACGCAACGCTGCTTGCAGTTGCCGCATGCGCGCGAGGCTACTACTGTGAATCGCGACGACTCCGGCCGCATCGGGCGCGTCGTAGGTGTGGCCCGCGTGCGTGAGAAGCCCGGCGAAATCGAGGCCTTTGGCGGCATGGATCCGCTGCGCCAAGTCGCGAATGCGTTCGGTCTCGTCCCAAGGAATCCCGGCGCGCCGTTTGCCGACGTCGACTTTGATCCACACGTGAACGCGGTGCCGCAGGTCGTGCGCGAGCGCCGTCACCGCCTCCGGTGCGTCGACGACGAGATGCAAGCGAATGTCGCGTGCCAGGGCATCGATCAGCGCCATCTCCCGCACGTTGGCCGGAAATGCGACCGTGATGTCCTGCCAACCGTTGGCGGCGAAGTAGGCGGCCATGTCGACGGACGACACGGTGATGGCCTCTGCACCCGCGTCACGAAACCACTCGCCGACGGCGGCCGACTGATGGGTCTTGAAGTGCGGTCGAAACTGGACTCCGGCTGCAGCGGCTTTACCAGCCATGCGCACGATGTTCCGCCGCGCTCGCTCTTCGTCGAGGAGCAGGGTCGGCCTGTCGACACCGAATCGGCCGAGCTCGTTGGCGCGAATGGTGACCGGCATCACTTCCCCCCATCGCCCGCGGTCCGTCTCGACCAGAGTATACTGCCGTACGGAAACACATCGATCCTCGCACAGTTCGATCGTCAGTTCCAGGAGCGGTCAGCATGCGTACATATCCGTTCATGCAGGTCGATGCCTTCACCACGTGCGCACTGGAGGGCAACGCCTGCGCCGTCGTCTTCGATGCCGAGGACCTCGACGAGGCGACGATGCTCGCCATCGCGCGCGAGCAGAATCTCTCCGAGACCGCGTTCGTCCGGCGGTCGCAGCTGGCCGATTTCGGCGTCCGCTACTTCACGCCGGCCAAAGAGATCCCGCTCGCCGGGCACCCGACGATCGCCACCGCCTTCGCGCTGGCGGATTCCGGCCGGCTGCCGTTGCGTGGGGCGCGCACGCTCGTGACCTTCGATCTGCAAGTGGGTCCGATCGAAATCGAGATCGTGGCCGGAGATCACGGCGTCGAGCGCGTGGTCATGACGCAAAAGAAACCCGAGTTCCTGGCCACCCTCGCCGCGGCGGAGATCTTGCCCGCCTTCGGACTCGAAATGGGCGACCTGGTCCCCGATGTGCCGATCCAGACCGTGAGCACCGGCACGCCCCAGCTCATGGTGCCGGTGCGCGATCTCGAAGTGTTGCGCCGCGTGAATCTCGACTTTCAGAAGTATGCCGAGCTACGCACACGAGCCGGTTTCTTCAGCGCCCACCTTTTCTGTCTTCAGGGCGTGACCCCGGCCAGCCAAACGTTCGCGCGCCACTTCGCCATCCCGCCCGATCTGATCGAGGATCCGTTCACCGGTTCGGCCACGGGCGGCATGGGGGCATATCTTTGGCACCATGGCCTGATCGAGAGCCCGCGTTTCGTCGCCGAGCAGGGGCACTGGATGCGCCGCCCCGGGCGAGGCATCGTCGAAGTGGTCGGCCCGCGCGACGACATCGTCACCGTCAAGGTCGGCGGTCCCGCAGTGACGGTGATCCGCGGCACCTTGCACATCTCGGACGCTTGATGTTCGCGCGCGCGTCGCGACCGGCATGTGACCGATCGAGAGGCCAAGGGTTCAGGCGCGAGCCTGTCCCATCCGGCCGCTTTCGTAGTCGCGAATCGCCTGGTAGATCTCCTCTTCCGAATTCATGACGAACGGCCCCTGGCCCACGACCCGCTCTGCGATCGGTTCGCCGCTCAGCAACAGCGCCTTGGTGTCCTTACGGCAGTCGACGGCGATGCCTTGGCCAGCGCGATCGAAGAGAACGAGGCTCGCGTCCGTAGCTTCCTCGCCCGAGATCGCGACCGTCCCGCTCAGGACCACCAACATCGCGTTGTGTCCCGCAGGCGCCGGCAGCTCCACCTGGTGACCGGCCGCGAGCCGCACATCCAGAACCGCGAGCGGTGTGAAAGTCTTCGCCGGACCCTGGGAGTCTCCGAACTTGCCGGCAATGACGCGCACTAGGCCCGCACCATCGGCGAGCGCGACGCTGGGAATCTGGCGGTCGAGGATCTCTTGATAGCGCGGCGGCGACATCTTGTCCCGCGCCGGCAGATTGACCCAGAGCTGCACCATTTCGAAACGGCCGCCACGTTCGCTGAAGGCGTGGCTGTGAAACTCTTCGTGGATGATCCCGGAAGCTGCGGTCATCCACTGCACGTCCCCCGGACCGATCTTGCCTTTGTTGCCGGCGGAGTCGCCGTGCTCGACCTCGCCGTCGTAAACGATGGTGACCGTCTCGAAGCCCCGGTGCGGATGCTTGCCGACACCTCGCGGGCGGCGCGACGGCTCGAAATCAGCAGGACCGCCGTAGTCGAGCAACAGGAACGGGCTGATGCGGTCGCTCGGGTCGTGGTACGAGAACATCGTGCGCACCGGAAACCCGTCGCCGACCCAGTGACTGGGATGGTTCCTTTGGATGTCGAGGAGTTTTTTCACGAGAAACCTCCGGTTCATCGGACGTCGGAGAATCTCAATGGACCACCCCTGCGGTTGATCCGTTCGGCTCCCGCATGATAAACCACCCGCATGCGCTTCCGTGGCACAGAAGGCGCCCTGGTGGGCATCGCGATTGGTCTCGCCGCCGGGGTCGGGATCTACACGTTCGTCTACGCAAAGGGCGGCTCGTACATGACCAACGATCCGGCTGCCTGCGCCAATTGCCACGTCATGCAGGACTACTACGACGCCTGGCTCAAGTCGCCGCACCGCGCCGTGGCGGTCTGCAACGACTGCCACACGCCACACGCGCTGGTGCCCAAGTACGCCACCAAGGCCTCGAATGGTTTCCATCACTCCTTCGCTTTCACCTCCGGCCGATTCAAGGACACGCTGCGCATCAAACCCCACAACCTCGCAATCACCGAGCACGCTTGCCGGCGATGCCATGAACCCATCACACACGCGATCGAAGGACCTAGAGAGTCCGACATGTTGTCTTGCGTCCGCTGTCATGCTTCCGTGGGGCACTTGAGATGACCCGCCCCGGCATCGTCCTCGTCACGGCCGGCGTCAGCATGCTCGTGAGCGCCGGGGTGGCGATGCTGCTCGTCAACATCGTCGAGCGCAAACAAGAAGGCCGCAACCCGTTCTACCGCGTCGTCGATCTCGACGACACGACCAGCGACCCCGCCGTTTGGGGCAAGAACTTCCCCATGCAGTACGACGGTTACATGCGTACCGTCGATCAGACGCGCACCCGCTTCGGTGGCAGCGAGGCGGTGCCACGCACCCCGACCGCGGCCGATCCGCGTTCCGTCGTGGCGCAATCCAAGCTCGAGGAAGATCCGCGTCTCAAGACGATCTGGGCCGGCTACGCCTTCGCGCGCGACTTCCGCGAGGAACGCGGCCACGCCCACATGCTCGACGATCAGACCTACACCGAACGCCAGATCGCCGCCAAACAACCGGGCACTTGCATGCACTGCCATGCTTCCGTGTACGTGCCGTACATGAAACTCGGCGATGGCGACCTCATCCGCGGCTTCGAAAAGATGAACGCGATGCCGTACGCCGAGGCGCGCAAGCTCGTCGAGCATCCGGTCGCGTGTATCGACTGTCACGATCCCGAAACCATGCAACTTCGCGTCACGCGTCCAGGCTTCCTCGAAGGGATCCGCGCCCTCAAAGCGTCCCAGGGCGTTGCCGATTACGACGTCAACCGCATGGCCACGCGCCAGGAGATGCGCGCCTTCGTCTGCGGCCAGTGCCACGTGGAGTACTACTTCAAAGGACCGGAGAAGCGTCTCGTCTATCCCTGGGCCAAGGGCCTGGTGGTGGACAGCATCCTGGCGTACTACGACGAATCGGGACACAAGGACTGGGTCCATGCCGCGACGGGTGCCGAGGTCTTGAAAGCACAGCATCCGGAGTTCGAGATGTGGAACCAGGGGATTCACGCGCGCTCGGGCGTCACATGTGCCGATTGCCACATGCCGTATGCACGCGTCGGCGGCCTCAAGATCAGCGACCACCACGTGCAGAGCCCGATGCTCAACCTCAACCGTGCTTGCCAGACTTGCCACAACTGGCCGGAGACCGAGCTCGCCGCGCGCGTCGAGATCATCCAAGGCCGTCACTTCGAGCTGCGCAACCGCGCCATGGATGCAGTCGTCGCTCTCATCCAGGATCTCGAGGCCGCGCGCGCCGCGGGCAGAACCGATGCCGATCTCGCCGCCGCACGCGCCTTGCAACGGCGCGGTCAGTTCCTGCTCGATTTCGTCGAGGCGGAGAACTCGAGCGGGTTCCATGCGCCGCAGGAAGCGGCTCGTATCCTCGGCGCGTCCATCGACCTCAGCCGGCAGGGACAGTTGGCGCTGCGCGACTGAGCGTGGGAGAGTCGCCGGGCGCCGACCGTCACGGCGTCGGCCCGGTCGAAATCAGCTTGCTCCAGGTCCATTCTTCGGACTCGAGCTTGCCGTTCACGGTGCCTTCGATGCGCGCACGCAGCTCGCCCGGTTGCGTTTGCCAATAAATGATCCGCTGCGGGAAATCGTGGCCGAGATTCTCGAACACGATGCGCCGTGCGCTCATTTCTTTCATCTTGAAGGGAACGGCAGGCCGGCCACCGGGCTGGGTCAAATACGTGATCGCGTCCTGCACCTGGATGCGAAAGAACTCGCATCCGACTCACGCCCGTCCTGCACATCTCGATGCATGCCTATGAGGAGACCGCCGCTTGGTGCGCTCCAGTCTCGCGGCGCGGATGCCGGCCGTCGCGTGCACCGAGGGTCCCGGCTCGGCCTCGGCTGACGGCTTGGAACCACTAGCGAATCATTTCACGATTTGGGCTCGAGATGCAGCGTGTGCTGCACCGGACCCGGAAGAAACGGCGTCGGCCTGCCTTCTTCCCAGTCAGCGTGTCCATTGCGATAGAAGCGCGACCATGGGTGACCGCTCTGTCCGCCGGGCATGTGGAAGAAGCCGCGATCCTCTCTCCCAGGCGAAACAACCATTCGCTGCGAAGCGCCGGCCGTGGGCGACTGGACCCGTGGCATGTCGCGATCGCCAGGCAGCGCCGTTCGAGGCATGTCGAGCCAGCGACCGGCGACCGGAATGGCGCGGCTCAACGGATGCCGGATGCGCGTGGTGTTGAGCTCGCCCCACGTGCGCTGCGTGAGCGCTGGACCCCAGCGCCGCAGTCGGACCACCGTCGAGTCCAGCGCTGCTGCCAAAAGATCGTCCCAGCTGTCGAAGCGCGCATCGAGAAGATGCAGCGGTCGCTCCTGCAGCAGTCGCCACACGGCGCCTTCGCGCTGTCGCAGCTGCCAATCCTGCACGCGCGTGTCCGCCGCGCGACACGGTCCGAGGAGCGGACCGATCGCTTCCGCCACCACCGCCGAGCGAAACTCGCGCACCGCACGATAGCCAACCGACTCGACCGCAGCTCGCCCACCCCAGGCCTTGACTTGCCGGCGGAATTCGGCGTCGAAGCGTCCCTCCGGAGCAAGTTCGAGCGTCTCGCGCATCAGCTGCTGCCATGGCGCGAGAAAAAGGGCGCGGTCGTCGAGCTGCAATTGGAGGAAGTCATTCGGCGTGGCCCTCTCGAGCACGCCCAACGCATCGCGGATCTGCTGCGCACGCGCGCCGAGGGCATAACCGCCATCGCCGATCCGTCCGAGCCACTCACCGTCCACGCTGCGATTGTTCGCCGTCCAGATCCTGCCGGACGGTGGATCTACGATACGTGGAACCTCGTTCGCATCGCGGACGCCATCCCAACCATTCGTGCCGTCGGCCCAGCTGCACGGGAGCCGTCCCGCGGCGCCGAACCGACGCGGCAACGGTCCCATGAGTGTCCAGGCGATGCGGCCGGCACGATCGACAATGACGCAGTTCTGTGTCGGAATGCGGGTGCGATTCGCGATCTCCACTGCCTCGTCGACGCTCGCGGCCTCTTCCATCTCCAAGAGCCCGAGATCTACGGCCGCGAGATCGTGCGCGATCCAACGCAGCGCGCGCGTGCGGCCGCGGTGGTCCGTGTCGATGACGGGCCCCCAGATCGATTCGACCACGATCAGTGTGTCGTCGGGCGCACCGTGGACCGCAATGATTTCGGCGTGGCGATCGAGCCTGCGCGGCCCATCCGGCGTCGAGACGCGCGTGCGCTCTGCATCTTCGAACTCGAGAAGGACGAGATCGGAAACATCCACCTCGCTGTTCGTGAACGCCCACGCCACGTCCCCATTGCTGCCGGCGATGATCGCCGGCGCGCCCGGGAGCGTGATCCCGGTCACCCGTCGCGTCCCGTTTCCAGCCGGGTAGACGATCGACGCGCGATACCAGATGTTGGGCACGGCGAGCCCCAAGTGCATGTCGCCGGCCAAGAGCGCGCCGCCGTCGGCCGTGTGTGCGCCGGACATTGCCCAATTGTTGCTGCCGTGCGCTTCGACTTCTTCGCCGCTGTCGGCGTCGATCGACGCCCCCATGCGCGTTGCGCGCCGCAGGTCGACCACGTCCGGTCCCGGAATGGCGGGCGTCTCGAAGGCCGGGCCCACGAGCGGTGCATCCCACGTCGTTCCGTTCGCGGCGACGAATGCGGCGAGCGCGCTCGGCAGGACATCGTGCACGACACCGAGCGCGGACTCGAAATCACCGTCGGCAGACTGCAGGTCCAAATACATGGCAAAGACACAGAGCACGATGTCCTCGGGAAGCCACGGCTCGGGTCGCGTGCGCAACAGCCAGTATTCGCACGGGCGCGCACCGAGGGATGCGAGCCCGGCGTTCACGCCGCGCGCGTAAGCGGCGAGGTGCTCGGCGCGCGGCATCGCCGCCGCGACGCGCTGCGCTCGCGCGCGGAACCGATGTACGCGGACGCTGCGATCCAGTGCCCGCGCCGCAGGACCGACGAGAGCCGACAGCTCGCCCGCGGCGCTTCGCCGCAGCAGATCCATTTGGAAGAACCGGTCCTGCGCGTGGAGCCAGCCCAGGGCGAAGCTCGCATCCAAGCGGCTCGCGGCCGTGAGCGTCGGTACGCCGAGAGCGTCGCGTTCGATGCGCACCCCCGCCTGCAAACCTTCGACTGCCACCTCGCCATTCAACCGTGGCAAGCTTCGACGTAGCGCCGTCACCACACCGATTCCGGCCACGATGACGCCAGCGAGGACGACGCCGAGAAATCCCCTGGCGACCCGCCGCCCGCGCGCCGATGACCTGCTCGACCCGGACCTCGGCAACCCGCGACCTCCCTCGATTGAAAAGCGCGATGGTGAGCCACGCTGCCGGCGTCCCGCAAGTGGGCGGAGCAAGTGGGTATAGGGTCATCCTGTTCGTAGCCGCGATGATGAGGGTCGCAGGCGAAATGGCCTCCCTCGCAGAGGAGGCCGTTCTTGAGTGAGAGTCGTCGCCGAGTCAGCGATAGAGATTCTTGACAGTCCCGTCTTCTGGGCGGAGTGACCTGCCCCCGTTTTCTGTACCACGTGCTATGAGAGTTCGATGACTGTCATTTCAGGGGTCCTTCTACCTATCCTCGGGTCCATTGCGTTCGTCCTGGCTCGATTCTGAGTCTCAGATTCTTCGGTCACTCCCCTCGACGGGCGCGTTTTGCCGGCCAGCCGTTCGTTCTGTTAGAATCTTACCGCTTCACGAGAGGATTGCGCCGCGGCCTGGGTTCCCCTTGGCCGCTCCGATCCAGGGTCATGCCGGAGAGACACCGCGTTGTCCCAGGTACGACGGGTTCCGACAGAGCGAGTTGCTCGGGGTTGGGTGCCGGCCGGTCTGGCCCTTTTGGCCGTTTGTGGCTGCTCCGGCCCGTTCTCTCCCCAGGATCCGCAGGTCCCTGCCGGCAAAGCCGTTCCGACGATCCGCTACCAGGCGAGCCCGCGCCTCTTCGTTGCCGCTCTCGACGTTGGCGCGCTCGCGGCACTGCCCGACCGTCTGCTCGCCACCACCGTCGGCGAGGGTGTCGACAAGGTGGTCGAGATCGGCAGCGATGGTCGGGTCCAGGGTCTGGGGATTCAACTTCCGGCCCGACCCGACGAGATCTGCCTGCTCGCGCTCTCACCCGGGAAACACGACGGCTTCCGAGAGGGCGAGCCGTTGGTGAGTATCGGCGCCGAGATCTGGCGCCTGCAGCTCGAGCCTCGCACCGCGACCTACTTCGCATCGCTTCCCGGCGCGGGTGACACAGTCGCCGGCCTCTGCTTCGACACCGTCGGGAATTTCGGCTTCGCTCCACTCGTCTTGGCGAGCGGCGGCACCGTCTATCGGTTGGATCCCGCAGGAGCGCTTCTCCGTGTCGGCGATGTCGGCGCTGGCGGGCGTGGCCCGAGCATCGCCACACAAGCCTCCAGCCCGTACGCCGGCCAGTTGCTCGTCGCGTTTCCAGCCAGCGGAGACGTGCGCGCCATCGCGCCGACCGGCCACGTGAGTCGGATCACCGGTTGGTCCGGCGTGGCCGGTGCATACGCTTTCCCGGAAACACCCGTTCCCTTCGGCGACACCGATGCCGCTTTGTTCGTCGCCGTGCGTAGCGGCACAACGGGACGGATCTACCAATTCACGACTCGTGACGTCGCCAACGCCCCCGCTGGGATCTTGCTCACCAGTCTGCACACTTCGGGAAGCGGTCTCATGACGCTTCCCGGCGGCACACCGGCGCTGGCCGCATGGGGTCGCTTCATGGGTCCGGAAGTCGCCGCGACTCTCGTCACACGTCCGGCGGTCACGCGTGTCGCGATCGACGTGCGACCGGGTGCGCCCGACGAAATCGTCTGGCAATCCGCAGTCCCGATCCCGGTCGCGGTGATGTCGTCAGCGTCTCTGGCGCCAAGCTTGATCGACGCCGGATCGGTGACGTTCGCCGGTGCACCAGCCGTCATCTCGCGCAAAGGAACTCTCGCCACCTACAGTGATCTCGATGGCGATGGCGCGTTGGACATGGTGCTGTCGTTTCGCCCGGAAGCGATGGCTGTCATCCCCGGCCCGGCCGTGTTGACCCTCGAGGGCACGACGTTATCGGGGGAACGCGTCCGCGGCGAAGCTCTCGTGCAGATCGTCGAACCCTGACGGGCCGGATGCGACTCGATGTCTTCCTCAAACGAGCGCGTCTCGTGCGCCAACGACAGTTGGCGAAGCAGCTCTGCGATGCCGGCGCGGTGTGGTGCAACGCCAAGCCCGCCAAGCCCAGCCAGGAAGTGCATCCGGGCGATCACTTGCGCCTGCAGCTGCCGCTCCGTGACCTCGAACTCCGCGTGCGCGCGTTGCCGCAAGGCAACGTGTCGCGTGGCATCGCGGCGGAATCGATCGAGATCCTCGTCGATCGGCCGGCGGACCGGATCGCGCGCGTGTTCGGCGCCGACGAAGATGGCGCGATCTCGGATCGGTTCCTGCCCCCTCCCGATCCAGGCGAGGAATGACGATCCTCGCGGAGGCATGACGGCCCTCGCCGAGGAATGACGTCCTCGCTCAGGATCGGCTCTCGACCGCGACCGTGGTGGTCACTGCACCGAGCTTCGTGCACAGCTCTCGATACCAGGTCGTGGCTCGTTCGAGATCGAGACGCACCTCTTCCGCGCCCCAGACGAGGCTCAACGTGGACGTGGTCGTTGGCGTGGTCTTCGTGCGCTGCGCATCCTTGACCGCGTTGGCGCACGGGCCGTGCGCATCGTGCAGACAAAGCAAGCCCTCGACATCGATCTCCTGGCCTGCTTCGTTGAAGACGTAGTGCAGTCCTGCGCCGGCGATTCCGACGTGCATGGGCATGACGAGCCGATCCAAGTCCACCACGCTCACGGGGAACCCGCTGTGCAAGGACACGGCGTTGGCGACATCCACGGCCGGGTTGATCGTGCGCAGCCCGCCCCCGCTGGCGGCGGCGAGCAAGTACTCGGATGCCGGCTTGCCGCGACCCGTTGGCTTGTAGCCGCCCAGTCGCAGCATGTCGCGGATGCAGGTGCGCAATTCCTCGCGGCGCTGGACTGGTGCCGGCGCATCCAACGCGAGGAGCTGCGCCAGCCACGGGAGGGATTCGATCGCCGCCACTGCGTCAGGCCATGTGGTGTGGAAAGCCGCGAGCGCCAGTCGTGGGTGTGTGTCGACGGGGAGGATCATGCGCTGCCTCAGCGCGACGCCGGGCGCACGATGTCGCTCTGGATGGATGCGTGAACCGTCATTCGGCGCCCTTCTGACGGCGAGAGTCGCCACCATAACACCCGCACTGCGCCGTCTTCCAGGCGTCACCGCCCTTCCCCTGGACAGTCCTGCCAGGCTGTGGTCAACTTCGTCGTTCGACATGCGCCATTGCGAATGGGATGCGGTGCGGATGCGGTGAGGGGAAGGACGATCATCATGACGAACACCACCGCGGAAAGCCGTGCCGTCCCCGAGCGCCACCCCATCGTCAGCCTGTTCCACGTGACCAAACGCTACGGCAAGCGTGTGGCGCTCACGGATATCACTCTGCATGTCGAAAACGGCGGCTTCGTCTTCGTCGTCGGGCCGAGCGGCGCCGGGAAGTCCACCCTGCTGCGGCTCATCTACATGGAGGAGTTTCCGAGCGAGGGCCAGGTCACGGTTTCCGGGTTCTTGAGCTCCAGGATGCGCCGCAACCGCATCCCGCACTTGCGGCGCAAGGTCGGACTCATCTTCCAGAACTTCAAGCTTCTCGAAGATCGCAACATCTTCGAGAACGTGGCCTTCCCACTGTATGTGATCGGCGTCAATCGCAACTACATTCGCAAGACGGTGCTAGATCTGCTCGGGCGCGTCGGCTTGTACCAGAAGCGCAACAATTTTCCGCACGAGCTTTCTGGCGGTGAGCAGCAACGTGTCGCGATCGCGCGCGCCCTGGTCAATTCACCGTACGTGCTCCTCGCCGACGAGCCCACTGGCAACCTCGACCCGGTCGTGGCGCGGGAGATCCTGAAGTTGCTCTTCCGCATCAACATCGCCGGCACGGCGGTCATCATGGCCACGCACGATCATGAGCTGGTGCGCCAGTACCGCCAGCGCATCGTGCACATCGAGCACGGCGAAATCGTGCAGGACGAAAATGCCTTCGACCGCTGGAGCCCCGGCGCGCGCGAGCTCGACGAGGCCTGGCGTGAGGAACCGCTCAAGGTGCCGCCGCCCGAGGAATGACGGAGCACCGCCCGGCAGCCGTGACCTCGGATCTGGAGAGGGGGGAATCACGATGTTCACCGACAGCCAGGTGCGCTACCAGTTTCGCGAGCTCGTGCGGTCATTCCAGCGTCTGAAGGCCGTGAGCCTGGTGTCCACGCTCATCATGAGCGTGGCGCTGACGATGCTCGCGCTCTTCACTTTGATCACGATCAACCTGCACGGTGTCGCACGCTCGTTCCAGAACGAGATCGAAGTTGTCGCTTTCCTCGAAGACGGCTTGGGCGCGAGCGAGGTGCAGGACATGCAGCAGCGCCTCCTCGCACATTACGGCGTCGCCAACGTCTCCTATGTGTCCAAGGGCGACGCGCTGGCGGAGTTTCGCACCCAGCTCGGCGAGGACAGCGATCTCCTGGACGTGCTCGACGAGAATCCGATGCCGGCATCGCTGCACATCCGCATGCACGAGAAGTCGCAGTCATCCGAACAGCTCGGGGTGATCGCCGCGTGGCTGCGGGAAATGGCCGGCGTCGAAGAAGTCCGCTACGGCGACCAATGGGTGGAGAGACTCGAGCGCTATGTCAGCGCCTTCTTGGTGCTCGATCTCGTGCTCGGCGGGCTCGTCGTCATCTCGGCTTTGTTCGTGGTTTCGAACACAGTCCGGCTCACGGTCTTGGCGCGGGAACGCAGCATCGAGGTGATGCGTCTGGTCGGCGCCACCGATTGGTTCATCCGCACACCCTTCGTGGTCGAAGGCGCGTTGCAGGGAGCCGCGGCGGCCGGGCTGGCGATGACGGTGCTGTGGGGTGTGCATCGCTACGCGACGCGCTTCGTCGGACCCTTGGTGTTCTATGACGCGGCGCAGATCGCCGGCTTCGTCGCGCTCTGCGCCATCGTCAGCGCCTTCGGCAGCCTGACGTCGCTGCGCCGATTCCTGCGCATTTGAGCCGCATGAGACTCGGGACGAAAGCTGGTTCCAGAACCTTGGCGCTTCGCGGCTGCATTCTCCTCCTTCTCGCGCTTGTCCTGGTGCTCGCAGCGCCGGGCCGCGCCCAAAGCGCGCGGAGTGCGCGCGATTCGATCGCCGCTTATGACCAGCAGATCGAGTCGCAGGAGAAGCATCTGCAGGAGCTGCGCGACCAGATCCAAGACCTGCGCAAGCGCGACAAGCAGCTCGGGAAGGAAGAAAAAGGCACGCTCTCGCAGCTCAAGATCCTCGACAAAGAGGTGGCGCTCACCGCGGACCTGCTGCGCCAGCTGGGCAAGAAACGGCAGGCGCTGGAGGCACAGCTCGAGGGCATCCGAGCCGAGCACTCGCGCGCCGAGGAGCTGCTGGCCGAGCGCAAGAGCCGTTTGTCACGCACCTTGCGCGCGATGTACGTTCGCGGTACCCAGAACACCGCCGAAGTCCTGCTGCGCACCAGCAGCCTGCAAGACGCATTCACGCAATACAAGTACCTGGAAATGCTGGCGCGCAACAACGAACGCCTGTTGCTCGAGATCCGCCAGCAGGAAGTCTATCTGGCGCGCACCGGCGCTCAGCTCACCGAGTACCTGTCGGAGGTGGCGTCGACCGCACAGGAGGCGCAGGCGGAGAAACGCCGTCTCGACGAAGGCCGCAAGGTGCGGACGAGCGCGCTCAAGCGCGTGCGCCAGCAGCGGAGCCAACATCAGCAGTCGCTGCGCGATCTCGCCGCCGCCGAGAAACAGATGCAGGAGCTGATCGCGATCCTCGAAAGACGCCGGCAGTCGCTGCGCGATACCGGCCAGCCGCAGGATTTCCCCGACCTCGGCTTCCGCGACCTGCGCGGGCGCATGCCCTGGCCCGTCGTCGGCCAAGTGATGACGCGCTTCGGGCGCCGCGTGCACCCGACGCACCACACGGAGACGTTCAACGCCGGCATCGACATCGCCGCGCGCGAGGGCGACCCGGTGCAATGTGTCGCGCGCGGCCGCGTCGAATACGCGCAGTGGCGCGAAGGCTACGGCCGCACGATCATCGTCAGCCACGGCGCCGGCTTCTACACCGTCTACGCCCACCTCTCCGAGGCGCTCGTGAGCGAGAAGCAGGAGGTCGCGGCCGGTCAAATCATCGCTCGCGTCGGCGAAACCGGCTCGCTCGAAGGCGCCAAGCTCCACTTCGAGATTCGCGACCCCGCCGCCATCGACCCCATGATGTGGCTCACTCGCTGACGAGAAACGTCGCGGTGCTGCGGGCGCTGAATCGTGTCGGGTGCGGAAGCATGACCGCGAGAGAATGCACGCACGCTGCAGTTCACGCAAGCCGCGAGAGGCCGGCGACGCTCCCGCCCCAGCCCTTGCCGGGTGAGACGTCCCACCGTATCCTGGTGCCTTCGTGATCTCGATGTGCGTCGTGGATCGGATTCATGCAGAAACGGGCGCGCCATGCATCTCGGAGATTTCGGACAGCCGCGCGTGCAGACGATCCTTCAGGAAGTGTTCCTGAAGCACAAGCTCGCGGGCTCGTTCCTCTTCGACGGTCCCGCCGGTGTGGGGAAGGAGGCGCTCGCCGTCGAGATCGGGCGGCTGCTGAACTGCGAGCGCGACGGCGGCTGCGAAGCGCGTGGCATCTTCCAGCAGCAACCGGTGGCGGCGAACGGCGAGGCGTGCTCGTCCTGCGCGCGCTTCCATCGCCTGCAGCACCCCGACTTGCACCTGGTGTTCCCCGTTCCCACCGGCTTCTGGAACGAATCCACCAAGCCCGATTTCAAGCTGCCGGCGGAGTGGCGCGGCCACGACTTCAAATCGATCGCCGAAGTCCTGGCCGCCAAGGCGCGCGATCCGTACTTCAAGCCGGTGTTCGAGCGGCCGCTCGGCATCCAGGCCGATGTGTTGCGCGACGTCGTGCTTCCTGCCGTGCACCGCCGGCCCGTGGAAGCGCGCACGAAAGTCGTCATCATCTCCGAGGCCGAGCAGATGGCGCCCGGCATCGGCAACGTGTTGCTGAAGACGCTCGAGGAGCCGCCGGCGGACTGCCTGCTGGTGCTGACCAGCAGCGTCTCGGATCGGCTGTTGCCGACGATTCGTTCGCGCTGCCAGCGCGTCACCTTCACGCCACTGTCACCCGAATGGATGGTGCCACGTCTCGAGATTCTGCACGGGGTGAATACGGTGGCCGCGCGCAACGCGGCCTACCTGTCGCAGGGCAGTATGCTCGCCGCCGACCGCACGCTCTCAGGTGTGCTGGACGAGCTGCGCGAGCGCGCCTTTGCCATCCTCCTCGCCGCCGCGAAAGGCGATGCGCTCGAGCTGCTGCAATACGCGCACGCTTCGGCCCGCGGCTATGCGGGTGACCGCTACAAGTTCCCGTTGCTGCTGCAGCTTCTCGCGTCCATCGCGCGCGACACGCTGCTGCTGGGCGAAGGCGCGGTCCACTTGCAAGTGGAATCGGGTCCGGCGCGGCCACGACTCGTGCACGAGGACCGCGTCGGTGACTTGCAAACGCTGGTGCAGGCCTTCGATGCGCCGGCGTTGCGCCGCGTCGTGCAGCAGACGCAGGTCGCCGAGCGGCAGTTGGCGGGTTACGTCCACAGCGAGCTCACCCTGGGTGCGCTCTTCCTCGGCTTGGCGCGCGAGAGCCACGCGACGCGCGCACAAACCGCGCGCGCCTAGGAGACACGGATGTCCAGCAAGGGAACCAAGTTCTATCTGACGACGGCGATCGACTACGTCAACGCCAGCCCCCACATCGGCACTGCCTACGAGAAGATCGGCGCCGATTTCATCGCGCGCTCGCGGCGGCTCATGGGCGAAGACGTGCGTTTTCTCATGGGCAACGACGAGCACAGCGTCAACGTGGCGCGTGCCGCGGCCGCCGAAGGCCTGTCGCCGCTGGCTTATTGCGACCGCATGGAACGGCGCTTTCGCGAAGTTTGGGAGCTCCTCGACATTTCCTTCGACGACTTCGTGCGCACGACGGAAGAGCGCCACCGCCGGGCGGTGGGCGCGATCTTCGCCGCCATCCACGCCGCCGGCGACATCTACAAGGGCAAATACGAGGGCTACTACTGCGATTCTTGCGAAGGGTTCAAGCAGGAGAAGGACTTGGTCGACGGCCTGTGTCCATTGCACAAGCGCGCCCCGCGCTGGCTGGTGGAGGACAACTACTTCTTCGCCCTCTCCCGCTTCGGGGACCGCATGCGCCAGCACATCGCCGCACACCCCGAGTTCGTCCAGCCCGAGATCCGGCGCAACGAGGTCCTGGCCGTCATCGAGAGTGGATTGGAAGACATTTCGGTGTCGCGCAGCGGTGTCGAATGGGGCATTCCTTTGCCGATCGACACCGGGCACGTCGTCTACGTCTGGTTCGATGCGCTGATCAACTACATCTCGGCGCTCGGGTATCCGGAGGATGCGCACGGCCTGGTGGAAAAATACTGGCCTTGCGACATGCACGTCATCGGCAAGGACATCACTCGCTTTCACTGCATCATCTGGCCCGCCATGCTGATGAGCGCCGGCATCGCCTTGCCGCGCACCGTCTGGGCGCATGGCTTCGTGTCGGTGAACGGCGAGCGCATGTCGAAGACGCTCGGCAACGTCATCGCGCCGCAAGAAGTCGTGCAGCGCTTCGGCGTCGACGGCTCCCGTTACCTGTTCCTGCGTGAAGTGCCATTCGACCGGGATGGCGACTTTTCCTGGACGACCTACACGGAGCGCTACAACGCCGATCTCGCCAACGATCTCGGCAACCTGCTGGCGCGCACGCTCGCCATGGTGCAACGCTATTGCGACGGCGCCGTGCCACCGCGGGCGACGGACGATCCGCGCGACCAGGCGCTCCTCGGCCTGCTCACGCGCGCGACGGCGGACTACCGCACGCACGTGCTGAGCTTCGCCATCCACGCAGCGCTCGCGGCGGCATGGTCGACGATTCAAGCGGCCAATCGTTACATCGAGGAATCCAAGCCTTGGGAGCTGGCGAAGAAGCCCGAGGAACGCCCCCGCCTCGGCACGGTGCTGCGCAACCTGCTCGAGGTCCTGCGCCACGTGAGCGTCATGATCGCCCCCGCGATGCCGGCGAAGGCGGGGGAAATGCGCCGGCAGCTCGGCCTGTCGGACGATTTGTCACAGTGCCTCTTCGCCAACGAGTTCGGCGGGCCGCCGCAGGACTGGCCCCGCGTCTTCCCCGGGCCCGGCTTGTTCCCCCGCCTCGACACCAACGCATGAATCCCTGAGCGCAGGTTCTGCGGGATGTCAAAATGGCACCTCGAACCGTGTCAGCTTAAGACGCCTAGAGGGTACGAAAAGCCTGCGCGACTTCCGCGAGCCACATCTAAGCCCTTTGCATTGAGACTATTGCGAGGATCGAACGATGGCTCGCCGGTCTGGTACAGCTTGTGCGTTGTGAGGAAGCCAAGGCTCCGTAAGCGGGGCCCGATTCAAGAAGAGGTGATCGCGATGCTGACCACCGAGCTGCTCAAGAAGATGCAGGAGGCAAAAGCCGTCGAAATGTACCTGGGCTACACGGTCCAGGAAATCGCCGGCTGGTACCTCGCCGTGCCACAGGGCTGGCGAGGCGACGTTCTCGAGGCGGCAACACTCCCTGAAATGCGGCGCAAGATCTGGCGCTGGTGGTATCAGGTTCCCGTGTAAGGTGGGCGGCGCGCCATCCCGCCCGCCCTGCTTGCACCATCCTCTCCTTCCCCGACTCTCCCCGACCCCGAACATCAAGCCGGATGCGACGCGATTCCGACTCGGCGTGACAGAATGTCGTGGTTCATCTGCCTCCGTGGTTCACCGTGTCAATCGGAAGCTCCGGCACTGAGGACCCTCGCGCCGATGGAACGTTTCTAAACAATTGAGAAACAATACGATCACTGCTTCGGCCCGCGCCGGCGCGGACTTGGTACAGAGCGTGCCTTGGAGGAAATCCAGATCGCGGAGCGGAACGAAGCCGCGATCGCTCCGACACCTTCGACAAGAGTCATTGGATGATGCAGCCGCGCGCTGCGGTTCGCGAATCGGTCGATTGTGGCGTGGAATGAACCGGGTTATCAAGGCCTGACCCTGGGGGCGCAGTTCGGGCTCCGGTTCGCCACGCCGCATCGACCGTTTTTTCTTTTCCCCGTCGGTTTTCCTTCCCGTTCATGTGCTGTCCATCTGTCACGGCGTCCGCGTCGGCAGCGGTTCATTCGTGACATTCAGGCAATCGGCGTTGGGAGCATGGGCGCGAGACCACGGCGCGCAATGCCTCGCAACAGTTTATCTTCTGCCAAGTTGCAGCATCACACCTCGCACCGGCTGACCCTGGTATGCGGCGTGCTCTCCGGCGTCTGACAACCAGAAGCACGGATTCGGACTCTGCGCCATTCCCCGCCCCGGGGAAAAAGATCGGTGACACGTTCCGAGCGAGAGAGACGGTTCGAAGAGAACTTTCTCGGCTATCACATTCGCGAGCGTGATGGGATCTTCATCGCGGTGCCGCTCGATTGGTCCCAGGGCCGGGGCGAAACCATCGTATCGACCGATCTCACCACGCTGCGCGACGAGATCCGCCGCTGGTGGTACCAGGTCGGGTAATGAAGGGCTTGCCCCCCCACCGGGGTCCGACCAGAGCATCACCGAGTGCCCGAGCGCGGCTTGGGTTCACCGAAAACGTCCCTTGACCTCCGCCCAGCTGCCGGCGCGCACTGCCACTGCGAGCTGGAACACGAAGACCACGCCCTCCTGACCGCTGACGATGAACAGCCGGCGCCGTGAATCAATCGCCATGCGGCCGGGCGACTGCAGTCCATTGCGCGGCCAACCGTAGAGCCGCCGCCCGCTCGAATCGAAGGTTTCGACGAAGCCGTTGAGCACGTCGCTCACGTGCAGGGTGCCGGCGTCCGCGATGGCGGCGAGGGGTGCTGGCAGCTCGTAGTCGAGGCCATCGCCGCGAAAACGCCGCACCTCGGCTCCGGTGCCGTCGAGCTGCACGATCTCGTGACCCAAGAGGTCGACGATCGAGAGCAGCCCCTGCGAGTCAACGACCACGTCCGTCGGTCCGACGAGCGGAGGAACGAGGCTGTCGCCCAGGATGCGAACGAACCGTGGCGGCGACTGGCTCCAATCCAGATGCTGCACGCGCCGGTTGCCGTGGTCGGCGACGTACAGCTGGCGGTCGTGGGTGAGCGTGATCCCACCTGGTGACCAGAACTCTCCGGCTCCCTCACCGAACATCCCGAATGCTTCGACGAAGCTGCCGTCACGGTGGAAACGCTGGATGCGGTGGTTGCCTCGATCGGCGACGTAGACATCGCCCGCCGCGTCGACCGCCAGACCATCGGGTGATTGCAGCTGCCCGGGGCCGCTCCCCGCCGAGACCCAAGCCCCCAGCACCGCGCCGCTCGGATCGAAGAACGTGACGCGATGCAGGAATGCATCGGCCACGTACAGGGTGTCTCCGGCGTTGACGGCGACGCCGGTCGGGGCGCGCAGCTGACCCAATCCCGTGCCGCGCTCGGCCCAGATCTCGACGAAGGTGGGCTGCGCCGCGAGCGGTGACGCAGCGAGGGACAGCCACCATACGGCCGCGACCCTGTGACACAGCTTGGCGACAGGCGAGACCGAGCGGCTGGACGTGCTACTCGCCCGTGTGGTTGCTGAGGAACACGTAATATGTCGTGAGGTGGCGGGGAAGCAGCTTCTTTGGCAGTCGGAAACAGAGTTGGCCCAACGGTTCATCGTAGTACACCAAACCTCCCGCCGGCGCCGACTTCACCGAGTACTCGGCCAGGAGCATGTTGCGAGTGTAATCGTAGAAGCGCACGTCGTCCGGGGTGATGAACAGACCGTACAGATCGTTGCGATAATCCTTCTGCAGAAAATGTTCGCCGAACAGCCGGCTTTCGTAAGGCTCCAGGTCCTCTTCGAGCCTGGCACGCACCAGCACGACGATGGGACCTGGATCTCCAACCGGCCGTTTGACTTCCTGGATCTCCCACGTGGGTTTTTCGCCCGAAAAATTGGCCGCGAGAGAATCGATCATCCGTTGCTGCCACTTCGGCAAGGACGGATCGTGCGCCGCGACGGTGAAGACATAATCCTCACCGATCTCGTAACCCAGGAGCCCCCAGGTGTCCTTGGTGTCACGCCAGCGCAGGATCGGTTGCAGTCCCTGGATCTCTCCCGGCCAGGTTTCGCACCCAGGCTGGATCGTGGGGCCGTACTGTCCCACTCGTTGTTGCACCTTTTGCAGCAGGGCTTCGTTCTTCGCCCCCATGGCGGTTTCGACCGACGCGCGTGCTGCACTGTTGCCAGCACCGGGGGGCTGAGCCCGCACGAGCGCCAGGAACTTCTGTGACCCCAGCTCGTCGAGCAAGGCCTTGCACCACAGGGCTTGGACTGGAACGTCGTCGGCGCTCTGAGGATCGAAGACGGCACTCAACCGGGAAGCCTCGTTCTGGATCGCGGCGCGCGCTCGCTGCAGGTAGACGCCCGCGCCCAGCTCGGCCGAGCCACCGAGCGCTGCGGCCAGCCCGTCCACGAACATCGGCGCGCTGTGGAGCGTCGCGTCGCGCAAGGTGAGGTGCACGAGCAGTCGCGCCACTGCATTCATGTCCGGCAGAACTCTCGCCACCACGCGCCCCCCCGCGGGCTGATATCCCTCGCGCCCGACCGACCCCACCAAGCTGCGCACGTCGGCGTCGGCGTCGCACAAGTAATACTCGAGCTTGATGCGTTCGAGCCGCAGCTGTGCCGCTTGTGGTGTTTCGAGCTGCGCGAACAGCTTGACGATCTCGTCGTCCATCGCGGTGAGCGCATGCTGGCTGAGCAGCGTCAGCTTCTTGGAACGCACGCGAACGAACCGGCTCTCGCGTCGCGTCCATTCACGGCTCGCCTCGAGGTACGGCAACGAAACCCGCCAAACGCCGTCGACCTGTTGCACCAGATAGCGCAGCGTGTCGTGTGGAGCAGCGCTCGCTTCCAGGACGACAGTGAAATGTACCTTGTCCGCCGCCTGCTCGACGCTGTCACGCACGACGGGGCGCACGGTCAGCGCCTTGCGCGCCGCGCCATCCTGCATCCAGTAGTCGTCGTAGCTGGCCTCGACATCCGCGAACGTGATCCCGAGCGCGCTCGCGCGCCGGAGATCGCGCGCGTCCCAAAGCGCTTTGGCGGCATCCAGGCGGCCCTGCAGCCGTGCCTGCAAATATTCCCGCAAGACCTGCCCCGGTCCGGAAGCCGCGCGGGCTGGCGCCGCCGCAGCGAAACCCAGGCAACCGATCAGCAGGGTGCGGACCGCGGCTGCGCGCACCCGCGCACCCCACGAGCGCCGGAGACGCGGCGATCGTCCGTTATACTGCGGCCCCCATGCGACCGCGGCGTGTTGTCGTGACCTGTGTGTGTGGTTGGGTTGCATGGGTCTGAGCGTGGCAGAAACGAACGCCAGCGCGCAAGTCCGTATCGGAGCCGTATGCTCGTCGATAGCCACGTTCACCTCAACAGCCCTGATTTCAGCGCCGACTTGCAACCGGTCCTGCAACGCGCGCGTGCCGCCGGTGTGCGGCGATTCCTTTGTCCCGGCTACGATTTGGCCTCCAGCCAGGCCGCGGTGGCCTTGGCCGCCGCCGAGCCGGAGGTCATCGCGGCGGTCGGGATCCATCCGCACGACGCGCAGTCGTGCAATGCCGAGGTCGCGCGCGAGATCGAATCGTTCCTGGTCACGCATCGCGCTCGGGCAGTGGGCGAGACCGGTCTGGACTACTACTACGATCATTCACCTCGTGACGTGCAAAAGCAGGCATTACGGCTGCATTTGCAACTCGCGCGCCGCCACGACTTGCCGGTGGTGGTGCACAACCGCGACTCGGACGCGGACATGGCGCGCATCCTCGCCGAAGACGGTGCCGGGCTGCGCCTCGTTCTCCACGCCTTCGGCGGTTCCGAGCTTCTCGCGGCACTCGGAGCACGCCATGGCTTTTACTTCGGCATCGGCGGCTTCCTCACCTTCAAGAAGCACCCGCTCGCCGAACGCGTGCGCGATTTGCCGCGCTCGTCGCTGCTGCTCGAAACCGATTCGCCTTATCTCAGCCCGCACCCACGGCGCGGCCAGCGCAACGAGCCAGCGCATGTCGAGATCGTCGCCCGCCACCTGGGTGAGCTGCTCGGCCTCGGTGTCGAAGCGGTCGGCACACTGACGACGCGCAACTTCGAGCGTTTCCTCGAAGGCGGTCCCGACGGTGCGAGCCCTCTTCCTTGACCGTGTGTGGGGTGGGTGCTAGCCTCGGTTGCCCGCCTTTGCGGAGGTTCCCCTTCCCCCCATTTACTCGCGCTGTGCTGCACGCGTTCCACCTCCTGTCCGCGTGCACGCCCGCAGCGCACGGAGTGGAGGCCGCGTGACCAACCCGGTCGTGGAGCGCCTGCGGCGTCATGGCCTGCGCCCGCGCAAGGACCTCGGCCAGCACTTCCTCGTCGAGCCCGGTGTTCTCACGCGTCTGGTGCAGCTCATCGCACCTGCGCCCGGCACGGTCGTCCTCGAGCTCGGCGCCGGTGTCGGCGTCCTCACCGAGCGGCTGTTGGACGCCGGCGCCAGAGTCGTGGCGGTCGAGATCGACGCGGCGCTGGCAGATGTCCTGCGCGCCGAGCTGGGCGACCGCGACGCTTTCACTCTCATGCACATGGACCTCGCCGCGCTCGATGTCGCAGCGATGCGGCGCCAGCTCGGCATCTCGCATCTCAAGCTCGCGGGCAATCTCCCGTATCAATTGACCAGTACGGTGCTGTTCGGTCTGTTCACGCTCGAAGACCACTTGCAGGATGCCGTGTTCATGGTGCAGCGCGAGGTGGCGGAACGCATCGCGGGAACACATGGTTCACGCAATTACGGCATCCTGAGCGTCCTGTTGCAGACGTATTACGACATCGAGATCGCCGCGCGCGTCAAGGCCGGGGCCTTCTTGCCGCCGCCGCGCGTCGAATCCGCCATTCTGCGTCTGGTGCCGCGCAGCGGTGGGCCGGCGCTGCCCTGGGCGGACCACGCGCGTTACGTGCGCATGGTGCGTCACGTCTTCAACGAGCGACGCAAGACCTTGCGCAACACCCTCAAGAAGTTCTATGGCCTGGATTCCTCCGCGCTCGTGGACTGCGAGCGCGCCGCCGCCATCGACCTCGGCCGGCGTCCAGAGTCGCTGTCGGTGGTGGAGTTCGTGCGTCTCTTGCATGCCTTGCCCGCGAGCACCGACTCTGGAGTGGAGGTCTGAGCTTGCACGGCCGTGCGCGCGTTGTCGGGATCCTCGCCGTCCTGCTGGGAATCGGCGCGCCCCGGCCGTCGTGGGGCCTGTGGCCGCTCGACCGACGGATGCCCACCGACAGTCTTTCCGCGCCGGAATGGGACACGCGATTCCAGACCTGGAAGCAGCGACCGGTCGGTGTCCCCGACAGTGCGCAGGCCGCCTCGGCAACAGCGATGGAGGAACTGCGCAAGGCCACACAGTCCGGCGTCTTCGATTCGGCCCTTCTCGCCAAGCTCGCCAAGCAAGCGCAATCCGGGCAGCTCGACATGCCAACTCCGAGTGCGAAGAAGACAGATACACCGACTTCGGCCGCCGTCAGCGATTCGATCCAGGGCCAGACGCCCGGGGCGAACATGGTCGGCAGCGCCGACTCGCTGTCTGGGGAGTTCGGCGCGGGTGGATCGTTGGAAGATTCGACGCAAGCGGCAGCGAATGCAGACGTGAGTGCGCCAGCTGCCAGTCCGTTCCAAGGACTCAACAACGCGGTCCCGACCGTGATCGGGAACCGCGGCTTCGCCCCGGCTTTCTCGGCCATGCTCAACAGCAACAATGACCGCATGGCGCTCACGTCGTCGCTCTCGGCCTCGCTCGCCGATCGTTCCGGCCTGATCTTGACTGCGAGCCTGGGACACAACCAGGAGCTGCGGTTGTCTCAAGGAAGCGAGAACGAATCCAAGAACTTGCTCACCTCCCTCACGTTGCCCATTCACAAAGTCGGGCTCACGTTCGGCGTCTCGGCGTCGGATGGGCGGCGCACTTCCCTCGGAGCGCGGAGCGTCAGCTCCGGCCGCACCTCGGACAGCTCCGAGAACAAGCTGGCCTCGACGCAGGTGGCATTCGCGCGCCAGATCGTGCCCAGCTTGGGACTCGCGATCTCCTACGATCGCCGGTTCACCCTCGACGAGCAGAGCATCGCCTCGACGCAGACATCCAGCGCCGGCGAGCGCTCGACACAAACGACGGGGAATTCCTACGGCGCCGGCATTACGTACGACCCAGCAGCGTGGATGAAGCTCAAGGGGCGCTACGGCCGTGCGGTCAACGACCAGCTGTTCACCAGCCCGAGCTTCGTCACGCCGGAGAACCCGAGCGGTGAAGACTCACCACCACCGAGCGAGGGCGACACGATCAGCGTGCGCGTCGACATGCCGCTCGGGCGTCTGGTGCCGCAGCTCAGCGCCGATTTCCAGGTACGCCGCACCGAGTTCAGCTACACGGATGTGTCACGCACCTCGTCCGGCAGCATCCAGGACGCCACCCAGTTCGCGGTCGAGACCGAAACCCGCTTCTCGCGCCTGCTGCGCATCGACGGCAGGTTCGAGCCGTGGAAGTTCCTGTCGGCGAACTTCGGCGCCGAGCTGGCGCGCGATTCGGTGAGTGCGGCGCTACGCACCAATGTGTTCGAGGATGCCAAGCGCGTGCGCTGGACCGTGGGCGGCACCGTGCGCTACCCGGGCAATGGCCAGCTGCGTGTGACCTTGGATGGAACGCGCGCCGATGTCGACAAAAACGACCCGAAGAGCATCACGCAACCCCTCAACCCACAAACGCGGGTCGACGAGTCGCACCAGCTTTCCGGCGAAATCCTGCAGAACTTGACCAACACGATGAAGGTGCGCCTGTACGGGAACGTCGAGCTCGCGCAGGGCTTCTACGCTCACCCCGGGCCGACGGGCTTTGGCGATCGCGACGATCTCCGCGCCCAGCTCGGCGGCGACCTGGACGGCCGGATCAGCAGCAAGTCCACGGCCCGGGTGGAAGCCTACGTGCGTGGCTTCAACCAGGCTTTCATCGACCCGCGGCGCTCGAAGGATAGCCGCGACGAAACCGAGTACGTGATACGCACACGCTTCGATTACCAGATCACGCCGCATGTGGCGCTCAAGCAGTTCTATGGCCTGTCCTCGAAGGTCGTCGACGAGACGTTCGATCCAAACGGTGACACGTTGAACCGCAACCACTTCCTGCAGACGACTTTCAATTTCCAGATGACGTCGCGCCTCACGCTCGATACCCGTTTCGACTACCGGCTGCAAGACAACGGCTTGTACATCCTGCGTCAGCCGCGCTCCCCCGAGCGCATCTTCGCACCTACGGCACGGACGAAGACGGATGAAATCGCCCTCGGGATCCGTTACGCTCTGATCCAAGGTGGCAAGCTCAACTTCGTCTCCACTCAGGTGTCCACACGCGAGCATCGCACGATCTTCTTCAACGGGCGCGCGACGGGGGTCAACGTCATCGAACGTGGCAACGTCGCCATGGGCTTGGAATCGAACATCACGATGGGAGACCTGCGGCTCGACGCCAAGGTGGCGCGCAACCAGAGCTTCAACGTCAGCCTCAACCGCAATGTGTACTACAATGTGCAATCCACGCTCTCGTACACGTTCTGAGCACCCGCGCGGCGACTGGTCCGCGAGGTGGGTGATGGCGCTCACCTCCTGCGTGCTCGTGTGCCTCGGCGCCTGCGACAGCTTCTCACCGCGCGAGGCCCCCCCTCCCTGTGATCCGATCAACGACCCGACGTGCAGACCTCCTCCGGACTTCCTCGAGCCGCTTTTCCCCGAGATCGTGCGCGACAACATCGAGCGTGCGGTCGAGGGCCGCACGGTGGAGCCCAATTACGTGCGCAGCCTCGCTCCGGAGCCTGAGGATTTGCCTGATGTCTTTTTCTATATTCCAGATCCGCAGGCCGAGGCCCTGGCACCACCCGGGTTCTTCGTCGGCTGGGACAAAGGCCGCGAGGTCCAGTTTATGCTCACGCTTCTGGAAGCGTCGGGGGACAGCCTTCAGGACGTCGAGATGACGTTTCCGCGCTTCACCGTCGACCCGGATTTCACACCGACGACGAATTTGACTCGGTATGACGTGGATTACGAGCTGTCCCTGACCTATGTTCGAGGGGATCCACCGCAAGAGCGGGTGGATTTCTACGCCGGGAGGGCCAAATGGGACTTCATCGGCGGCGACAGGAGATTCTGGACACTTCTGAGGTGGGAAGACATCGGACTCCCCCCGAGCTCTAGCAGCACCCCCATCGGCACGATGGGAACGCTGCGGGCCTTCGTGGGGCCGTGAATCAAACTGCTACAGCCCCGAGGCGTCCGGGATACGCAGTGGTACGCCCCGGCATCCCGGAACGACCGCAGACCGAGTCAGAAAACCACGCAGGGGCATCTGGGTGCCGGCACCCAGACCGCGTGGTATAATGACGTTGTCTTGCCCACTTCGAAGTTTCTATGGAGGAAGTCTGTCATGTCGCGCGTCAGGGAACACTTGAGACACACAGCCTTGTACTTGGCCCTGGCTACATGTCTCGCCGCGGGCTGCATTTTCAGCCCGACCGAGGAAGTCATCCCCCCAACACCGCCGCCGCCCATCGATTCGGAAGCGGCTTTGATCGATGCTTTGTCGCGCGCCTATCAGACGCGCGATGTCGATCTGTTGAAATCCTTGCTGGCACACGATCCGGATCGGAACGCGGACTATTTCTTCGTTCTGAGCGCGCCCACGGATCTCGGTGAAACGCAGTGGGGGTACACGGAAGAGGTGCGCATTCACCAGCGCATGTTCCATCCCGAAGCTCCTCCTCCTGGCGATCCCGAGGTCGCCACTGACCTGTGGATGCAGGCCTTGACGATCACACTCACGAAGCAGGAGAACTTTGCTCCGCGCGAAGATCTGTACTCGGTGACCGAGGGGGACGGTAAGCTCGATCGCAATATCTGGCGCGTGACGGACGCCCGCTACTCGACCTACGTGTTCTTCGACCTGACTGGAACGGACTACAAGGTCGAAGGCTATGCAAACTTCGTGGTCCTCGAAGATCTGACCAAGGTCGTCGGCGATCCTGGCAAGTTTCTGATCTACATTTGGGAGGACCTGCTGGGAACGGCGAAGCCGGCGAGCGCCGATCCGGCATAGATCCCAAGCATTGACAATCCCGACGACGCGGACCATGTTCGCACCGGCCACGCCCCACGGCGTGGCCGGTTGCTTGTGGAGGCTTGTGTGGTGCGGTGGGGTGGGGTGGTGCGCCGGGAACTGACCGTTCGCCCGCGTTTCCTTTTGGCCGCGATCGCCTGCGGACTGGTCTTGCTCGGCGCCGTGTACCTGCTCACCTCGCGCGCGGGCAACGTGATGCTCGTGCGCGCAGGACTCACGCGCCCCTTTCTCCCGCGCCTGGCCGTTCAGCTCGATGTCGCGCTCGCCGAGCGCTTCCTGTCCATGGGGCTGCTGCGCGGCGAAGTCGATACGCGCAAAGTCACCGAGCCGCGACCGTCGTTGCGGCAGTACACCTTCCGTGCCCCGGCGCATCTCACGCCGACCTTGTGCAATCTGTGGATCACGCGCGCGGCGCGCGCGGCCGGCGCCCAAGTGCTGGCCGCGGACGAGCTGCACGCCCGCCGTGGCGAGGTGGTGATCGCTCTCGGCTTCGCCGCGCGCCCGACGCATCGCATCGTCGTGCGGCCGGCACCGCCGCCGCCGCCCGCGAGCAAACCAATCCGGATCGCGCTCGTCATCGATGACATGGGTCACAATCTGAACGCGACGGTGCGCGGCATCCTCGATCTCGGCGTGCCGCTCACACTCGCCGTTCTCCCCGACCTATCGCGCAGCGACGACGCCTTCCGCGCCGCCGCCAAGCGCGACCTGCCGGCACTCTTGCATCTGCCCATGGAACCCGAGGGCGACGAGAACGCCGGCCGTCATTCGATTACCGTCGGCATGGAGGCGAGCGCGATGGAGGCGTTGGTCGAGAAGTACCAGCGCAAGTATCCGGGATTCGTCGGCATCAACAACCACATGGGCTCGCGCGCCACAGCGGACGCGGCGACGATGGCATCCTTCGCTGCGGTGTTGTCCCGGCGCGGCCTGTTCTTTCTCGACAGCGTGACCACGCCGCACAGCGTCGCGTACCGCGCCGCACGCGCCGAAGGCGTGTGGAGCCTGCGCAACGATCTGTTCCTCGACACCGAAACCGAGTCCGTCGAGGTCGTCGCCGCCCGGCTCGAGCAGCTCGCCGACCTCGCGCGCCGGCGAGGACTGGCGGTGGGAATCGCGCACCCCCGTCCATACACCTTGGAAGCGCTCCAGGCCCTGATTCCCCGCCTCGAGGCCGAGGGCATCCGGTTCGTCACGCTCGAAGAGCTCCGCCCCAAGCCAGCGGCTTCCTGAGCGGCCTGGCGCTTGACGGAGCGTGGCGCAGCCCTATAATGGCCAGGCTCTAACTCACAGGGCGTGCGCATCCGAGGCCTCGATCCGGATCCCCGCTCCTTCCGAACGACGACTCACGCGACGGCCTAACCGCAGACCCAAGGGGTCGTGGGGCTAAGGCCCGCGACGCCTCGAGAGGACGCATGGACCGCAATCTCACTGCCAGGCTCATCGTCATCTTGCTGGTCGCCGGCGCGAGCTTGTTCCTTCTCTACCCGAGCTATCGCTACTTCACGAAGTACCGCAACCTGACAACGGAGCAGATCTCGGCGCTTTCCGAAACGGATCGCCGCGACATGCGTTCAGTGCTCGACAAGTCGATGAAGCTGGGATTGGACTTGCAGGGCGGCATGCACGTGGTGATGGAGCTCGACCGCGGCATGGTGCGTGATTCCGATGCCCACGATGCCCAAGACCGGGTGATGGAGATCCTCTCGACCCGGGTGGATCAGTTCGGTGTCACCGAGCCGACGATCGCGCGCCAGGGCAACGACCGCATCCTGATCCAGCTGCCGGGAGTGGATGACCCCGAACGCGCGAAGGGTCTTTTGGGAGACGTTGCACAGCTCGAGTTCCGCCTGGTGCGCGAGGCCCAGGACATCGTCAAGGCCGTTCAAGCCATCGATGCGGTCCTGGCGGCGAAAGCGCCCACCACCAACCCCGAGAGCGCCAACCCGCCCGGTTCCCAGAGCTTGTCCGTGCCGCCGGCCGATTCCCTCGCCGCCGCCGCCGACACCAGCGGGACGGCCGCGGTCGATTCGCTGCACCTGCCGGAATTGCCGAGCACCACCCCCGAGAAGCCGGACAACCCGTTCAGCAGCTTGTTCGTGCAGCTGCAGTTCGGTGCCCTCTACGTTCCCGACGATGGCTTCCGCGTCCAGCGCGTGCGCGAGATCCTGGCCGACAGCGAGGTGCGAGCCGCGGTCGCAGCTGCGGTGCCGCGCTCCGAATTCATGTGGAGCAGCGAGAAGGGGCCGCGCACGGCGGATGGCGTTTCCGCCCGCTTGCTCTATCTCGTGAACACGGAAAAGGAATTGACCGGCGAATCCTTGGAGGACGCGAGCATCGGCCCCGACCCCGACCGCCCGGGCTCGATGCTCATCGACTTCCGCTTGAACCGGCGCGGTGCGCGCACGTTCTCGCGCTTGACGGCGGACAACGTCGGCAAGCAGCTGTGCATCATCCTCGATGGCGTGGTGAAATCGGCGCCTTCCATCCGCAATCGCATTCCGAACGGCCAAGGCCAGATCAGCGGCTCCTTCACCGACGAGGAAGCGCGCGACCTGGCGATCGTGCTGCGCGCCGGAGCGCTCCCCGTGAGCCTCAACATCGTCGAAGAACGCACCATCGGGCCGACCCTCGGCAGCGATTCGCTGCGCCGCGGCTTGGTGGCGGGCCTCGTCGGGCTCGGGCTCAGCGTCGGCTTCCTCATCGTCTACTACCAGTTCTCCGGCGTGGTGGCGGCGCTCGGTCTCACGCTCAACCTGATCATCACGCTCGCGGCCATGGCGACACTTGGCGCGGCGCTATCGCTGCCCGGCATCGCCGGCATGGTTCTGGCGGTGGCGATGGCGGTGGACGCCAACGTGCTGATCTTCGAGCGCATCCGCGAAGAGCTGCGCAAGGCCAAGACGGTCAATGCCGCGGTCGAGGCCGGCTACAAAGGCGCGCTCTCCGCCATCGTCGACTCCAACTTGACCACGCTCTTCGCCGGCGTCGTTCTGTTGTACTACGGTACCGGACCCGTGAAGGGCTTCGCTGTCACCTTGTGCATCGGCATCACCACCTCGATGTTCACCGCGCTCTTCGTCACGCGCTTCGTCTTCGATCTCCTGACCCGCAAGCGGCGCCTGCAAAAACTGAGCATCTGAGTGCAGAACCCCAATCCGGATCGGAAACCATGTTAGTCCTGATCAAGGAAACGAACTTCGACTTCATCGGCCGGCGCAAGGTGGGCTTCATTATTTCCGTCGTCACGCTCCTCATCGGTCTTGGTTCGCTCGCGGTGCGCGGCGGCTTGCGCTTGGGAGTCGAGTTCACCGGTGGCGTGCAGGTCGACGTTCAGATCGACGGCACGACTGCCACCGACATCACGTCCGTTCGCGATGCGGTGGGCGGCGCGGGCTACGACAACCGCAACATTCAGGCCGTGCGGCAGGGATCGCGCATTTCGTTCTTGATCCACCTGCCGAACACGGAAGCGGTGGGGGCGACGGCTACTCCGTCGACGCTCGGATCGACCAGCTCCGACGCCATCCTGCAAGCGCTGCGGGCGCGTTTTCCCAACCAGACCGTGACCTTGCTGTCGCTCGAATCGATCGGCCCCAAGGTCGGCAGCGAGCTGCGCGGTGCGGCGGTGCAGGCCATGCTGCTTTCCATCCTGCTCATCCTGCTCTACATCGCCTGGCGCTTCGAATGGCTGTTCGGCGTCGCCACCGTCACCGCGCTGGCGCACGACCTGTTGCTCACTCTCGGCTTGTTCTCGCTCTTCAACAAGGAAGTGACGCTGTCCATCGTCGCCGCCTTCCTGACGCTCGCGGGCTACTCCGTCAACGACACCATCGTCATCTTCGACCGCATTCGCGAGGAGCTCAGGCTCAAGCAGCGCCGCGAAAGCGTCGATCGCATCTTCAACGGCGCCATCAACAAGACGTTGTCGCGCACCTTGCTCACCAGCGTCACCACCATGTTGGTGTTGATTTCGCTTCTCATCTACGGCGGCGATGTCATCCAGGACTTCGCTTGGGTACTGGCCATCGGCATCATCGTCGGCACGTACTCGTCGATCTTCGTCGCCTCGCCGATGGTGATCCAGTGGTACCACCGGACGTCCAAGGCGGACACACCGCGACCGACCTCCTGAGCGCGCGCGGGTTCGGCAAATGTCCGAGTTCCTCGATTCTCTCGTCCCAACCCTCGTGCTCTCGAGCGGCGCTGCGGTGTTGTTGTTGCACGCATTCGGCCTGCCGGCCAATTGGATTCTCCTCGGCCTGGCTGCGCTCTACGGTCTCGCCACTCACTGGCAACCGGTGGGGCTTTGGACCTTGGTCGTGCTCGCGGCTCTGGCCGGGTTGGCGGAAGGCCTGGAGTTCGCCGTCGGCGTCGGCTTCACCGCCAAACGCGGCGCATCACGCGCAGGCGTAGCCGGCTCGTGCCTCGGTGGCATCGTGGGCGGAATCGGGATGGCACCGCTCGCGCCGCCGTTCGGCGCACTCTGTGGCGCCTTCCTCGGCTCGTTCCTCGGCGCGGTGGCACTCGAGTATCGCGCGCAGCGGCACTTGGAACGGGCGCTGCGCGCGGGGCGTGCCGCATTTCTCGGCCGTGTGCTCGGTGCGTGCGTGAAAACGATGTGTGGATTGGGGATGTGGGGCGTGCTCGCCTACCGAATCCTGTTCGCTCGCTGACGGGCGCACATTCTCAGACGGTCTTGCGCCGCCCGTTGCGCCGCCGCTGGCCGTGGATTCCCTTGCCGCACCACGCGCAGAATTCCCAGTAATCGTCGGCCACGGGGTTGGCGCACGCCGCACACCGCTGGGTCAACAACCGGCTGCGCCACGGCCGCACACGCGCGTTGCACCAGGGACAGTGCTGCATGTGCGGCAGTAGCCGGCCTTCGCCGCAGCGGGAGCAACGACCGCCATAGCGCGCGTCCCGGCTCGGCACGTGCGAGACGTGGCCGAATCGAGGGCCGTAGCACCAGGCGCAGTACTTCCAATCTTCGTGCACGCCGTGCTCGCAGCGATTGCAGACGCCCGGGAAGCGCGTGATCCCGGCAAACGAGTTCTTGCGAAACCCACACCACGGGCAAACGCGCATGAACTCCGACAGCGCGCCGGAACAGCGGTGGCAGCGGAAATCGAGTCGCAGGTGGCGCTCGAAGCGCTTCTCGAACTCGCGCTGGCGATACTGCCGCCAGGACAGGCGTTTTGCCGGCTCCGCACGCCCGACGTCAACGTTGCGCTTGGCGAGCTCCGGCACCGCAGCCCGCACCGCCCGCAGCATGCTGCCCGCGTCGCGATAGCGATGCTCGAGGTCGAAGTTCACCGCGCGGCGGATGACGCGCACGAGGGCCGGGGGCACACGGGCGTCGAAGATCTCGTGGCGTTCGAAGGGCCACCGGAGCGGCCAGCGCGGCAGCGTGCGCGTCACCATCTCGTAGAACACCAAGGCGACGGCGAAGACATCCGACGCGAAGGTCGGCCGGCCGTAGGCCTGCTCCGGCGCGCGGTAGCTCGGCGTCCCGGTCGCCGTCGTGTGCGTGACCGGCTGGTCGATGAGACGGGAAACGCCGAAGTCGGCGATCTTCACCCGCCCGTCACGCCAGATGAGGATGTTCTCGGGTTTGACGTCGCGGTGGATGACACCGCTGGCATGCGCGCAGGCCAGGCCTTCGAGCACCTGCTCCAACACGTGGATCGCATAGCGCACCGAGCGTGGCCTTGTGAATGCATCCAGCAGCGTGCGTTCCCCCAGCTCGGAAATCATGACGAACTTGCCGCCCAGGATCTCGGCGGTCTTGAGCCGCAAGATGTTCTTGTGGTCCAGGCGCGAGATGACGCGCACCTCGTGGCGGAAAGTGCTCTGGGTCAACTCGGGAGCCGGTGGGGCGAAAACTTTGAGCGCCACATGCAAGCCTTCGACGATGTCGTAAGCACGGTAGACACGTGCGAAGGCACCCGCACCGAGGAGCTTCTCGATGCGGTACTTGTGCAGCACATCGCCGCGACGGAGGAGCGCCGCGGCGCCGCGGGTTCTGGCCGATGCGTGCGCCGGCATGAGTCGAGTTCTCTTCTGAGGAGGTTCCGCACCGCGCGGGCGCGGCACGGCTCCAACTATAACGCATTCCACCGCGTCGGCAATGGACGCGGCAGCGCCCTCATCCATGGTGCCGACGTGCGTTAGACTACTGCCGTCGCCGGCCGAGGGGGTGGCATGTTGACCTGGCTCCGCCTGCTCTGGATCTCAGTGCTGCTGCTGCCGTGGACCCTTCCCACCCAGGCCGCGGGGCAGGATCCGGCCGACCCATCGAATGCGACTGCAGTTTTCCACAGCCTGGAATCGGCCTGGTCCCGGGGCGACGTCGACGGCATCGCGGCGCACCTCGGGGAGCGCAAAGTGTCGATCGCCTTGCCCGACTTCGAGCCGGGCGGCGGCAGCTTCTCGCGCAGCCAGAGCATTCTCATCCTCGAAGGCCACTTCCACCGGTCGCGGACCCTGCAATTTCAATTCCTCGACATTCGTCCACCGGAAACGGAAAAGTCCATCGCGGTGGCCTTGGCTCTGCGCCGCTATCGCGTGCAAGGAAGCGGCCCCATCGCACAAGACCGCGTTCTGGTGACGCTGGCGCGCGAGGGGGCTCGGTGGGTGATCGCCGAGATCACCGCATTGGAATGAAAGCCGGCGTTGCAGTCGGCGGGGTCCTGTCGGCGCCAAGGTGCCGGCGTCGATGACGTGGGAGACATCGTCCGAAACCATGCGTAAGTTTTCTTCGATCCCTGCTGTGGGAGTCGCGGCCAGCGTCGCCCTTCTGCTCGAAGCGTCCGAAACGCTGCGTTGGCCCACCCCGGTGCGGGCCGCCGTTCTGGCCGTCGGAGTGCTCGCGACGGTGATTTGGCTTCTGCGTGCGCGTGGCCTGGCGCACCGATTCGCCACCACGGGTTGGCTGGTGACCGCCATCTTCGGGCTCGCCTTGCCGTTGTTCCTGCGCACACCCACACCGCAGGCTTGGGCCACCCAGGTCGAGCGCCGTCTGCAACGCCACTTCGAGATCGTGCGCGCGCGGGTTCTGGAGCTCGAATCCGCAGCACGCGGCCTAGGCGACCGTGCCTACGAGATCAGCATGAGCGAGGCACCCCGGGGCCCGGACGCCACCCCGCGTCTATTCGATGTCGTCGACTCGCTCGCGCATGCGGGTGCTCCTTCCAGGCAGGCTTCGTCCTGGGGAATTCGCATCATTGGCGCCAACGGGGAATTGCTGGCCTGGGCCGGCACGACGCTCGCGGCCGAGAATGGCACACGCATGGCCCCCTTCTCCCGAGGGCCGCGCGAGGTCTACTTCCGGCGCGCCAGCATCGGCACGTTTCTCGTCTACGACCGGCAGGATGGTCGAGCCGATACGACCCCTGCCGATTCGGTGTCGGGTCTGCGGGTGGTCGTCGAGACGCCGGTCTCCACGACTTTCGAGCGCCCGCAGGACGATGGCGCCGGGTGGGATCTCGCCGCGGAGCTGTCGACCGACATCGATGTGCAGCTGCATTACGAGACTCGCCTGCTGCCACCTTACCTGACGCAAAAGAACCTCGAGATCCACGGAGACTTCGATCACGGCCTGCAGGCTGATTTCGTCATCCGCGGCGACGATGGCGCCCCGCGCCTGCTCGGACGTCTGAGTGCACCGCCGCTCGAGAGCACCATGCAGCAGCGGTTCGAACGTCTGCGCCTGGCGCAGAGCGTTCTCGTCCTCGTCTCGTTCGCCATCGCGGGCTGGACCTGGCTGCGGCGCTCGAGCGTCTGGTGGCGCTTGTCGTGGGATCAGCCGCTCACAGGAATCGTCCTCCTGTGGGCGGCGCGTGCATTGCTCGCGTGGTTGGATTTCCCCTCTCCGTCGTTGACCAGTCGCGGCGTGTTGAACCCGACCGCGTTCGGCTTTCACGGAATCGGCGGCCTGTTCCGTACGCCGTTCGACTTGTCGTTCACCGCAGCGGTGCTGCTCGCGAGCGTGCTCCTGCTTTTCGTTCGCCGCGTGCGCCAGCCCGCCGCCGCGGCGCTCCTCGGGTCTCCCGTGGCGACCGGCGTGCGCACGGTCGCTGCCGCCATCCTCGTGGGTCTGGCTGCGTGGACCGCGCTCGCCATCGCCACGTGGGTCGCGCGCAACACGACCTTGCCGCTCCTCGGTGCTGCGCTGGACCTTGGCTCCGGCGCCGTGCTCTGCATCCATGCTGCACTGATGATGGGTGTGTCCGCAGTGCTCGTTCTGGCGCTGCTGCTGGTTTCGACGGCGATTCCGTCCGGGGCCTCGCGCGCAGTCGTGGCGATCACCGCGCTTGGGCTCGGTGTGGCACTGTGGCTGCAAGCCTCGGTGCTCGTGGCCATTGTCGGCATCGCCGTGCTCGCAGCCGGTGCGCGCTTGCGTTTCCTATTCGCCGACGAACGGTTCACCAGCTTCAGTGTCGCCACGCTCGTTCTGACCGGCCTCGCCGCCACTTTGTCCACCGTCGCGATCCAGGCGGAGGGTTTCCGCGGCCGCCAAGAGCAGGTCATTCGGCGCACCGAGGCAGTGCGAAAGATGGTGGACGATGTGCGCCCCTTCGTGCTCGAACACGTCCTGCGCGACCTGGCGGCCGATCCCGATCTGCGTCGCGCATTGACGGCGACCGACCCGACTCCATTCAGTGCGCTGGCGTTCGAGATCTGGGCCGGCAGCCTGCTGCGCCACTTGGATTGGCCTTGCCAGGTGCGCGTGCATGACGAAACCGGCGCGGTCACCAGCGAATTCTCGATCGGTTTGCCCTACAGCCAGGACATCCAAAGCCCAGATTTTCAGGAGAGAGCCCTTGCCGAAGAAATGCTCATCGAGCAGACCGAGATCATGGCGAGCCCGGTCGGGACCGTCCGGCTGTACCGCGGCGCACTTCCCGTACGCTTCGGACGCGGTGGGCCGGCGCGCGGGATCGTCGTCATCGATTTGCCCTTCGCGCACGAAAGTCTCGCTCTGGCCGCGAGCCCGCACGTGCGCTCCCCGGAGCTGTTGCGTCCAGGGAGAGAACCCGGGCCGCGTGTCGAAGAGTCGGAGCTCTACCTGCTCGCCTGGTTGCGTCAAGGATTGGTCGTCGAATCCTCTTCCCCTTACCTCGAGGTGGGACAGCCGCTCCCGGGCGCTGCAATGGAGCAACCGGGTTGGCGACGAGTCCGGTTGTTGAATGCCACGTATGTGGTGACGGAGTTGCCGAGCGGTGAACGCACGCTGATCGCGGGGTTTCAGCTCCTCAAACCTCTCGACCGACTGCTCGAGTGGACGCAGGTCGCCGCCCTCGATTTCACTGCGGCCGTGGTTCTGCTCCTGGGCCTGGTCGGCCTCGGCCGCCTGCGGGCCACGTCGCGTGTGCTGCCACCCTTGCTGATTCCGAAGCGGCTGGGATTCCAGCAGAAGCTCATGGGCGCCTTCCTGGTCGTGGCGTTGCTGCCGAGCGTCGTGATCTCGCTCGCCACCCAGAACATCATGCGCGAGCGCAGCACGAGCCGGAATCGTGATGCGGCGCTCATCAAGGCACGCTCGGCGGAGGCCGCGCTCGCCGACGTCGTGCGCCGGGAGCTGCAGAGCGCGCGAGAGAGCGAGTACGTCGAGTGGTACTTGCGCCACCCCGAATGGTGGATGCAGCAGAGCCCGCCGCCGGCGCGCGACATCCCCGCGTTCAGCACGATCACCATTTTCAACGGCGACGGTCGTCCGATTCTCGACGAAACCCTGAGCAGCTTCTCCGACGCCGAGGGCCAGCGTTTCGTCACCGCCTCGCCGCGCCAGGTCTTTGCTTCCCGCGACGGCAACAGCCAGCTCAACCTCGGCGCCCTCGAGCCGGTGTGGGTCGCACCCGAGGGACGCGAGGGGGCGGCGTCGGCGAATCCGCGCCTCTGTTACCTCTACTATCGACGCCGGCTCACCGACGCGTTGCTGCGCGACCTGGCGCCGATCCTGAACACCGACATCAGCGGCTTCGTCGGTCCGCATCTGGTGGTGTCGAGCCAGAAGAGTCTCGCCGCCGCCGGGTTGCTGCCGCACCTCGTGCCACCCGCTGCATACAAGTCGGTGCTTCTGGGGAGCAATCGTTACGCAGTGGCGGAGGAAACCGCAGGAACGCAGCGCTACTACGCCGGGTACCTGCCGCTGCAGGATCGATTCGGCCACCGCATCGGTGCCCTGGCCGTGCAACAGCTGCTGCAAACCGACGAGTTCGCCATCGAAGTCGAGCGCACGCGCGCCCTCGTCGTCGGGCTGTCGACCACGATGTTCGTGCTGACGTTGGCGCTCGCCATCGCGTTCGCCACCCGCATCTTCGACCCCGTGCGCAACCTCATCGAGGGGACCCGGCGCATCGCCGGCGGCAATCTCGCTTTCCGCCTGCAAGCGCGTGCCGGCGACGAAATCGGCGAGCTCGAACGTTCTTTCAACGACATGGCAGCGCGATTGCAGTCGACGCGCTCCGACCTCGATGCTCGCCGCCGCTACCTGGAAGCGGTTCTCGACAACATCGCTTCGGGTGTCGTGGTCACCGACCGCGAGGGACGCATCACCGCAGCGAATGCAGCGGCCGGACGCATCTTGTCCACCACCCCTGTCCATCTCGAAGGCCGTGCCTGGAGAGACCTGGCAAGAGCGGCGCAAGACCCGGGAACGCGCAGCTTCTGGACACACGTGGGCGATGCCCCCGCCGGCGAGGGTGCCGAGCTCACATTGGTGGGGGAACGCGATCGGGTCACCCTGCGTCTCATCGTCACGTCGTTGCGTCCCGAAGCCGACGCCGAATCGCTCGGACGCGTCGCCATCTTCGAGGATTTGACCGAGCTCATCCGCTCGAAGAAGCTGGCGGCGTGGGCCGAGATGGCGCGACAGGTGGCGCACGAGATCAAAAACCCACTGACACCGCTCAAGCTGTCGGCGCAGTTCATGCAGCAGGCGTTCCACGACCGCACTGAAAAATTTCCGGAGATCTTCACCGATGGGATGCAGACCATCGTGCAGCAGGTGGACGTGCTGCGGCGGATCGCGAGCGAATTCTCCGATTTCGGCCGCATGCAAACTTTGGAGCCGAAGCCAATGGATCTCGGCGCCCTGTTGCGGCGCGTCACCGCGCCGTATCGCGGCATGCAAGGCATCGTGCTCGATCTCGAGCCCGGCGACACGACGTTCCCCGGCGACGGCATCAGCGTCCTCGGCGACGAGGAGGGCCTGCGCAAGGTGTTCACCAACGTGATGGAGAATGCGCGCGAGGCGATGAACGGCAAGGGTCGCATCCTGCTGTGTGTCGCGCCGAGCGGCGACGGCTCGGTGCAGGTCCTGGTGGCGGACGAAGGCACCGGGCTCACGGCGGAAGCCCACGAACGGCTCTTCGAACCCTACTTTTCGACCAAGAACACCGGCACCGGCCTCGGGCTGGCGATCACGCGCAGCATTCTCGACAAGCTGGGCGGCTCCATCAGCCTCGTGAACCGCACGGGTGGCGGCGCCGAGGTGCGCGTCACTCTCTCCAGATGTTGATCTCCGCGCCGAAGCATGGAAACCGCGTCGGCTGCCCCGATCCAGCGCGAGTTTCCCCCCGCTCCCCCTTGCCCTGAACCGGCCCGGGCCTATTTTATGCTCGGAACCCCCCATCGGCGTTATAATTGCGGTCTGCGGACCGTTCCCCCCACCCGTGGGGAACACCCGCGCCCTCGCCGCGTACCAAGGCTAGTGCCGATGTCTCGCCTGGAAGGTCCCATGGGAAGCGCCCAGAGCCCACCCGCTTGGCGCGGGGTCGTCGCCCTCTTCTGGGTGCTGGGGTGCGCTCTCGCTCCGAGCGCCTTCGCCGAGGAACCCGCGCAAGAATCGGCTCTCCACATCGGCCGCCTGCACTACGACGGCGGCGGCGACTGGTACTCCAATCCGAGCTCGTTGCCGAACTGGATGCGCGCCTTCCAACAGCGCACTGGCATCGTCACCGTGCACGAAGAGGTCGTGCTGCGTCCCGATGACGATGCGCTCTACGGTTGCCCCGTGGTGTACATGAACGGACACGGGTTGGTGAAATTCTCCGAGGAGGAAGCCAAGTACCTGCGCGAGTGGATGCTGCACGGCGGCTTCCTCTGGGCCGATGACAACTATGGGATGGATCGCAGCTTCCGGCAAGAAGTGAAGCGCCTGTTTCCAGATCGCGAGCTCGAGCTTCTCCCCAACGACCACGTGTTGTTCCGCAGCTTTTACACGCTGCCGGGGCTGCCGAAGATTCACGAGCACGACGGCAAGCCGCCCGAAGCTCTTGTCATCCGTGATGGCAACAGAATCGTGCTCTTGTACACCTACGAGTCGGATATCGGCGATGGTCTCGAAGACCCCGACGTGCACAAGGATACGCCGGAGCGCCGCGAAGCGGCGATGCGCATGGCCGTCGATGTAATGATCTATGCCTTGACGCATTGAAACAACGTCCGTGCAGTCGCGGTTCACGGGGAGAGCGTCGATGAGCACCACGACCGAGACCGGAAAGCTCCAGGAACGCGGTTCCTTGCTCGTGTCGCTGCTTCGTCAGGGCCGGGCCCAGCACGCGCGGCGCGTGTTGTTGTGGGGCGGCCTCGTCATGGTGCGCACGCTCGCGCTCGCCTTCGTCGGGCTCGCCGTTTTCACGGCCTTGGTGCCGATCCTGCCTCGTCCGCTGGGAATGGCCCTGGCCGTCCTGCTCTGGGCAGGGGCAAGTTGGCTGGTGTGGCGGCATTGGGTGCGTCCGTTGCGCGCGGTTCCGAACCTGGCGGTCTTCTCGCGGCTCATCGAGGAACGGCGCGACTTTCGCGACATGCTGCGCGCCGCGCTCGAATTCAGTCAGCGTGGGGTGCCCGAATCGAGCTCGTCCGACCTGGTGACGGCGACCGTCGATCGCGCCTACGACGAAGCGCGCAGTCTCGATCTAGTGCAGTTGTTCTCCTTCCCGCGCCGGCATCGCGACGGGACCCTGCTCGCGGCGGCAACGGGCGTCATCGTGCTGCTGGCGTTGCTCGCTCCCGCCTTGCCCCGGCGCGCTGCGCAGGCACTCCGCTTCGGTTATCCGTCGCCCGCCTCGATCGTCTACGGCAGCCTCGAGGTCCAAGGCGGGAACTTCGACGTCCTTGCCGGCGAAGATGTGGTCGTGCGCGTCGTCGATCATGGCCCGCTGGCGCCGGAGATGGTGTTGCGATTCAACGACACCGGTGACCTGTGGAAGTCACGCCCGCTGGTGGCGCAAGGAGCACGTTCGCCGCACACCTACGAGTTCCGTTTCGACAACGTGCGCGATCACACCGCTTATCGTTTCGAAAGCGCCAAGCGCCGCACCGACGAGTTCCAGATTCGCATCGTCCAGCGCCCCATCCTCAATCGCTTCAGCTTGCGGCTGGTGCCGCCGGCCTACGTGAGGCGCGAACCACACACGCTCGAAGAGGGGCGCGGGGACGCCGTGGCTCTCATCGGCACACGCGTGGAGATCGAGGGCACGGCGTCGACGCCGCTCGCGCGCGGCCGGTTGCTGCCAGAGAACGACGCGGGGACCGAGGTCACGCTGCCCGGACCGCTCCGGCTCGACCTCGACGGCGCCGCGTTCCGTACCGCCTTCACCTTGCGCAGCGACTTGCGCTACCACTTCGACATCGAGGATTCGCTCGGCAACCGCAACACCGATCCGGTCACCTACCAGATCAGTGCGATCGAGGACCGCCCGCCCTACGTCGAGCTGCGCACGCCCGAGCCCGATGCCACCCTGCCGAAATCGGCACAGGTCGAGCTGCTGATCCAGGCCGCCGACGATTTCGGCATCTCGAGCATGACGTTGATTTTCAAACGCGAGCGCGAAGGCGAGGATCTCCAGCAGGCCGAAACGCGCACTCGTCTCGTGCTCCACGATGGCACGGCGCTCGACCCCGACGGCAAGCCCGTGGGCAAGGAACCGGCTCCGGAGCTGCTGAAGACCCACCCCTGGGACCTGAGCACGCTCGGACTGTTCCCGGGGGATTTCATCTCCTATTGGATCGAAGTCGAAGACAACGACGCCGTCTCGGGGCACAAGACCGGGCGCACTCCCGTGTACCGCTTGCGCTTGCCGACGCTGGGCGAGCTCTACGCCGAGCTGCAAGACAAGGACGAGAACCGCATGAGCGAGCTGGATAAGGTGCTCGAGGAGGGCAAGGAGCTGCAAGAGAAATACGAGCGGATGGCCCGCGAGCTCAAGAAGAACCCAGAAATGGACTGGAAGAAGGAACAGGAGATCCAGAAGTCGCTGGAGAAGCAGAAGGAGATCGCGGAGAAGGTCGACGAGATCGCCAAGGACATGCAGCAAGAGCTCGACAAAATGGAAGAGCAACAAGTCGTCAGCGCCGAGATCGCCGAGAAGATGGAGGAGATTCGCCGCCTGATGCAGGAAGTCGACGACGAGACCCTGCGCGACTACATGCAGCGCCTGCAGGAGGCCATGAAGCAGATCTCGCCCGAGGAAATCCAGCGCTCGCTGGAGAAGATGGAACTGTCGCAGGAGGAATTCCTCCAGCGACTCGAGCGCACCAAGGCGCTGCTCGAGCAGTTGCAGCGCGAACAGCAGCTGGATCAACTGGTGGAGCGCACTGCCGAACTCCTGCAGCAACAGGAGAATTTGAGCCAGCGCACCGATGCTCTCGACCAGGAGATGCAGAATCCGCAAACGCCCAAGGACGGTGCGCAGAACCAGGATTCGCAGCAGCAACAGAAACAGGAATCGGAGCGCTTGGGGGAGGAACAATCCAAGCTATCGGAAACCTCCGAAGCTCTGGAGCGCGAGCTCGAAGAACTGCTGAAGAAAATGCAGGAGGCGGGCCGCAGCGAGTTGAACGAGGCCGGCGAAATGATGCAGTCGCAGCCGCCGTCGGAAGAGATGCGCGAGGCCTCGAAGAACTTGCAACAGCAACAGCCGCAGGAGGCGCAGCCGTCGCAGGAAGGCGCCGAAAAACGCCTGCGGGCGCTCTACGAGCAGATGATGCAGGCGCAAATGGCGATGGGCGCCAACATGGACCAGGAAACTCTGGTGGCGCTGCAGAAAGCCGCGCGCCAATCGCTCGACGTTTCCTTCCGCCAGGAACTCCTCAGCCGCAAGGCGCTGGAGAAGGGTGACGAGCCACAGAGCGGCGATCTGGCCCGCAGCCAGCAGTCATTGCGCGCCGCCACTCGCACGGTGACCGAAGGACTCGAAGCCGCCGGCAAGAATTCGCCAGCCGTCCCGCAGAATGTCACCGCCCTCCTGGTGCAGGCCATGGGCAAGATGACCCAAGGCGTGGATGCGTTCGAGAAGGGCAACGCACTCGCCGGCCGCCTGCATGGCGAAGATGCGTATGCCGATCTCAACCGTGCGGTGATCGAACTCAATCGCTCGACCAAGTCGTGTCAGTCCGGCGGCGGCGGGGGCAGTCCCTCTTCGGGCCAGCGCATGGGCGAAATGGTGGGGCAACAGCAGCGTCTCAACGACGCCACCCGCCAGCTGCAATCGCGGCTGAAGAATCCGGGACAGATGAGCCCGGAAGAGCGCGCCGCCATGGCGCGTCTGCTGGCCGAACAACGCAGCATCGAAGGCGAGCTGCGCGACATCGAGCGTCAGGCGCGCGAGGAGCGCGATATGCTCGGGCGCATGGACAAGATGCTCGGCGACATGCAGGAAGTCGTCGAAGACATGGAAAGCGAAGGCATCGACCAGGAGACCCTCGACCTCCAGGACCACATCGTGTCGCGCATGCTCGATGCCAGCCGTTCACTGCACAAGCGCGACTACAACAAGGAACGCGAGAGCCGCGACGCCGGCGAAGTCTTCAGTGAAGGCGGCGCCCCATTGGCGCAGAGCGATCAGCACAAGAAGCTGCGACAGGATATTCTGCGCGCTCTCGAATCGGGAACACCCGAGGAGTATCAGGAGCTGGTGCGGCAGTATTTCCGCGCCATTGCCGAAGCCGAGGAGTCGAAGCTGCCGTGATCCTTCGATTCCAGCACCGCTGGGCCTCGGGGTGCGTCTGCTCGCTGCTCGTCGCGGCCGTCTTCGCCGCAAGCCCTGCGCCATCGTCGGCGCAACCGGCACCGGTACCCGCCGACGCCCTCTCCCCCGAGCAGGCCAATCGCCTGCATACGAGCATGCT
>DASRJO010000131.1:0-13952 GCA_035649435.1 Candidatus Krumholzibacteriia bacterium | reverse complement strand
ATGATGCCGAAGATGCGCTCCGGCAGTGCGAACAGCAGGCTCCACTCGAAGGCGCCGAGACCGATGCCGAATATGGCGAAGAGCAAGGCCGTGCCGCCGAGGGCGAAGGCGACCGGGTACCCCGTGAAGATCATCACGAGCGACACCAGGAACATGACCGGGGCGAGCCAGTTCGTGCTCAAACGGCCTCCCGCTCTTCGGGGGTCTCGGCCTGTTGGTGGCGCAAGACGGCGACGCACTTGACGATTTCAGCCAGCCCTTGCAAGGCCAGTGACGCGAAACCGACGAGGAGCATGGCCTTGATCGGATAGCGCGGCAAGCCACCCGGGTCCGCCGACACCTCCCGCACGCTCCAGGAGTTGTGCACGGAGGGCCAAGAGAGCCACAGCACGCTCGCCGTCAAGGGGAGCAGGAACAGCAGGGCGCCGCCCAAATTGATCCAAGCGTGCCAGCGTGGCGCGAGCCGGCTGTAGAACACGTCGACGCGCACGTGGGCGTTGTGCGCGAGCGCATGGGGTGCACCCAGCAGGAAGACGAGGCTGAACAGGTACCATTGGAGCTCGATGTAGGCGTTCGAGCTCAACGTCACGCCGAGGGTTCGTCCAAGGTGGCGCATGACCGCATTGAAAGCACCGATCAGCACCATCGCCAGGAGCAGCCATGCGGACAGTCGTCCGAGCCGTTCGCTGAAGCGGTCGATCGCGCGTGCGAACTGCAGCCAACGCTTCAATCCGGACTCCCGTGCCGCTTCGAAACTCGTGCCCTTGGTGGCCGCGAGCGTCGCGGGGCATTGGCGGAGGCTAGCGTGCTATGCTCGTCGGCGCAACCAGGAGAGCCGTACTCTCGAGGGATCGTGATACAGCATCCCTTCCAAGGTGCGGGAACCATGCGGCGCGGAGTAACGAGAGCTTCGGTGGTGCTGCTCGTTGTCGCTGGATGCAACGACAACGAGTTGGGGATCGAGGTGCGCCGGCCCAACCAGCCCCCCGAGACCGTCTTGGCCAGCGGCCCGCCCGATTCGACCACGATCAACGGCTACCACGTGGAGTTCTTCTGGTCGGGGACGGATTACGATGGCACCATCGATCACTATGATGTGATCCTCGTCGATCATCCAAAGGCCCAAAGCCATATCGATGGCGTGCCCGGCGACGGCGACTTGACCCGGGTGGTGGTCGAAGTCCCCGCGTCCGACGATCCGCGCTGGCTCGGAACCTCGTCGAGGGATACGATCCTCGTCACTCTGGCAGACACATTGAATCGCCCGCCATGGCCGCGCCCGGACGAAAACGATGAGGACGTCCGCAACAGCGCATTCGAGCGCTGGCACACGTTTTTCGTGCGCGCGGTGGACAACGACGGCATCGTCGACCCGACACCAGACTACCGGTCCTTCAACGCGCGCAGCATCGCGCCGGTCGTGCGACTTCGGCGACCCGTCGTCGCCGGGCAAGATTTCCAATGCCCGGCCACCGTCGTGTTCCGCTGGGATGGATACGATCCAATCGATGAGTCCACGAGCATCGAACCCGAAGCCTCGCGCTGGGTCATGATCAGCAGCCACCTGGACCCAGGGCGGCCCGGAACCCCTTACTCGAGCTTTCCTGATTCGTTGCGCAACCTGCCGTCGCGCTATCAATGGAGTCCATGGCAGCGATGGAACGCCGCCGACAGCCTGGGAAAATATGCGGTGGTCTCCGACCTCACCCACGTCGGGGATTTTCCCGGGTCGGGCTATTACATCTTCGCGGTGCAAGCGCGTGACGAAGCCGGGGCGATCACCGCCGTGCTCGATCAGAAGACACCGGAGAAGAACAACTGCGTTTTCGTGCGCGTGAGCGGCACACTCGGCCCGCTCCTCCACATGAGCGACGAGTTCCTGGGCCCGCTGCAGTTCATCACGGGCTCGCGGCCGGTGCGCTTCGACATCGCCGGCGGCCAGTCGATCCATTTCAAATGGAGCGCGGACGTCGAGCACTACGGGGGGATTGTCGACGGCTATCGCTACGGCTGGGACCTCCGTGATTTGGGTGACGCTTCCGAATGGTCGAGTTGGAGCCTCAGCACGACCGCGGCCCCGCCGCGCTCTTTCTCCTCGGGGACGCACCGCTTCTACGTTCAGGTCAGGGACAACGCCGGGACCGTCACGCAGGCCATTTGCGAGCTGGCGGTGCACCAAGTGACACGGACTCGCACGGTGCTGTGGGTGGACGACAGCGATTACCTCGCGGATGCCGTGACCGAGGCCACCGACGACGCGCGCTGGATCGATGTCCTGTCGCGTGTTGCCGCGACGAAAGGCCAGCGCTTCGACAAATCCGTCGACGTGTTCGATGTCGGGCTCAATCGTCGCGAGCCGCCGCCCATCTGGAAGCTCTTCGAGTACCAGATGATCGTTTGGAGCGCCCGAAGCGACTTTCGCGGTCAGTCTGGCCTGCGGAGCCTGGGACGCTTCATCGACCCCCTGCCCACACGCAACCAGGTCGCCTTCAAACCCTTCAATTACCTCAAAGTGTATCTGGCGAACGGCGGCAGGTTGTGGATCAATGGTTTCCGCCCAGCTTGGCAGATTTGGCCCCTCGAGCGCGAGCGCTTGCACGAATGGGACCCCGTGAACGTGACGAATTGGGACGATCCGATCGATCCCCATCCACCCGGGATCGACTCGGTCGGCACGACGAGTCTGCTCTATGCAATGGGCATCGAGATGTTCGATGTGGGTGCGATCACGGGAAGCCTGCGTTTCCTGCGCGACCACTTCTGTCGCGGCATGGACCCGTGCGCCGACGTCGCCGGCGACTCCGTGCCCTTGCTGATCGTGGCGCCGACTTGGAGCCAATCCGGGACGGGCGGGCGTCCCAACGTCGAGATCTACAACATGCCGAACGCCATGGCGACGCAACGAAACCCGCTCGTGCCGCTGCCGGGAATCTCGGTTGCAGTGTATTGCTACGCCAACGGCTACCCGGAGCGCCCGGGCTTCACCTATCCCGAAACCGCGGATGGACAGCCCACCTTCATCCTCGCCAAGGGTTCACCGCTGGATCCAAGCTACACGCGCGCCTTCTGCGGCTTCGAGCCCTATCTCTTGAGCGAGGATTCGCACCTGCGTCTGGCGGAGTTCGTGCTGGTGCGGCACTTCGGCCTCGGGCAAAGGTCCCCCTGAGATCCGAACACAATACGAGCACCGGCGCGACGGGGCATCTACAATGCCCTCCATGTTGGAAGGCACCCCACCGGCAGCGGAAGACATGCGCGCACCCCTGCGGCGGATGCGGATCGACGAAGTCGAGATGCAGCGCGCCGAAGAAACCAGGTGGCACCGCCGCTCTTGGTGGCTCGGCACCGCCCGGCTTCTCGTGTTCATCGTTTTCTCTGTCCTTCTCGTCGAAACAGTGCAGAGCTCGATCAACCTGCTCTGGCGCGGAATGCTGCCGGCGGCGGTGGGATTCGCCGCGCTCGTGTGGATGCACGGGCACGTGCGTGCCCGCCGTGTGCGGGCATGGCGCCGGCACACGCTGGCGAGCGAAAGTTTGGCGCGCATGCAAAGCGCGCAGGGCCCCGGCGCCGAAGCCCGAGTGCCGCGCGCACCCTGCACTGCGCTCGACGCAGGCCAGGCATCGCTCCTCAGCGAGGGTGACGCCGAGGCGCTCGACCCGTGGGAGGTGCAGGATCTCGGCATCGACGGCGAATCACCGTCGTTGTTCACGCTGCTGAACACGACGCAGTCGAGTCTCGGCGCGCGCCGCCTGCGATGGATGGTGCGGGCGCCGCTGCTGCAGCCGGACGCCATTCGGGCGCGCCAAGCGGCCATCGGCGAGCTGGCTGCAGATCTGTCACGACGGGATGCCTGCATGCTCGCCGCCTGCGGCGCGCGCACTTTGCGTCTCGAGCGCTTGCCCGCATTCCTGGCGCGCGCCCCCGAGCTTCCCGGCGGCTGGGTGCGACCAGTGCTGGCGGCATGCGGAGTCCTGGTGCCTTTGCTCGTGGGACTCGGATTCGTGGCCCGGGCCGCGTGGCCGGCAGCGGGCCTCGTGTTCATCTTGCTGTTCGCGCTGTCGTGGCCGATCCGCCAGCGAGTGGGCGCCGTGCGGGAAACCTGGCTCGAGCTCGAACCACTCCTGCGCGTCATCCAGGAGACAGCGCGCTCGCTCGCGAGCTGGGAACCGAAGAGCATCGTGCTGCAATCGCAATGCCGCGCATTCGCGACTGCCAGCGCGGCTCGTGCGTGCGTGCCCGCGGCGCTGCATTTCACCTGGCTCCTGCATCTGCGCGGGATGGGTTTTCTCTACGGAGTCATCGAGCTGCTCACGTCTTGGGAGCTGCATTGGCTGCTCGCGCTCGAAGCACGATGGCGGCGCGAGCCGCGGGCGCTCGAGCGCATCGTCGAGGCCTATTGTGATCTCGAGGCGATCTTGGCCTTGGCAGTATTCCAGGCCGAGCATCCGGAGTGGTGCATTCCGGAGATTGTCGCTGCGCCCCAGCCACGGCTCGAGATCGAGGCGGGTGCACACCCGCTGCTCGCGCAGGCCGTGGCGAACGATTTGCGTCTCGGCGGCGAGCGGCGCGTCGCCGTGGTCACGGGGAGCAACATGGCGGGCAAGTCGACCTATCTGCGCATGGCGGCGTTGCATTGCGTCGCGGCGCAGATCGGCGCACCCGTCCGTGCAAGTTCGATGCGCCTCACGCCGTTGCGTCTGGTGGCGAACATCAACGTGCACGACTCGCTCGTCGACGGCAAGAGCTACTTCCTGGTGGAGGTCGAACGCGTACAGCGCATTCTCGCCCTCGCTGCGCGCGAGACCCACGTGCTCGGACTGTTCGACGAATTGTTCCGGGGCACGAACTCGACCGAGCGTTTGGCGGCGAGCCTCGAGGTCACGCGATGGCTGGCCGCATGCGGCGGATTGTTCATCCTGGCGACGCACGAACAAGAGGTTGCGGGACTGGCGGGTGCGGCCGATGCGCCCGGGATCGTGGCCCTGCACTTCGGCGAAGAAATCGACGGTGACCAGCTCGTGTTTCCGTACCGCGTGCAAGAGGGCTTGGCGACCGCGCACAATGCCCTGCGCTGGCTCGAGCGCTGCGGCTATCCGCGCGAGCTGGTCGCGCGCGCGCGCGCGCGGGCCAGCGGCGCCGGTGACACTGAATGACCCAGGCGCCGCACCGAGAATCGGTGCGTCTGCAGGGATCCGATGCGCGCCAGCGCGGCACGCAGCGCCCGCGCCACTTCGGCGGCGCTCGGCAGATTGCCCGCCACCAAGATGCGATTGACGTAGTGATCGAAATGGATGACCACCGCGCGCGGGAACGGCTGCGCCAGGTGTTCGAGCAGTGCGGTCCACGCGGTCCCAGGGACCGGCAGCACGTTGGTGATCGCGATCCCACCCGGACGCAAGCGCTGCTGCATCAGCTCCGGCAAGGTATCCAGGCTGACGACGGGTTTCACTGCATCCTGCGGCGAGGGCACCGAAAGGTCCTCGAGGATGAGGTCGAAGCGCCGGCGCGTGCGGCGCAGCCACACGCCGGCTTCGGCTTCGACCACGTCGACGCGCCCTGCCCAATCGCCAGACAGCTCGTCGAACAAGGCCAAACCGGCGAGCGAAATGTCGACGGCGAGAAGCGGCGTGGTGAAACCCATGGCGCGCAAAGGTGCCACGAGTCCGCCGCCGGCGAAGCCGAGCAGCGCGACGCGCGGGCCCGGAGCGAGTGCAGCGATGCACGCAGCCAAGACATCGAACATCGTGTCCGTCGGACCCGCATGATCGAGGATCTCGCTCAGCACATCCTCGCCGTCGACGATGCGCGCCCGGTCACGCAAACGCACGATACGCAAGTGGTTCGCCTGCTCCCCCGTTGTGCCCGTCCTTGGGACCTTTCCGCCCGACCCGAAGTGTGATCTACTTTCCCGATGAGTCTCGCAGACTTCCATCCGGCCGTCTCGGCCTGGTTCACCCGCCGCTTCACCGCGCCCACCGAGCCACAGTCGCGGGCATGGCCGTCCATTCGAGCGGGGCGGCACACGCTCGTCGCCGCACCCACGGGTTCGGGGAAGACGCTGGCGGCTTTCTTGGCCGCCATCGACAGCTTGGTGCGCCAGGCCCAGGACGGGCCACTCCCCGACGCGACACAGGTCGTCTACGTGTCCCCGCTCAAGGCGCTGGGGAACGACATCCAGCGCAATCTGCAAGAGCCGCTGGCAGGCGTGCGCGCCGAGCTCGAATCGCGCGGCCTCGTCGCACCGGAGATCCGTGTTTTCTTGCGCACCGGCGACACGCCGGCGGCGCAGCGTGCCGCGATGGTGAAGCGCCCGCCACACCTCGTCGTCACCACGCCCGAGTCGCTCTACATCCTGCTCACCAGCGAGCGCGGCCGCAACATGCTGCGGACCACGCACACCGTCATCGTCGACGAAATCCATGCGCTGGTCGGCAACAAACGCGGGTCGCATCTCGCGCTCAGCTTGGAGCGCTTGGATGCGCTGGCCGGCAGACGTCTGATTCGTGTCGGGCTGTCGGCGACTCAGCGTCCCATCGACGACGTGGCGCGCTTCCTGGTGGGAACGGGTGAAGAGCCCGATGGCATGCCGGAGTGCACCATCGTCGACGTCGGCCATGCGCGCGCGCTGGATCTCGCCATCGAAGTTCCCGCCTCGCCGCTCGAAGCGGTGATGGCGGGAGAAGTGTGGGAGGAAACCTACGATCGCCTGGCCGCGTTGGTGGCGTCTCACCGCACGACGCTCGTCTTCGTCAACACCCGGCGGATGGCCGAGCGCGTGGCGCGGCACTTGAGCACACGTCTCGGCACCGAACATGTCACCTCGCACCACGGCAGCCTGTCGCGGGAGCATCGCTTGCAGGCCGAGGAACGCCTCAAGCACGGCCAGCTGCGCGCCTTGGTCGCCACCGCATCGCTCGAGCTCGGCATCGACATCGGTGATGTCGACCTGGTGTGCCAGCTAGGGTCGACGCGCTCCATCGCGACGTTGTTGCAGCGTGTCGGCCGCGCCGGCCACGGCCTCGGGCGCTTGCCGAAAGGCCGCTTGTTCCCGCTCAGCCGTGACGAGCTGGTCGAGTGTGCGGCTCTGCTGGACGCGGTGCGCCGTCGCGAGCTGGATCGACTGTCGATTCCGTCGCAGCCGCTCGACATTCTGGCGCAACAGATCGTGGCCGCGGTCGCGTGCGAGGAGTGGCGCGAGGACGATCTGTTCGCGCTCGTGCGCCGCGCCTTTCCCTATCGCCATTTGCAGCGAGGGGACTTCGACGCGATCGTCGAGATGCTGGCGCATGGATTCAGCACCCGCCGAGGGCGCCGCAGCGCGCACGTGCATCACGATGGTGTGAACGAACGTCTGCGCGCGCGACGGGGTGCGCGCCTCACGGCGATCACGAATGGCGGCGCCATTCCCGACACCGCCGACTATCAGGTGCTGCTCGAGCCAACGGGGGTGATGGTCGGCAGTGTGAACGAGGATTTCGCCATCGAGAGCATGCCCGGCGACATCTTCCAGCTCGGCAACGCTTCATGGCGCATTCGTCGTGTCGAGCCTGGCCGCGTGCGAGTGGAGGACGCGCACGGCCAGCCGCCGAGCCTGCCGTTCTGGTTGGGAGAAGCCCCCGGCCGCACGGCCGAGCTGTCGGCAGCCGTGTCGAGGTTGCGCCTCGATGTCGCTGCGCGCATCGACAGCGCCGAGATGATGGCGCCCGCCGCGGCCTCCTCTGTCCCAGGAGCAGACGCCGCCGCCGCGCCGGTGTCGTTCGCCGGTTGCCGCTGGCTGGTGGACGAGGTCGGAGTGACGCCGCAAGCGGCGCGCCAGATCGTCGATTACCTGGCCGCGGGCGCGGCGGCGCTCGGGGTGATGCCGAGCCAAGAGACGATCGTGCTCGAACGATTCTTCGACGAAACCGGTGGCATGCAGCTGGTGGTGCATTCGCCGTTCGGCAGTCGCCTGAACCGGGCTTGGGGTCTGGCGCTGCGTAAACGCTTCTGTCGCAAGTTCAACATCGAGCTGCAAGCAGCCGCGACGGAAGACGCCATCGTCATTTCGCTCGGACCGACGCACAGTTTCCCGCTCGCCGAGGTGGCGCAGTACCTGCACGCGAAGACCGTCCGCGACGTCCTCGTGCAGGCTTTGCTGGCCGCACCCATGTTCGCCGTGCGCTGGCGGTGGAACTGCACGCGCAGCTTGGCCGTCCCGCGCAACCGGGGTGGCCGCAAGCTCGCACCCCAGCTGCAGCGCATCCTGGCAGAAGATCTGCTCGCCGTCGTGTTTCCCGATCAGCTGGCCTGTGCCGAGAACGTTCCGGGTGACCGCGAGATTCCCGATCACCCGCTGGTGCAGCAAACCGTGCACGATTGTCTCGAAGAGGCGATGGACATTCGCGCTCTGGAAAGTTTGCTCGAACGCGTGGCGAGCGGCGCCATCGCCATCGTTGCACGCGACCGCACCGAACCTTCGCCGCTGGCGCAAGAGATCCTGAACGCCAGGCCGTATGCTTTCTTGGACGACGCGCCGCTCGAGGAGCGGCGCACGCAGGCCGTCGCGAGCCGTCGCTGGCTCGATCCGCAGAGCGCGGCGGACCTCGGGGCTCTCGATGCCGAGGCCATCACGCGCGTGCGTGCCGAGATCTGGCCGCAGCCCGAGAATGCCGACGAGATGCACGAGGCCCTGGTTCTCTTCGGATTCCTGAGCGTTGCTGAAACGGGAAGGGCGACACACGCGGATTTCGTGCCGTCGGACATCGCGATACAGGAAACGCCGCTCGCCAGCCGATGGGACGAATTCCTCGTCCCGCTCGTCTCGACACGGCGAGCGGCGACGTTGCGCCCTGAGGGTGGCCACGAGTTGTGGATCGCTGCCGAGCGTTTGCCGCAGTTCGCCGCACTGTTCCCGGGAGTGCGCAGCGATCCGCCGCTTGTGCCTCCGCCACGCACGGCGGCGCGCAGCGACGAGGCGATGACTCCCGAGACGGCGCTGGTCGAGATCCTGCGCAGTCGTCTCGAAGGCGCGGGACCGATCACCGCGGCGGCGCTGGCACAGCCGCTCGGAATCCCGCTCTCGGCGGCCGAGATCGCGCTGCTCACGCTCGAGACCGAGGGATTCGTCTTGCGCGGACGCTTCACTCCCGGCGTCGAAGAACAGGAATGGTGCGAGCGCCGGCTGCTGGCACGCATTCATCGCTACACGCTCGATCGGTTGCGCCGCGAGATCGAACCGGTGTCGGCCGCCGATTTCATCCGTTTCCTGTTCGAATGGCAGCGTCTTGCGCCGCAACACGACGTCGAAGGGCCCGAGGGACTGGCCGCCGTCGTGGCGCAACTCGAAGGGTTCGAGGCACCCGCGAACGCATGGGAGAACGAGATCCTGCCCGCGCGCGTGGCCGACTACGACCCGGTCTGGCTGGATTCGTTGTGCCTGTCGGGGCGATGCGTCTGGTCGCGCTTGTCGGCCGGGCGTTCGGCGTGGCGCAGCGAGGGTGTCTCCGAGGCCGCGAGCAGTGTGAACGCACCTCCTGATCCTGTGCGTCGCGGTCGCGCCGGTCCGGTGCGGACGACACCGATGGCTCTTCTCGAACGCCGCAACCTGGCATCCTGGCCGCAGCTCGAAGTGTGGCCAGAGGAGATGCGTCTCACGGCGGCTGCGCAGCGAGTGGTGACACACCTCGAGACTCGCGGCGCTTCTTTCTTCGACGACATCGTGCTTTCGACGCGACTGCTGCGGACGCAGGTGGAATCGGCACTCGGCGAGCTCGTGGCGCATGGCGTGGTGACCGCCGACAGCTTCATGGGGTTGCGTGCCTTGCTCGTGCCCTCGTCGCGACGCAAGCCGCTGCGCGAAGGCGGCAGACGCCGTCATGCCGGTGCACATTTTGGTGTCGAAGACGCCGGTCGCTGGGGTTTGGTGCGGCGCCGGGACGCGGCAATCGATGCAGCGCATCCGGTCGGACCACCCGATGCAGCCCATTCGATCGGCACACCAGCGAGCAATGCTGATGCCGTAGCCCGGGTGTTGCTGCGGCGCTGGGGGGTGGTGTTCCGCAAGCTCGTCGAACGTGAAACCGCGGCGCCGGTGTGGGGAGATCTATTGCGGGCATTGCGACGAATGGAGGCACGTGGCGAGATCCGTGGCGGCCGTTTCGTCGATGGGTTCGCCGGCGAGCAGTTCGCCTTGCCGGAGGCTGTCGGCACCTTGCGTCAAGTGCGCCGCAGCCCGCGCGAGGGCATTCTCGTGGCGATCAGCGGCGCAGACCCCCTCAACCTCGTGGGTGTGCTGACCCCAGGTCCCCGGGTCCCCTCCCACGCCGACAACCGCGTGCTCTTCCGCGACGGAGTCCCCATCGCCGTGCGCATGGCCAGAGAGGTCCGGCTGTTGGAACCACCGGCTGCCGGTGCAGGCGAGTGGGACTTGCGTCAAGCGCTGTCCCGCCGGCGCCCGAGCGCCGTCCGCCGCGGCGCTCTGCGCTTCGCCTGAGCCCCGTGGCCTGGTACAATGATCTTCCTCGTCCGCCGACGCTTCGCGAAAGGATCCACGCCGATGACGATTTCCAAGCCATTCTTCGCGATCACTGCGCTGCTGGTCCTGGCGGGCCCTGTCGCCGCGGACCATGGCGGCACCTATGCCGAGGCCCAGGCGATGGCCACCGAACGCGGCGTGCCGTTGCTCCTCGACTTCTACTCGGACACTTGAGGCGCGTGCAAAAAGTTCGCCCGTGAGGCGACCAGCGTGCCCGAGCTCCAAGCCATCCTCGGCAAAGTGGTCGTGCACAAAGTGAACGGCGAGAAGGGCGATGGCCCGACACGCCGGCAGGAATTCAAGGTGCATGCCTATCCGACATTCGTGTTGCTGCGCGCCGATGGCGGGACGCTCGAGCGTTGGATCGGCTATGGCGAAGCCAAGGACTTCGTCGGCAGGTTGAACGGAGCCCTGAAGGATCCGACCACGATCGAAGAGAAGCGCGCGCGCTACACGACGTCTCCGACCTGGGGTGACGCCGAGCGGCTTGGCGTCTACCATGAATCGTGCAACGAGTACATCGCCGCGGCACGCTACTACCGCGAGGCGCAAGCCAAGGCGAAGGCGGGGAATCGCGACTTGCGTTTCACCATCTTCGATGTCGTGGCTTCAGGATGCCGCGACGGCCAGTTCACACTCGACGAGGTCAAGCAATCGGCGGACGCGGCGCTCGCCTACGAAGGTCGCACGGCGGACGAAGTCATCTCCGTCGCCAGAATGACGACATCGCTCGGGCGCAAGCTGGATAACCGCGACATCATGGTTCCATACCTCGAGCTCGCCATGCAGGTCACCGAAGGGACGACGGACGAGAAGCTGGAGAAAGCGCGGCGCGGACTGCGCGCCGATCACGCGCTCTTCGTCACCAAGGATCCCAAAAAGGCGGTGGCCTTCAAGAAGGAGGGCATGGCCGAGGGCTGGATGGAGACCTCCGACGGTCTCAATAGCTTCGCCTGGTGGTGCTTCGAGAACCGCGTCAACCTCGAAGAAGCCGACACCTTGGCGCGCAAGGGCGTGACGCTCGCGAGCGACGGGCCGGGCAAGGCGGCGATCCTGGACACCGCGGCCGAGATCTGCAACGCCAGGGGCAATTGCAAGGACGCCATCGTTCTCATCGAGCAGGCGATCCAGGCCGATCCCGGCAACGAGTACTACGTCAAGCAGCGCGACCGCTTCCGCAAGATCTTGGCCGAGAGCTGAGACGCAGGAGCGGATGCGCGGTTCCGGTCAGAAACACGAGGGCGCGCCGGTCGGCGCGCCCTTTTTGTGTGGTCGAAATGATCGGCGCACGCGAACGCCGCGCCAGCATCAATGCGAGACCCATTTGCCGTGCACTTTCTTGTGGCCGCATTTCTTGCCGTGCGAATGGCCCTTCGCAAGGTACCAATTGCCGTTGTGCTGATAGTGCCCGCAGTGAGCCGAATGCGAGTGCCCTTTCTCAACGACGACTATCTTCCCCGGCGTTCGATCCAAGACGATGACAGTGCGCCGGGCGCCGCAACCGCCAAGCACCACAGTGAGTGCAACGGTCGCCACGGCCAGGCAGACGCAGCCCATGAGGGTGCGAAGCCGCAGACCCGCGGTGAAGATCGATTCAGACACGTCATTCTCCGTGGAAGGATGCTCTCACGCGGTCATGGCTCGGTCGGGCCGCGACCGTCGGGAAACCGTTCCAGTCGCACATTGCAAGCGGCGTTCACAACGCGTCCGGGCGCCAGGAAGCGCCCCACGGGCGAGGTGGACAAGGACCTCGTGCGTGCCGCATCGGGGTCGGTCGCAGCCTGAAAGCTTGGGCCGGGGTTCAGAGCGATGTCGGGGTGTGCGTCGAGAGTTCGGCGGCGATGCGTACGGGGGATCGCAGGAGCGGCAGCGCCTGGGCCGCCGGCGGGTCGGCATAGCCGCGCATGGGACATTCGAGCTCTTCCTGGTCGCCCGACCACAGGCCACGCATCCAGTTGCGCATCTTGGTCACCTCGAGGTCGAGGCGTCCATCCGCACCAATGCGGCCGACTTGGTTGTTCGGATGCTCGAGAGCAACGGTGCACTTGTTCAAGCGTCCGTCGGCGCGCACGACATAGGAATTGCCGCGCGCCGCATAGCAAACGGGCGCATGCTGCTCGATGGTGACGTGCCGTACCCCGAGATCACGAGCCAGGTCGCTCAATCGACGCACGGCGACGCCCCCCGCCTCGGGGGAGAAGACGGGGAGCGTTGCGTCCTGGGGGCCTCCCAGGCACGCCAAGGTGCGGATGAAGAGCTGGAAGCGATCGTCGGTCCCGAAGGCCGCGGCGTAATCGCGAATGAATTCGGGGAGGGCCGCCTCGTTCTCCCGATCGACGTGCAGCCGCACGAGAACTTCGAAGGGACGCTCCACGTCGCGCATCGACAGCACGTTGGCCCAGATCCGGTCGAAGGTGCCGTGGCCGTTGGCGAGGATGCGCTTGCGATCGTGCCAGCCGCGCGGACCGTCGAAGGCGATCTGGTAGTGCGTGATTCCCAAGTCGAGGAGGCGTTCGAAACGCGTGCGTGACATCGTGTAGGCGTTGGTCGTCATGCCGGCCTTGACCGCGAGCGTCGGATACGCGACTTGGAGGTCACGCACGTGCACGGACACCTCCTCGACGATGTCGAAGGCGAGAAGCGGCTCGCCCCCGAACCACGAGATTTCGAGACCACGCAAGTCGGGCGCCCGGCGCGACAGGAAGTGCTCGACACCGCGCACCACCTCCGGCAGCATCCGCGCCAGCCGGAAATCCTCGTAACAATAGGTGCAACGGAAGTTGCACGCCTCCGTCGGCATCATCACGAGGTGCAACAGGTCGTTGGCGACCGATTGGCGCAGTTCGCTTTCCAGCACCGAGTCTCCTCACACGATCCGCATCGCTTTGATGGGCGTCCGCAGTCCGGAATCCGCGAAACGGAAACCCTAGGTACTCCGTCTCGGAGTCAACACTTGTAATTCAACGGCACGTCGCCGGGGTTTCCGGGCACGACGAGTTCGATATCGAACTTCGGCGGCGGCCGCATCACGAACACTTTCCCGCTCGTGTCTATGAACAGCCCAGGTTCGAGTCCGAGCTTTTTTCCATCCTCTCCGGTGTCGAACAAGACCTCGCCCGCATCCTCTTTTTCTTGAAGCGTATCGAGATACGGGGTTTCACGCAGGATTTCCAGTTGGTACGACGGCAACTTTTCTGGGTGAGCAACGTTCGGCCATCTCACACAGGTGGCGTCCCGAAAGAAGAGGAAGAGGAAGGGCCCTTGCACGACATAGCCGACCAGATCGTGCCTTTTGATCTTCTCATGGAAGAGCTCGATCGAGCCCAGCTCTTCCTTGCAGTGTTCGAGCTGCGCGGCGAAGTGCAGCGTGCTCACGACTTTCACCATGTCGGCCGTGGTGACATTGGCGGTCTCCAGCCCGGCATACTTTTCCAGCAAC
>DASRJO010000130.1:0-16624 GCA_035649435.1 Candidatus Krumholzibacteriia bacterium | reverse complement strand
ACAAGCAGCGCCGCTGATGCCTCCCGCGCTCGAGCGCCTCGTGCAGGCATGCCTGGCCAAGGATCCGGCCACCCGGCTGCAGAGCGCGCACGACATCAAGCTGCATTTGTCGTGGATTACCGAGGGTGGTTCGCAGGCGGGTGTGCCCAAAGTAGTGGCGAGGAAGCGCCGGAGCCGCGAACGCTTGGCATGGGCGATTGCAGCCGTGGCCGTCGCCGCCGCGGCGGGAACGAACGTGATTTCGCGCCGATCAGCGACGCTCATGCATCCGGTGCACGCCTCGTTGCAACCACCGCACGGCGTGTTGTTCTCGTCCAGCACCGACAAGCCGCTCCCGCTCGCCATCTCTCCGGATGGTTCCGTGGTGGCATTCTGCGCCCGCGTCGGCGAAGGCCCCGATCTTCTCTGGGTCCGCTCGCTCGGTCAGAACGACGCCCATCCTCTCGCCGGCACCGAAGGCGCCGAGGGCCCGTTCTTCTCGCCGGACGGTCGCGCGCTCGGCTTCTTCGCCGAGGGAATCCTCAAGCGCGTCGATGTGGCTGGCGGTCCCGTCATCACGCTCGTGAGCGACCGAGTCGATCCGCGCGGTGGCACCTGGAGCCAGGATGGCCACATCCTGTTCACGCGCGATTCGTACGGGCCGGTGTCGATGGTCGCCGCCGATGGTGGGACCGTGTCGAGCGTCACGGTGTTGGATTCGACACGAAGCGAGGCAACGCACCGTTATCCCCACCTCCTTCCCGACGGCACGCATTTTCTCTACCTCGCGCGCCGCTCCGGTGCGGGCTCAGGCGAGAGTCCCATCATCTACGTCGGCGAGATCGGATCGACGGAGCGCAAACCGGTGCTGGAAGTCGCCTCCAACGTCGCCTACGCCTCGGGGCACCTGCTGTACGTTCGCGGCCGGGTACTCGTGGCGCAGCGATTCGATCCCGGCTCGCTCACGGTCACTGGGCCGGCCATTCCGCTCGTGGACGACGTGCGCATGGACGAACGCTTCAGTCGCGGTGTATTTGCCGCATCCACCAATGGCGTTCTCGTCTGCATGACCGGGAACACACAGTCGCGCACGCAACTGCGCTGGTTGGATCGCACGGGCCGGGCCCTCGGCGACGTCGGAGAACCGGCGGACTACACCTACGGCGGGACGCCGAGTATTTCCCCGGATGGTCGGAGCGCCGTTCTTCCCATCGCCAATTTGGATCGCGGCACATCGGATGTCTGGCTGGTCGATCTCACGACCGGACGCCGCCGCAAGATCACCGTGGATACGGATGACCATCCCGCAGCCATCTGGCTTCCGGATGGTAGATCGGTGGCGGTGACCACCCGGACAGCGGGTCCCGGTGGTCTGGATGTGTTGGCCATCGATGGAACGCAGTCGCGGCGCATCGTCTCCACGCCGGATTTCACCTGGCCGCAGTCGGCGTGTGGTGATCGCATCCTTTTTTGGATCCAGGACCCGGCGGGTCAACGCCTCGATGTCGTCCTGCAGTTGATCTCGCTGTCCGGAAACGGAAATGCGCAACCATTCATCGCGACGAAGTCGGGGGACACTGCCCAGTTCTCTCCCGACGGGCGATGGGTGGCATACATGTCGGAGGAGACGGGCCGCCCCGATGTGTACGTGGCGGCATTTCCGCAGCCTGGCGGCCGTTGGCAGGTGTCGCAGACCGGAGGCACGGAGCCGCGGTGGAATCGCAACGGTCGCGAGCTGTTCTTCATCGATCTGCAGAACAATCTAGTCTCTGTCGACGTGGAAGCGAGCGCGGCCGGATTCCAGCCAGGGGCCGCGCGCAAGCTCTTCCAGTTCCACGGCGCCGGGGGACTCTGGCGCTATGACGTGTCACCGGACGGAGAGCGCTTCCTCGTCACGGACCCGCTCGACGAAGATCTCGCCTCGCCGGTGACGCTCATCACCGATTGGCCGCGCAAGCTGGAGACTCATTAGCAGGCACAGGTCGGAGACGAGGGGACAATCTGGCCATGGTGACCTCATGCATTTTTTCCTGCGCCTATTGCGGCGAAGTGAACGAAACGACCGTCGACCTGTCGGCCGGGGAGTCACAGAAGTACATCGAGGACTGCCAGGTCTGCTGCCGAGCGAACACGCTCCACGTCACCGGCAGCCGGGAGACCGACGAGGCGTGGATCGAAGCGTTCACCGAGGACGATTGACATCGGCGCTCGGTGAAGGCCAGTCGTGACCGCGTCGGAATCCGTGACATGACCCCTCCGGGAGGTTTCAGAACTCGAGAATTCGATTTGAGGCGCCATCGACGATCGAATGCCGCGGGGAGCATGCCAGGCATGCGAGGACTGGATCCGGGGTGGACATCTCCATGGTGGGGAGCTGCGGGCGGGCCTCAAGACAGGCGACCGCGGTTGGTGTAGGGTTACTACTACTGCCGATGAGGAGGTTGCAATGCCCCGCAGCGCGAACCGGTCGCGTTCCTCGCTTCATTGCAAGCATCTGCGGCTCGCCGCGGGCGTTGCGACGCTGGTCGCAACGTTCTTCGTCACGGCCGCTGCACAAAAGGCCGAGGTCGGTCGCCCCGCCGGCGCCCTTCTCGACCAACTTCCAGCCGAAGTCAAGTCCGCCTACGAAGGCATTCGCGGTGACGAGATCATCGCCACCGTTCGGTTCCTCGCTTCACCGCGACTCGAAGGCCGCGACGCGGGCGAGCGCGGCGCTGAAATCGCCGCCGACTACCTCGTGTCGCGCTTCCAAGCCATCGGGCTCCAGGCAGGCGGCAAAGATGGATACCTGCAGCGATTCGACCTGCTCCGGCGCACGCTCGCGCCCGAGGAAAAGCTGACCTTGCTGCGGCAGAAGGGCGGGTCGACCAGCTCGCGCGAGCTGCAGCTGCGCACCGACTGGATCCCGTTCTCCTTCTCCGAAATCGGCACGGTCGAAGCGCCGGTGGTCTTCGCCGGCTACGGCATCGTGGCCCCCGAGTACAAATGGGACGACTACGCGGCGCTCGGCGCCAACGGCGCGCGCGGCAAAGTCGTGGTGGTGCTGCGCCACGAGCCGGACGAAACCGGCAAATCGGGGTCCAAGTTTTTCGACGGGCGCGAGATGACCTTGCATGCATCGCTGCGGCAGAAAGCGCGCGTGGCGGCGGCGCACGGCGCAGTGGCTCTCGTCGTCGTCGACGATCCATTGCATCACGAGGCGAGCGTCAACCCTTCGAGCGGGCTTGCCAGCTGGAACTTCTTGACCGAGGAAGAGCGCAAGCTGGCGAAGGACGACCCGAAGCGGCCGCGCGGCACTTTGACGGTCGAAGGCGAGCACCAGCCGTTGGGCGTGTTGGCCGCGCACGCGTCGCAGGAGATTCTGCGCTGGCTGGCGCCGGACCGCGACTGGAAGGCGCTGCAGGAGGATCTCGATGGCGCGCGCAAGTCGAAGGCGTTCGCCATCGCCGATGCTTCGCTGCGCTTCGTCCATGCGCCCGAAGTCGAACGCCATGCGACGAGCAACGTGCTGGCGATGCTTCCGGGGTCCGATCCTGTGCTCGCCCAGGAGTACGTGCTCGTCGGCGGACACTACGACCACGTCGGCAGGAGCCGAACCACGAACGAAATCCATCCCGGTGCCGACGACAACGCCTCGGGCACATCGGCCGTGATCGCGATCGCCGAGGCCTTCGCCGCGCTGCCGAAGGCTCCGGCCCGCAGCATCCTGTTCGTGGGTTGGGGAGCGGAGGAAAGGGGGCTGCTCGGCAGCAACTTCTTCGTTCGCAAGCCGGCCATCGCGCTCGACAAGATCGTCGCGGGCATCAATCTCGATATGGTGGGGCGCAACAAGGAAAACGAAATCTCGGTGGTCGGCCGCACGGAATCGCCAGACTTCGCCGCACTCTTCGATCGTTTCGCACCTGCGGTCGGGTTCGCATTGAACGACGACGCGGGCGCCGGAGCGAGCCGCAGCGACAACGGCATGTTGTGGCTGGGTGGTGTGCCGACGGTGTCGCTGTTCTCGGGCACGCACGAGGATTACCACCAACCGGAGGACACCGCCGACAAGGTGCTGCCGGGGAAGGTCGAGAAAGCGGCGCGTCTCAGCTTCCTCGTCGCGCTCGAGGTGGCGGAAGGCAGAATGACGCCGGTGCCACTCGATGTTCCGGTGGGGCCATGGAAGCCGATTGCGCCCAAGCGTGAGCCGAGACCCGTCGCCGCCGCAGATGCCGATGCCAAGATGGCGGCCGGCGCTGGCGAACCGAAAGGCGCCGCGGCGCAGAGCCGCAAAGCCGCGGCCCCCGAAAGTGGATCGTCGAACGGTGAATCCACCAACGGCACGGATGCAGCGAGCGCAACGCCCAACGCGAAGCCGGAGGAGGAAAGGCCATGAGGAGAGCACTGCGGCACATACACGGTGCGAGGCCAGCGACCTTCGTTCGCGCCGCTTTCACGCTGCTCTTCGTGGCGTTCGCGGCTTCCGCGCCAGCGCAAACGCCGGACGCCGGCAAGCTGCTCGAAACGGCAATCGCGTTCCACGGCGGGCGCGAGGCGCTGGCCGCGATGCCGCATCTCGAGCTCACGGGCACGGTGGAGAGCCGATCAGCGCAAGGCAATCGAACCGTCGAGGCGGTGTACTACGAACGCGCCGATGGCGGACTCCGGTCGGAGGTCACGATGGAGTTCCGCGGGCGCAAGATCACGGCCGTCACCATGTACGACGGCAAGATGTGCAAACGGCGCTCCCGTTCGACATGGGACGACATTCCGCTCGATGAATACCGCGAGCGTGCCGCGCACCGGCTGCCATTCCTAGTCGAAGCGCTGGCGCGCGGGCCCGTCATGGCCGGAGAAGGCACCGAAGCGGGGACCGATGTGTGGCGCATCGAAGTGCCGGACGGGCGCGCCAAGGCTGTGCTGTCGCTCGCCAAAGACGATGGACGCCTCGTGGCTCTCGAGTACCCGGGCACCGAGGCCGAGGGCATGGGAACGAAGAAGGAAATCGTGCGCAAGCTGGTGTTTCGAGAATTCCACGACGTACACGGCGTCAAGATCCCGGCCGATATCGAGCGCTTCGAGGATGGCATCTTCGACGGACGCGAGCGCTTCAGCAAGGTCGCGGTCGTGGACGAATGGGACGAGAGCTGGCTCCAAGTTCCCGATCCGCGCCGGCGCTTCATTCCAGGCGAGGAATTGGCGTTCTGAGGCGTCCTGAGCATGCGTGAACGCAAGCGGCCACGCCCGCGCCGACCCGTGGCCGCACCGGTCGCTCCCGAACCGGCACGTAGTCCGCGGCGTACGTTTCTGCTCGCGGGCGGTGTGGCTGCGATCGCGGCCGCCACCGCCGCCGCGGGCATCGTGATTCTGCGGTCGCGTCCCAACGTGCCGCAGGGTGCGACGATCGCGGTGGCGCAGCCGACATTCGTCGGTGCCGAAAGCTGCAAGAGCTGCCACGCGCGGGAATACGATCTCTGGCAACGGTCCGATCACGCGCTCGCCATGCTGCCAGCGGACAGCACGACGGTGCGCGGAAACTTCGACAACGCCGTATTCACCAGGGGCGGCGTGACCTCGACTTTCTTCCAGCGTGATGGGCGCTACTTCGTCCACACCGATGGGCCGGATGGCGCGCTCGACGAGTTCGAGATCGCCTATACCTTCGGCGTCGATCCGCTGCAGCAATACCTGATTCCGTTCGCCAACGGGCGCTATCAAGCGCTCAGCGTCGCATGGGACACGCGACCCGCGGCCGCCGGCGGGCAGCGCTGGTTCCATCTATACCCGAACGAGGAAATCGGCCACCGGGACGTCTTGCATTGGACCGGTCAGCTGCAGAACTGGAACTACATGTGCGGCGATTGCCACTCGACCAACTTGCAGGAGAACTACGTGCTCGCGACCGACCTATTCGCTCCCACCTGGACCGATGTGAACGTGGCGTGCGAAGCCTGTCACGGTCCTGGCTCGCGTCACGTCGAATGGGCCGAGAGCGGCCGAGTCACAAACGATGCCTTCCACGGCTTCACGTTCGCGCTCGCGGACACCTCGGGTAGCGAGTGGGTCCTGGCAGAGGGGGACAGCATCGCGCGACGCACGCGGCCGCTCGCGCTCCGCGCCGAGCTCGAATCGTGCGCACCGTGCCACGCGCGGCGTTCGACTGTCTGGGGCGAGGTCCAGATCGGACGAGCGCTCGAGCAGACCTATCGCGCGGCGCTGCTCGATGACCCGCTCTACCACGCCGACGGCCAAATCCGTGACGAGGTCTACGAATATGGCTCGTTCCTGCAGAGCCGTATGTATCAGGAGGGCGTGACGTGCTCGGACTGCCATGAGCCGCATGCGGCAAGACTACGCTTCGATGGCAACGCCTTGTGTTCGCAATGTCACCTGGCGACGAAATACGACACGCCGCAGCATCATTTTCATCCGATGAACACGGAATCCTCGCAGTGCGTCTCGTGTCATATGCCGCGCCAGATGTACATGGTCGTCGATGGCCGGCGGGATCACGGCTTCCGCATCCCGCGTCCCGATCTATCCGAGAAGCTGGGGACGCCCAACGCCTGCAACCAGTGCCACACGGACCGCACACCAGGCTGGGCCGAAGACGCGATCGCGCAGTGGGCTGGAGCCAATCGGAGGCAGGGTTGGCACTGGTCCGAGGCGATCGACGCCGGCAGGTACTGGAAGGTCGATGCGGCAGCGCAACTCGTCCGCGCCATCCAGGATTCTGGAACTCCCGCGATCGTGCGTGCCACGGCTTTGGGCTTGCTGCCCGCGTACGTGAGCCCTGCATCGTTCCCGGCCGTCGAAGCATCCCTGCGTGACTCCGATTGCCTCGTGCGCCGCGCAGCCGCCGCGGCGTTGGCCTCCATCGATGCTGCGCAGCGAGCACGGCTCGGAGCGCCGCTGCTCGAGGATCCGTTCCGCTCCGTGCGTTTCGACGCGCTCTCCAGCCTTCTCGATGTCCCGCGGCAGGAGTTCACCACCGCCCAACTCGTGGCGCTCGATCGCGTCACGCAGGAGTATCGCGACGCGCAGACGCAGCTCGCCGATCGTGTCGAGTCGCACTTGAATCTCGGAACGGTCGACGCCCGGCTCGGCAGGCTCGACCTTGCCGAGGCCGCGTATCGCACCGCTTTGCGACTGCAGCCGATGTTCATCCCAGCGTACATCAATCTCGCCGATCTCTATCGCGCGCAGGGGCGAGAAGACCAAGTGATCGCGACCCTGCAGGAGGCGACGAAGCGCGATCCAGAAGCAGCCGAAGCCTATGCCGCCATGGGTTTGTCGTTCGTGCGCCAGAAGCGCTTGCGCGAGGCGCTGCCGCTGCTCGCCAAGGCCGCGGAGCTGCGCCGGGACACGCCGCGTCACGCCTATGTCTACGGTGTCGCCCTTGCCGAAGCGGGGGAATTGCAACGGGCACTCGAGGTGCTGCAAGACGCGCACGTGCGGCAACCGGCGCATCGCGACATCTTGGCTGCTCTGGCCACGTACTCGCAGGATGCAGGCGATCGCCAGGCAGCGGCCGCATGGGCCAGGAAACTCGTGGCCCTTTCACCAGGCGATCCGGGCGCACGCCAGCTTTTGCAATCGTTGGAAGCATCGATGCCCTGAACATGGTTGCTGCGCCGGCCACGGATCTGCATTAGGATCGGCTGCCTCATGATCGATGAAACACAAGAAACCGAAGAACGGGGCGCGGAGAAGCCAGGCTCCGCCGGCGGCTCCTCGTTCTCTCAGGACAAGACCGCGCTCCAGGGGGTGCAAGAGTTCCGGCGCCGTGCGCTCGCGCTCGGCTTCGGGATCATCACTCTCTCCGTCGTGGCTCTCCTGCTCACGATCTATCTGCAGTTCGCCAAGCCCATCTTCTGGGGATTGGCGCTCGCCGTGCTTTTCTTCCCGGTGCATCGCGAAATCCTGCGTTTGGTCGGTGGCAGGGCGACGGTCGCGGCGGTGATCAGCACCATCCTTTCCCTCGCCGTCATCTTCGTCCCCGCCGTGCTCCTGGTGTTCAACCTGATCGACGAAGTGCAGAGCCTTTGGCCGCAAATTCAGGCCACCGTGGGTCCGGAGACGTATCAAGCCCTCTCGCAGTGGCTCGACGCATCGCCGTTCCGGCGCGTCGCACACTGGGCGCTCGGCGTGGACTCGTCGCGCGGGCCGATGGTCCTCGAGGTCGAGATGCAGAGAATCGCCATCGGTGTTCAAGAGTTCCTGTTGGGTCGGCTGCGGAGCATGACGAAGAGCGTTCCTGCTGCCGCAATCCAGCTCATGATCACCATCACGGTGTACTTCTTTTTCCTGCGACATGGACCCGGCTGGCTCAAGCAGGTGGGCCGGGCATTGCCCTTGGCGCCGGAGTTCACGGCACGTCTGTTCAGGATCACAGAACGCACGATCAATGCGGTGTTCCGCGGCGTCATCTTGACGGCCGCGACCCAAGCGATCCTGGCCGGATTGGGCTACTGGTTCACTGGGGCACTGGTGCCGCTTCTTCTCGCCAGCGCCACTTTCATCGCGGCGTTGATTCCATTCATCGGCCCTGTCGTTGTCTGGGTGCCGGTGGCCGTGGGTCTGCACATCACCGGCAACACGGGCGGCGCCATCGCGCTCGCCATTTGGGGCACACTCGTCGTGAGCCTCGTCGACAACGTGCTCCGGCCCTATCTCATCGGCCGCGAGATGAAGCTGCCGCTCCTCTGGTTGCTTCTCGCCATCTTGGGTGGGCTCAAGCTCTTCGGCTTCCTCGGCATCGTCGTCGGGCCGATCACTCTCGCCCTCGCCGCTGCCTGCTACCGCATCTACTTCGAGGAACGCCGCACACCCACCACCTGAGCGCGCGAGCACGTTCCCACGCGGCGAGCGCACGCAATTCCCGTGCAGGCTCGTCCGGCACGCGTGGCAGCTTCCGTTGAATGGATCACGATTGTCGGTCCGGCATGCGCGGCTCTCGACCTGGTTTCCCTCGGTGGATCACGATTGTCGGTCCGGCGCGGTGGCTCTCGGCTCCTTTCTGTCGAGTGGATTACGATTGTCGGTCTGGAACACGGCTTTCTGCTCCTTCCTCAGCCGGAGAGAGTCGAGTTGCCGCCATCGTCCCGTTGGCGCAGTGGATCCGCACCCGTGACCTTGCGATCTCACGTTCGAACTCACCGCTGCAAAACCTTCACGACATTGGCTCGCGTCTGCGACATTCACCGGCGCCTCTCATTCAGAGTGACTGGCACAGAGCTCTTGGAAGCTTCATGCCAACGAGTATCTGGCTCTGGACCTCGGGTTTCATCTTCGGAGTTCGTGAAAGTGTCGAGCGTGTAGACACTTTCTGTCCACTCTGTCGACAGCCCTGACCTTGGCGGCACTAGGGTGCAGGCGCTCTGACCGCGGATTCAACGTCGGGCGGCGAGCCGCTTGGTCACCGCAGCATTGCTGAGTTCTCGGAGTGCGTTCGTTCAGCCAGTCGGGGGAGTCTTTCGGGCGGCTCGTTTCCGACCTGTGTTGCCCCTCGAACCGCGCAGTTCGGGGCGTGCGCTGCTCCTTCCGGTTGCCGCGCGCGGCCGCGGCGCTTTTCCACCCCGCGCCTCGTGCTCCGCGATCCGCGACTTGACCAGCTTGCGCACGAGCGCAACGGGCAGAGGCTTTCGTGCTGGAAAACGAATGGTGCCCTTGCTGGTGTCATAGTTTTCGAGCTCGCGCTGGTGGGTTTTCACCGTGGAAGAGCTCATTGGGAAAAACGAGCAATGGTTCGCTCTCGCGCCAAAGGCCACGAGTGCTCTTCCGTCGAGACGGAATGCGGCGAGCCCATAGCTGATGCACTCTTCGGCTTTCGGCGCTACCGCTCGGATCGTCTTTCGCAGTTTCTCGAGCGCAGTTCGCTGGTCATCGTTCAGGGCTGCAAGATACTCGTCGATCGTCTTGGGTCGTGCTGCCATGGCCTGTGCTCCTCGGGTGACAACGCCGGCCGGTTCCCGCTTGTGAGTTCCCTCGAGCATCACGATCGGATTGCAATGGTAGCACGCACGACATGTGGGTTGATCCGGGGACTGCGGAAGCCTCGAACCCGAGTGTCAATCTTGACGCGAGAGTGCCCTCGTGTTCTACTCGACCATTGAATTCGACATCAGTGCGGCCTCGGGATGTGCAACGCCCTGAAATCGGCAGGCGAAGAATCCGTGAGCGTCACTTCTGCAGAGCGTCCCCTTCACAAAGCCGGGGCCTTGCCGGCAATCCTCAGCGGGGGCCTGATCGCCGGGGCCTTGGACATTACGTATGCGAGTCTCGATGGTCTTCTGTCCGGACGCCCGATCGCTCGGACTCTGCAGTCCGTGGCCAGCGGTCTGCTGGGTCGTGCGGCGTTCCAAGGCGGTTGGCCCCATGCCGCGCTCGGCTTGGGATTGCACTTCTGCATCGCAGTGGGAGCGGCAACGATCTACTACGCGATCAGTCGCAAGCTGAGGGTGATCCTCGATCGCCCTTGGGTGAGCGGACCCCTGTTTGGCGCCATCGTGTACTTCACCATGAACCGGGTCGTGGTGCCGCTCTCGGCCGCTCCGTTCCACATCAAGTTCCGATTCATGGGTCTGCTGGTCCACATGCTCTTGGTGGGGCTGCCGATTGCACTCTCCGTGCGCCACCATGCAAGATCGAGGAAGTGAAGTAGACCGGCGCATGTTCCGTCAGTGCACGAGCGGCTGCGAGCTGCCGCCGAAGAAGATGCTGAACCGCGTCGGCTCCCCGGCGGTCGACTCGAACGAGTACTCGAAGCCGTGGGTTTCGAGGATCTCGCGCACCACCGTGAGCCCGATCCCTTGGCCGTTCTCCTTGGTGGTGAAGAACGGCGTGAACAGTTGACGTGCCGTGTCGGCGGTGAAGCCGGGGCCGCTGTCCTCGACGACGAGCGACGGCCCAACGCCACCATGGCTCGACGCATGGTTCGTGCGCAAGGTGATCGTGCCATGGCTGCCAATGGCTTCCATGGCGTTCCGCAGCACGTTCACCAGCACTTGCTCCATCTGCGATGCGTCACAGGAGACCTCGGGGAACGTCGGGGCCCGCTTCGCCTCGATGCGAATCTGCCGCGACGTGGCTTCGGGCTCCACCAGGCGCAGAATGTCATCGAGCAATTGGTGCAGGTCCTGCGGTGTGCGGGCAGGCGACGGAATGCGCACGACATCGGCGAAGCCACGCATGAACTGGTTCATGTGTGAGCTGCGACGCATGGCCACGTCCAGCGCGGTTTCGAACTCGCGCCGATCGGGCGGCGCCAGCTGTTCGGCATAGGTGCGGCAAGAATGCAAGAGCGAGTTCACCGCCCCGGTCGTGTTGTTCACTTCGTGCGACATCATGCGGATGAGCTTGTCGTAGGCGGCCTTCTCGGAACGGCGCAGTTCCTCGGTCAGCTCCTCCAGAAGGACGAAGCGCCGCGTGAAGCCGCGGTCGAAGAACTCGCCTTTCTGGCACTTGATGCGCCGGCGCCCACGCAGCACCAGGATCGTTGTGGCTCCCACGGCGAGTTCCGCCAGGCCGCGCGCGAAGGCGGAGTCGAGGTCGGGCAGCGTGCGCCCGACGAGCTCCTCTGGCGCGCAATCCAGCATGCGTGCAGCCCCTGGATTGGCGAGCGCGATCCGGTCCTCGAAGTCGAAGGTGATCACTCCCGACGGGGTCGCCGTGAGCATGCGACCGAGAAAGCTCTCCTTCTCTTCGTTGAGGATGCGCTGCTCGTGCAGCATGTGCGACATGCGGTTGAAGACCTGCGCCAGGACATCGAGCTCGGCGTGGCCGGTGGCGCGAAAATGGGTGGCGAAGTCACCGTCCTCGAGCAATTGGACACCCGAGCGCAACAGTCGGGCCGGCTCCAGAAGCTTGCGCACGAGTCGCAACGCCACCAGTGCCGAGATCAGGAAGAAGACTTCGACCGCGAGCAACCAGGGTCGATGGCCGCGCAGCAGCAGTGCCGCCACACCGGCGAAGACGACATGCAGGATCACGAGATAGAGGACGAAGCGCGCCTGCAGACTCGGGGAGCGGCGCCGTGGGGGACGATTCGCATCGCGGTGGGGCGCTGACTCCGTTCGGCCCGCCGCGTCGCGCGGCTTCAAGTGCGGATCCCGTACTTCTCGAGCCGGCGATACAGCGCCGCCCGGCTCATGCCGAGCGACTCGGCGACGCGACTCAAGTTTCCGGCATGATGGTGGAGACTCTTCATGATCATGGCGCGTTCGATCTCCTCCAAGGTCATGCTGCCGACGGCAGGGAGGCTCGCTGCTGGCCTGTCATCGCCCCCCGCCGGGAGCGCGTCCATCTCTCGCACTTGCAAGAAATGCCGGGGCTCGAGAGGCATCTCGTCGCTCACCAACACGGCACGCTCCAGATGATGGCGCAGCTGTCGCACGTTGCCCGGCCAGTCCGCCGCTTGCAGCCAAGCCTGCGCATCTGCGCTCAGGACCAGATCGCTGCGATCGTGGCTGCGACCGATGGCCGCGAGCAGGTGAGCGGCGACGAGCGGAATATCGCCCCGCCGTTCGGCCAGCGATGGCAAGTGCAGGCCGATCAGATTCAGACGGTACAGCAGGTCCTCGCGAAAGCGCCCACCGGCAACGGCGGCGGCCAGATCGCGGTTGGTGGCGGAAACCACACGCACGTCGAGCGAGCGCGTCTCGCTCGACCCGAGCACTTCGTAGGTGCGGTCCTGGAGCACACGCAAGAGCTTCACCTGGCAGCTCGGTTCGATCTCGCCGATCTCGTCGAGGAAGATCGTGCCACGAGTCGCGGCTTCGAAGCGCCCCATCCTGTCGCGGTGCGCATCGGTGAAGGCACCCCGAACGTGGCCGAACATCTCGCTCTCGAACAGTGCCGGAGGGACGCCGCCGAGATTCACCTTCACGAAGGGCCCGTTGCGGCGCTTGCTGTTGCGATGGATGATGCCGGCGATCACCTCCTTGCCCGTGCCGCTTTCTCCCGTCAACAGAACGGAGGCGTCGGTGGCGCTCACACGACAAGCGAGATCGAGGACGCGCAAGAACGCCGGGTCGTGCCCGATCGCGTCGTGAATGTCGTGCTTCGCTTCGAGCCGATCTCGTGTCACGGCGCCGGTCTTGGCGGCGGCGGAGACCTCGGCGAGGCCGATCGCGGTCTCCACCGATTGCAAGATCTGCTCGTTGTTCCACGGCTTGGTGATGAAGTCGGCGGCACCGGCCTTCATGCCGTCGACGGCGAGAGCGATCGATCCCCAGGCGGTGATCAGGATGACGGGCACGTCGGGCCGCGCCGTCTTGAGGCGCCGCAGCAGATCGAGACCCTCCTCGCCCGTCGTGCGCCGTGAGAAGTTCATGTCCTGCAGGACGAGACGAACGTCGGGGCGCACGACCGATGCCAGCGCGACGTCAGGTGTCGCAGCGGCGAGCGTCGCGTGTCCCGCTTGGCGCAGCAGCAACCCGAGGGACGCGGTCACCGAATAATCGTCATCGATGACGAGGATCATGGGAATCCTTCGCGAACGATTGCAGCTTCGGCGCTCGAGCCGGGCCTTCGAGTCCGGAGGGCGGCCTGCATCGTGCCACATTCCGCACCGCACACGGCGCGAGCCCGCTCACTCGTAGTGTAGCGCCTGCGCCGGGTGCACTCGGGTCGCGAGCCAGCTGGGATACAGGCCGCACAGGACGACCAGAAGATAGAGGATCAGGAGAGATGCCAGCACGCCGGCGCCGTATATCTGCCAAGGGACCCACCCCGCGATTCCGAGCAAGGGCGCCTGCATGAAGACAATTGCCCCCAGCACGACGGCCACCGTGGTGAGTGCAAGCAGCTCGCCCAGGACCTGGAGACGCACTCCCCCCGCAGTGGCGCCGAGCGCACGACGCAGCCCGAGCTCGCGGGTTCGCCGCGTGACGTTGAGCCACAGCACACCCATGAGTCCCATCGCCACCATGACGATGAGAAAGGCCGCCGCCGTTCCACCGATCCACAGTGGCATGAGCCGCGAGCGCAGTGCCTCTTGCCGCCGCGAGGCGAGAGTCCGCACATCGAAGGACCAATCCGGGGCCAGCTCGTGCAATCGGTGCGCAAGCCTCTCCTCGATCTCCGCCGTGGTTCCTGGGTGCGTGCGAATCAGGATGCACTCTGGGGGCCAACTGTTGGGACCAGCGCGCAGCTGGCTGAAGGCGGCATAGGGCGATGCCGAAACCTCCCCATCGCGCCGATAGTCTGCGACGACACCGATCACACGGAAGTCGCTCTCGTCGGCTTCGCGCTCGCGCAGACGACCCGCGTCGTCCCAATGCGGCAAGGGTTGTCCCAATGGATCGGCGTCACCGAAGAGAGCCTGGGCGAGCTTGCGGTTGACGACCAAAGGAATCCAGTCCGTGCTCTCATCGCCCGGACCAAACATGCGTCCGGCGACAATACGGAAGCGCAGCGCGTCCGCAGCCTCGGGGGCCATGGCGCCGATGAGCACATCCAGCTCTCCTCGGGGAGTCTTCATCGTCCAACTCGAGGTGTCGCCCGAGTACGGAGTGTTGATCATGAGGCCTGCGGTTTCGACACCAGGGAGGGCGCGCGTCTCTTGCTGCAAACGCATCAAACGCTCCCAAGTGGCACTCCGGACTTCTTCACTGCTGGTGTGGTACTCGCCGAAACCGATGCGGACACGCCAGACGTCGTGCCAGTCGAATCCCAGCGGTTGGCGACGGTTGTGCACGAAGTACGCGACCGTCGTACACACGACGCAGAGAACCAGGAACGAGGCCGCGATCTCGCCGAGCACGAGAGCGTTGGCGCGCTTCCGGTTCCAAATGACGGTGAACAAATGCGCGATCATCGCGTGTCTCCTCTCAGCGCGGCGACGGGATGCAAGCGGGCCATCCGCCAGGCCGGGTAGACGCCCGAAAGGCAGCCGAAAAACACCGCGAGGACGAATCCATAGGCGAACACACGTCCGTTGATGCCGAACTCTGCGTGCGGCAAGAGGCCGCTGCCATTGATCCAAGCCAACAGGAAGACTGCGCCCACGAGACCGATCGCAGCTCCGACGAGGCAGAGGATGACGTTCTCGAACACGAACTGCCAGACGAGCCGCCGGGAGGAGGCGCCGAAGGCCTTGCGCACGCCGATCTCGGAGGATCGCTCGAAGATACGGCTCACATTGATGTTCACCAGGTTGATCGTCGGCAGCAGCATGAAGAGCAACGCGGCGCCGGTGAGGAGCGCCATGGCACGCGCCGTCGCCGGCTTCTCCGGTTCGGAATAGGCGACCTGCCGCACCAGCTCCTGAAACCGTGTCATGGGCACGCCGCGAATGACGTTGTAATTGTCGTCTGGGAACTGGACGCGCTGCAACCGCGAGGCGAACTCGGCCCGAATCGTCGGGAAATCGGACCGGCTTCTGGCGAGGAGCAATCCGATGAAACCTCCCCGCAGTTGCTCACGGAAATTCGGGGTGCGATTCGTGCTGACGGGAGCCCAGATGTCGCCGGCCGCCGCGGTGCGGTAGAAGGGGACGTCGCGAACCACGCCGACCACGCGATACGAAGCACCGCCCACTTCGATCGTTCGCCCCGCGGCTTTGGCGTCGCCGAAGTACTTCCTGCGCGTGGTCTCGCTGATGACCGCCACTTGATTGGCGCCTTTCTCGTCCTCGGCGCCGTATGGCGCGCCCTCCACGAAGTCGAAGTCGAGCACGTTCCAGAACTCGTCGTCGGCGTAGCGCAACTTGGAGATGACCTTTTCACCGCTCACGAAGCCGTTCACATCCTGTGGCTCGGAAACGATGGCCATGCGCTCGACGCCCGGCAGTCCGCGGACGTAACGGTCGAGGAAACCGTACCCTGCGCCGCCGTTCGACCGGCTATCCTTGCCCTCGAGCGAGACGTATGACACGTGCAGGATGCGCGCGAGCCTGGTTTCGGGGGATCGAGGCGCGAGGAGATGATCGATCATGGCGCTCATGACCAGGAGCCCCATGAGCGTGAACCCGATGCCGAACAGGCTGATGCTCGTGAACACCTTGCGACGCCACAGAACCTTGAGCGCCAGCTTCGTGTAGTGCACCCACATGTCGATCTCCTTCAGGCTACTTGCCGGCCGTCGAACAGCCGGAGGGTGCGGTCGGTGCGGCCGGCCAGACGGGCGTCGTGCGTCACCATGACGATCGTCGTGCCGTCGCGGTGCAGCTCGGCGAGCAGCTGGACGATCTCGTCGCCCATCTGGCTGTCCAGGTTGCCCGTGGGCTCGTCGGCGAGCAACAGCTTGGGCCGGCCGACGATGGCGCGGGCGATGGCGACCCGCTGTTGCTGTCCGCCGGAGAGCTGCGACGGGAAGTGATGCATGCGTGAGCCGAGCCCCACGCGCTCGAGCGCCTCGCGTGCGCTCGCGCGTCGCGTGCTTCCCGGGACTTGCCGGTACAGGAGCGGCAGCTCGACGTTGTCCAGCACGTTGAGATCGCTGATCAGGTGAAAGGTCTGGAAGATGAAGCCGATCTCGGCGTTGCGCACCCTGGCGAGAGCGGCGTCGCTGTGCCACAGCACGGGCCGGCCGTCCAACTCCACCGTGCCCGCCGTGGGTGCATCCAGCAGCCCCATGATGTTGAGCATGGTGCTCTTGCCGCAACCGGAAGGCCCCATCACGGCCAGGAACTCGCCATCCCGCACCTGCAGATCGATGTCGTGCA